>JAFRBA010000203.1 GCA_017405115.1 Kiritimatiellia bacterium
GAGGAGTGGAGGAGCTGAATGGTCTTGAACTCTGGCGAGCCCCAAGACCGTTCTGCTCTTGAAGTGCGACAGGCAAGGCAAGTGAATCGGCAAAGTGTTCGTGTCCCGCGAAAGCGGGCGTTCGTGTCCGCCGGCGCGGCGAGAACCGAAGGTTTGCGTGGTGCGCGGCGGCTTTCGCGAAGGCCGGGCAGACGAAGGCGAACGAATGGTCAGCATGGAGCCCAGCCGAGGCCTTCGGGCGAATAGGCGCCGTGCTCCACGCAATCGCGCACAACGCGCGATTCGCCGCGCCGACGGGTTCGTGGTCCGCGCCGAAGGCGCAAACCATAGCGTCTCACAATCGAGCAACCCAAGAAAAGCGACTTGGCTCTGCATGGGGCTCTTCAAGGGAGGCATCGCGCCGGAGAATATGCTATAATATGCCACATCGTGAAGGATTTCTTCAAAGGGGTCAGGAAGCACATCGACAAACTCGATGCCACGCATCTCCGCGAGCAATACAAACTGGTGGCGGATGAATACGCGCGCACCGACATGCTCATCCACGCCCTCAAGGAGGGGATCGTCCGCCTCGACGCCAACGGCGAGGCCGTCCAGCACAATCCGGCGGCGCGCCAGCTGCTTGGCGCGGACCCCGCCGACGCGATCCGCGAGCTCGACCTGCCCCTCGGCAGGGCCTCGCGCCGCGAGGTCGCGGTGACGTACCCCGAGGAGCGCGCGCTGGAGATCCAGACCGCGCCGCTTGGCGACGAGACGATCGTCTACATACGCGACGTCACGGCGGAAAAGGCGCGCACGGAGGAGGAGCTGCGCGCAGGCGCTACCAAGGCAGTCTGCGATCTGGCCGCCGGAGTCGCGCACGAGATCGGCAACCCGCTCAACGCAATCGCCCTCAACCTCCAGCTTCTGAAGCGCGACCCCTCCGACGCCGACGCCATCGACATCTGCATGAACCAGGTCAAGCGGCTCGACGGAATCATCCGGAGCTTCCTCTCGGCCCTCCGCCCCTCACGCCCAAACCTGATGCCCGGCTCGCTGGCGGACCCGCTCAAGAGCTGCCTCGCGGCGCTCCGGCAGCAGATGGAGGAGCGGCGCATCCGCGTGACGCTCGACATCCCCGCCGCGCTGCCGTCAGTGGCGCTCGACAAGAACCAGATGGAGCAGGTGTTCTTCAACATCGTGAAGAACGCGCTGGAGGCGATGGCGGACGGCGGGGCGATCGAGATCGTGATCGCCTCCGACGACCGCGACGTCTCCGTGACGTTCCACGACAACGGGCCCGGGATGAACGACGAGCAGATCGCACACCTCTTCGAACCATACCGCACGACGAAGGAGAAGGGAACCGGCCTCGGGCTCATGATCTCCGCGAGGATCGTACGGGACCACGGCGGAAGGATATCCGCCGAGTCGAAATGCGGCCAAGGCACGACGTTCACCATATGCCTGCCGCGGCTGGAACGGCGGATACGGGAGCTGAAATGAAGCCCAAGATACTTATCGTGGACGACGAGAAGATGCTGCGCGACACCCTTTCCAAGTGGTTTCGCCCGTCATACGACTGCCTGTCGGCGCCGGACGCGGCGGAGGCGATGCGCCTGGTGGAGTCCAACCCGGACCTGGCTCTCATGATCTCGGACGTGAAGATGCCGGGGGAGGACGGCGTAGCCCTGCTGCGCAAGGCAAAGGCGGCGAATCCGGGCATGGCGGTCATACTCCTCACGGCGTACGGCACGGTCGACCTCGCGGTGGAGGCCATGAAGGACGGCGCCGACGACTTCTTCCAGAAGCCGATAACCGACCTCAGGGCGTTCGAGGCGCGCGTCGCCAGGGCAATGCACACGGCGTCGCTCGAGCGCGAGGTGAAAGACCTGCGAAGCCGCATCGGCGGAGAGCTCGAGAGATTCACCGGCAAGTCGCCGGCGATGGAAAACGTCTACCGCCTCATCAGGAAAGTCGCCCCCACCGACGCGACCGTCCTCATAGAGGGCCCGAGCGGATCGGGCAAGGAGCTCGCCGCCCAGGCGATCCACAGCCTCTCCAGGCGCGCCGACGGGCCGTTCGTCGCGCTGGAGTGCTCCGCGTTCCAGGGAGAGCTGCTCAAGTCTGAGCTGTTCGGATACGAGCCCGGCACCTTCACCGGCGGGCTCAGAGAGGGCAAGCGCGGCTGCATAGAATCCGCGGCGGGGGGAACGCTCTTTCTGGACGAGATAGGCGAGATCGACACGGCCACGCAGATAACCCTTCTGCGCACGCTCGAGACGAAGTCAGTGCGCCGCCTGGGAGGTACAGCGGAGCAGCCAGTGGACTTCCGCCTGGTGTGCGCGACAAACAAGGACCTCGCGAAGATGGTTGCGGAGGGGACGTTCCGCGAGGACCTCTACTACCGCCTGAACGTGATCGACATCCGCATGCCGGCGCTCAAAGACCATCGCGACGACATCGCCCCGCTGGTCGCGCGGTTCATGGAGGAGTTCTCCGCAGGCGGCGGAAGGCACGTCGCCGGAATCGAGCCCGCCGCGCTCAAGGCGCTGGAGGACTACTCGTGGCCGGGAAACGTCCGCCAGCTTCGCAACGTAGTCGAGAAGATGGTCATCCTCGCCAACGGCGAGAGGCTTACGGCGGACGACCTGCCCGTGGAGATAACCGCGCCGCGCGCCCCGGCCCAGCCTGCCGCGCCGGAGACGGAGAGCCACGCCCCCGCAGCGCCGGCGCCCGCTGACACCCCGCCGGCCGAGCTCTCGCTCCACGAGGCGGAGAAGCGGCAGATACTCGCCGCCCTAGCGGCGGCCAAATACAACAAGACCAAGGCAGCGGCGGCCCTCGGCATATCGCGCCGCACGCTCCACAGAAAGCTCAGGGAATGGAACGGCGAATCATGAGCAACGCCTATTACGACAACTTGCCGACGCAACAGCTGACGATCCGCAGCAGGATCCTCAAGATTCCGAACCTCAAGCTGATAGAGAAGGTCGGGGACGGGGGAATGGCCACTGTCTGGAAGGCATGGGACATACCCAACCAGAGGCTCGTGGCGGTCAAGATACTGAACAGGGAGTACGCGTCCGACGGGGCGGAAGTCCGCGCGTTCAGGGCCGAGGAGAGGATCCTCGAGGAGATCCACCACCCCGGCATCGTGGAGGCCTACGACTTCGACAACGGCAACGGCAACTGGTACTACATAATGGAGTTCGTCGACGGGTACACCTTCGCGGACCTCCTGCGCCGAAAGCAGCACGTCCGCGAGCAGGACTGCCTGCTGATCTGCGAATCGGTCGCCGCCGCGCTGGACTATGCGTGGAACGACCACGGCGTGGTCCACTGCGACATAAAGCCCGAGAACATCATGATCAACACCGACGGCGTCATAAAGCTGACCGACCTCGGCATCTCGCACCGCTTCGAATCACAGGACGGGCCGCAGGGCATGCCCGACCACGTGTTCGGCACGCCGGCCTACATCTCGCCGGAGCAGGTCTACGGAGACATGGAGCTCGACTGCAGGGCCGACATCTACTCCCTGGCGGCGACGCTGTACCACCTGTCTACCGGCAGGCTCCTCTTCCCCGGGCTGGACAACGAGAACATGATGCGCGCCCAGTGCGACGAAGGCTCGCAGGCCCGCGACCCGCGCGCATACCGCCCCGAGCTGTCGGAGGGCTTCTGCCAGATGCTAGAGGCGATGCTGGTGAAGAACCGCGACTACAGAATCGCCGCGTGGACGGACGTCTTCCAGATGTGCCGCGACATAGAGGACGGCGTGACGTTCAAGCCACGGCAGTCCGACGGCGCCAACTCGTCCATCAAGCTGATGGCATAGGCTAAACGCCAAATGGCAGTCCTGCAAAAAAGGAGGGCGGGGAATCCCCGACCTCCTTTTTCCAGCCTTGCCTGGCGCCTTACCTTGAGAGTGCGGAGGTGACGGACGCGAGGATGTCGCGGAGAGCCTTCGGGACGCGCCTGGCCGTAGTCGAACGGGTCGTGGAGTCCTTCGAGGCTTTCGCGTCGTACTCGTCGTACGACGCCCCGACGGTGGCGATTTCCTGCTTCCAGCCCTCGACGTCGACCTTGAGAATCTCCCTCAGGTCGGCGGGAACGACCTTGAACTTGCCCTCGTTGTTGGAGAGGTCGATGTCCCTCTCCAGCGGAAGGTTGCCGATCGGGGTCACGTTCGCCTTCACCTGGCCCTCGATGCGCTGGCAGATCCACTTGAGCACGCGGCTGTTGTCGCCGAAGCCGGGCCACATGAAGCGCCCGTCCTCGCCCTTGCGGAACCAGTTCACGAAATAGATCTTCGGGAGCTTCGACGCGTCGGCCGAGGTGCGCTCCATCTCCAGCCAGTGCTGGAAGTAGTCCGCGACGTTGTAGCCGAAGAACGGAAGCATCGCCATCGGGTCGCGGCGAACCTGGCCGATCTGGTCGGAGATCACGGCTGCAGTGACCTCCGAGCCGGCGGCGGAACCCATGAACACGCCGTGCGTCCAGCTCTTCGCCTCGTTCACCAGCGGACTGGTCGAGGGACGGCGGCCTCCGAAGAGGATCGCGTCGATCGGCACGCCGGTCGGCTTGTTCTTGTAGAGGCCGTTGAAGCCGGCCTTGTCGAGGACGGGGCAGTTCTCGGCCGGGGCCGTGAAGCGGCTGTTCTTGTGGGCCGCGACGTACTTGAGCTCCTTGATCTCCGCCTTGGTCATGTCGGGCTTCGGGCCCATGCGGTACGGGTCGTCCTTGCAGACGTAGCAGGGGTTGCCCTTCCAGTCGACGCCCTCCTTCGGGGCCTTGACGCCCATGTCCTCCCACCAGATGTCCTTGTCGGGCGTGAGCACGACGTTCGTGAAGATGGTGCCCTTCCTGCAGCTCTTGAGCGCGTTCGGGTTCGAGTCCATCGACGTTCCCGGCGCGACGCCGAAGAAGCCGTTCTCGGGGTTGATCGCGTAGAGGCGTCCGTCCTCGCCGGGCTTGAGCCACGCGATGTCGTCGCCGATCGTCTGGAGCCTCCAGCCCTTCAGCTTCGGGAGCATCATCGCCAGGTTCGTCTTGCCGCAGGCGGACGGGAACGCGGCGGTCACGTGATACTGCTTGCGCTCGGGGCTCGTGAGCGTGAGGATGAGCATGTGCTCGGCCATCCAGCCCTGGTCCTTCGCCATCTTGGAGGCGATGCGAAGCGCAAAGCACTTCTTGCCGAGCAGCGCGTTCCCGCCGTAGCCGGAGCCGAACGACCAGATCTGGCGCTCTTCGGGGAACTGGGTGATGAACTTGTCCTCGATGTTCTTCGCGCACGGCCACGCAACGTCCTTCTCGCCCTTCTTGAGGGGCGCGCCGACGGAGTGGATGCACGGGATGAACTCGCCGTCCTTGCCGAGGTGCTTGAGGACAGCGTCGCCCGTGCGCGTCATGATGTTCATGTTCACGACGACGTACGGCGAGTCGGTGATCTCGATGCCGTACTGGGTGATCGGGTTGCCGATCGGGCCCATCGCGAACGGAATCACGTACATCGTGCGGCCCTTCATGCAGCCCTTGTAGCTCTTGAGCATGAGCTTCTTCATCTCGTCCGGATCCATCCAGTGGTTGGTCGGGCCGGCGTCGATCTCCTTCTTGGAGCAGACGAAAGTGCGGCCCTCGACGCGCGCGACGTCGCTCTCGTGCGAGCGGGCGAGGTAGCATTCGGGGCGCTTCTTCGGGTTAAGCTTGATGAACTGGCCGTTCTTGACCATCATCTCGCAAATCGCGATATGCTCCTGCTTTGTGCCCTTCACGACCACGATTTTGTCGGGCGTGCAGACCTTGTTCCACTTGTCAACCCACGCGAACACCTTGTCGTTCGCGAACTTCGGCGTCTTGGCCATGTCTTTTCTGCTCCTTAGATTGCCCCGCAGGGGGCGTGATTAAATTTGAGGGATATTATATCATACCACCCCCCGCCAAATCAACCCCCCGCCCCGTCGCGGGCGCATCTCCATTTTTTAATGTCGCTTCCAGAAGTAAACAAGTTTTTCTGAAGTGTTTAGTGCCCATAAAGATTGGCTGTGGTTGATTGGAGGGGCAAAAGCCTTGCTACCCTCCCCGGGGAGGGGACGAGCGTTTAGCTCCATAATCCCGTAGAATAC
>JAFRBA010000204.1 GCA_017405115.1 Kiritimatiellia bacterium
AGTCCCGCTTCGCTCATCTATCCCGCCCTTTCCCTACCGAAACGGCCAGAAAAATCGACTGAAAACCCCGCCTAAGATTTTCCGCACTGAAATCTTATTTTATGGTATAATACGCACCGATGGCAGAAACGGCATACAGACACTCGGCGTACTGGTACGCATACCACAAGGGCTGGACGTACAGCGAGGCGCAGTCCTGGACGGGGCGGTACCTCGACATGCACACCTACCGCCCGCGCATGAGGGAGCGGCCCGACGGGGTGTTCCGTGGAAAGGACTGGTTCAAGTGGCAGAACTCCGCCACTTGCCTCGACTCGACGTTCAACCCCCTCATGTTCTGCGCCTGCGCGATGGTGGACGTGGGCCTCGCGATGCGCGACGGGGTCTCGAAACTCGCCGACCCCGTCGAGCGCGACAGAATGAAGCGCGGGCTCATGCGCGACCTGCGCAGGCTCAGGCGCCCCTTCTACTACGAGCGCGAGACCGAGCGACGCCGCAGGCTCGCCGCCGAACGGCGCAAGATCTCCCGCAGGAAGACCTCCGCGCCGATGCCGACGCCAGAGGAAGTCCTTGCCGTGTGGAACGCCCGTAAGGAGTCGCGGGAGGCGATGATCAGGCTCGGCGGGATGCTCCAGGACCTTGAGTGCTACGTGGACAACTGCCTGATGTTCGACGAGTCGGGCGAAGTAATAGGGCGCAACGGCGGCATCAAGGGGTGGCTCGGCGAGAGGCTGCCGGAGCTCCTCCCGAAGTACAAGACGCTCATGCGCTACAAGGCGATGGCCGTGAGGCTGAGGCAGGCGACGGAAACGAAGGACCCTAAGCCGACCTCCGCCCTTCTCGACGAGACGCCGCGCAACGGCGTCGTCGCGAAGATACTGGAGGACCCAGAGCCTGTGTTCTCGCGCGTCTTTGAGGCGCTTGAGCACATACTATCGCCGGAGACCGTGTTCCTCGACGCGCCGAAGGCACAGCGGCGCGGCAAGAGGCACAGAAAGCGGGGAGCTGAAAGGTTGAAAAGTTGAAGGGTTGAAAAGTTGAAGGGTTGAAAGGCGCGATGGCAGGGCGGCGCGAACGATGGTAGGGCGGCATGACCCCATGACGCCGCGACGAGAGCGTCGTCGTCAAGCGAATCAGAGATAGCGGCGCGCTGGGGACAACGCGCCCTACCGGCGATCCTCTACATGGTTTTACCCCTAAAGGCACAGTAGCCGCCCTGTCGGCAAGAAGTTCCGCATTGAAATCTCAAATTGCCAAATTGGCGAAGGGGGCGGACTCCCACAGGGTTGCGAAACGCGGCGGATTCTCAAAACCAGACATCAGCGACACTTTCGGTATGCGGCGGGTCTTGTCTCTCCGCGAACTCCATATCTTGCCAAAACTGTCGAGAACACCATCATTTCAGAGCCCGCTCCGGAGCCTGTCCCCACACAGTCCATCATCGCATCATTGCCGCGCGGAAATATGCCGCCAATGTCTGCGCGATCAACTGCTTGCCACGATCGTCATTGTGCGCAGGATCCCGCTTGAACCAATTGAGCGGTTTTCCTGACCGAGCAATTGCTTCACACGGAGCTGTAGTCAAGTCCCATATCTGGACGAAGCTTCTTGCTGCCGCTCGCCTTTCATATTCCTGCTGCAAATACTCGACACCTGTCTTTTCTTTCGTCAACGCAACATCAAATGGCCGCACCGTCACATCATGCCTAAATTCATAGCTCGGCGGAGGCGTGCAGACAACCACCTCTGCCCCTATTTCACGGCACTTTCTTATTGTCTCCACCATGTCATTCTCGGCATCTGCGAAAGAATGTCGTTTCAGCCCCAGAAAATTCGAGATACCGCCTATGACAACCAAATCGGGTTTGTATTTCCCAACATATTCATCAAAATGCGACTGTTCATGGTAATACCAGCATCCTGTAGACCCTCGTACCGAAATCATGCACCGCAGATTCGCACCTGGCAATGAATCTTGAATCAAAGCCACTGCATTGCCACACCACATGTCATTGACAATGGAGTCGCCAAGAAAGACAACATTCAACGGTTCCCCAGATATTATCTTCGTCTTTGCTGCGGGAAGCTTCGTCCACGCATCATCCGCAACTGAAATCTCGAGCTTTGGAAGCCCCGCCGCCAACTCGTTGCACCATTTCGCTGCATCAGATGTCGAAATGCGCGAGAAATGCACATTTCTTGCGCAAGCTCCGACCTGAGTGACTAAAGCGATCTGTGCGAACACCGCACTTGGATGCGCAGGCACGACGACATCGTACGATTTCCATGTCTTTGACGAATACAGGCGACTATTCACATCCGGAAGCGTTCTACCCTCAGCATCGAAAAAATCCACCCACCAATAGCCGTCTACAGAACACTTTGCGTCAAACTTCAACCGGTAGAACCTGTTTTTGCCGCAATCACCATCAAGCTTAAAGCGTGGCGACTCAATGCGCCCGCCCTTCGATTCATAGTATCCCTCAAACGGGATATAGACGATTTTGCCCGCTTCACCTCCTCTACACTTCCAGCCAGCTGCCGCTCCGATCTCCCCAGGGAACGAAACAATGCTTGAAGCAGACACTAAAAGCGGAACGATTCCGGAGAAGAGAATGCAGATTTTCATTTTACAAGCAGGTTTGTCAAGAACATCCTAATTATCGTGCGCATTGCAGCGACACAGTTGTTTCAACAGGAGCGAAACCATCCGCCTCGCAGCGAATCGTCACATGTCCCGGCACACGCCCAGCACGCACTATGGCCATCAAATGCCCGTCATGCAAACGCTTCGCCGACTCGGCGTACAATGTGTCCGTGCGATGATCGCCTTCATCCAAGGCTATCAGGTGCCCGGCGCCAGACACTGTGACATGCACTAGCGGACTTGCGTCGCGGACGATCCGCCCCAGCGAATCTACGGCCGTGACGTGGAAATGACAAAGGTCGTATCCATCCGCGAACCATCTTTGCGACTCCTGGGACAATCTTAGAGATGTGGCCTCTCCAGCCGTTTCCAACGCATGCCGCGCCACGACAGATCCGTCCGCATCCCGAACCATGGCCTCTATTTTCCCCGGCTCGAACGAAACATCGTCCCAGAGAATGACGTTGCCGGAACTTCCATCAACACCATTTCTCTTCAAACCAAGCGATCGTCCGTTCAAAACGAGTTCAACTTCATCCTGATTGGTGAACACGGCCACACGCACCTTTGATCCGGCCTCACGATTCCAGTTTTCCGAAAAGTCAATGTTGCCGACCATGACATCATTCCACACCCGTTCGTCATCGCCTTCGTAGACCGCCACCCGCACCTGCGGTTCGTCAACAAATGCAGTCCTGATCAGATAGGCTGAGGGACGCGGCGTTAAGTCATGGCCGAAGAACGATTTGTCCCACCCCTTTTCCGGCCAGCCGAAGGACTCGCCCCAATAGGCAATAGCGCCCCAGTAGGACAGGCCAACCGTACGCGATCGGTCCATCGCAAAATAAGGCCCAAGCAACGCCCGCGTCTGCGCCTCACTCTGAAAAATTACGAGATCTGGATGCAACTTGAAGAATTCGCCGTAATGCTCACAGTCATAATTAAAGCTTGCAACGCCACATGCTCTCGCCAGCCGTGGTATCTCAAAATAGGAATTCCATTTCTCCCCGTCACGCCATGTGTAGCCGCCCTCGCGCGCAGGATACATGGCGACCGTCGACGGACGCGTGTCATCCCATCGGCGACGGATTGTATCAAGGACGCGATACGTGGTAACGCCTCCGTCGTTCGAGTCGAAACCGCTGAACTTCTCGTCATGCTGCAATTCATTGCCAAGAGACCAGAGAATCACGGACGGGTGGTTGCGATCCCTTTTCACCCATTCCGTCACAAGCTGAAACGGGTTTTCGCAAATCTGGCGGCCGGGGGCACGTCCAGACCAGCTGTCGGCGAGCTCGTCCACAACAAGAATCCCCATCTCATCCGCCAAATCATAAAACTCCCTGGAATACGGATTGTGAGAGCATCTTACGGCATTGAAGCCAAATTCCTTCATTAGCCTGAACCGGCGCGCCATCTCCGACGGATATGCCGCCGCGCCCACGGCTCCCAGGTCATGATGGTTGCTCATCCCTTGCAAAAACACCTTTCGCCCGTTCAATTTGAAGCCGAACTGCGGCCCATACTCAATAGTCCGGATACCAAACCGAGTTCTGACAACATCCAATACCAGGTCGCCGCATCGAACATACGTCTCGCACGTATAAAGCTGTGGCGAATCAACATCCCAGAGGGCAGGATAATCAACCATCATCCGCGGCAACACGATCTCGGCCAAGCGGTAACGATGATCTACGGGCGCCGCCGCCTTCGTACGCGCGACTTCGACACCTTCCGGAGAACGCAGAACAACCTCGACCTCGTGGCTCCTCGCATTACGATACAATCCCTCTACCTCGACTGTCACAGAGACCTCGGCCGCTTCCGCGTTGACAACCGGCGTCGTGACCTTGACGCCATGACGCGCGACCGACACCTCGCTGCGAGCGACCATTCTAACACCCCGATAGAGCCCCGCCCCGGTATACCAACGGCTCGAATCCTCTCGCCCGGAATCCGCCACCACGGCAACAACATTGGATTTGCCATACGTGATCGCGCGCGACACATCGACCTCAAAGCCAAGATACCCATAGTCGTTATATGCGAGTCTGCGTCCATTCACATAGACTTCGCTTGTTGCCATGATGCCGCCGAAGTCCAGCGACACACGTCGCCCCTTCCATTCAGCGGGGGCCGCGAAAACCTTGCGGTAAGTGCCGCGGCAACGCGGCTTGAACCCGCGGAGGGCATTCGCCCTCATATCCCATTGGCGTTCGAACTGAAAATCGTGCGGAAGATCGACCGACCTCCAGCAATTCGTACCCGCAGCAGCTCCTTCGGCACATTCTTCAGCAACCGCCGCCAGTGCTTCTGGATGTTCTCCGGACGCAAATCGCCATCCAAAATCCATATTGACCTCGACGCGAGGCAAAGCCGCGCACAAGACAAAAGCGCCAAGAATCATTTCAACACAACCTTTCCGCTGTCGTGGTCGCTTTCTCTGCCGCGCCATGCGACATGAGCTGGCGCCGGCAGATCTAGCGTCAGTACGTCGCCGGTCAAGGACATTGTCAACGGGCCTTTCGCCGTCGGGATCCTGGCGGACACTCGTTTAAGCGTCCCTAAGTTCGGCTTGACCAAGATACGCGAAAATCCTGGCTCCAAAGGGGTGACCCCACAGACATAGCGAGCAATGATCCCAACAGGCACTGTGGCCCAGGCATGGTTCCAGTCCTCGTTTGGCTTGACGTCTACATTCCAGCTCTCCGTCGTCATCGTCGCCCCTTGTGCGAGCATGCCTAGCCAACTCCTGTCATTTTGCGCCGTCAACAATCCAAGGGCCGCCGCCTCCTGTCCATTTTCGAACAGGGCGGAAAGCAGATAATTGGAAAAATAGACGCTGCACGCCATGCCGCGCGACGCCAGCCATGCCGCCACGCGTGGACGCATATCCTTCGGCAGAACTCCACATGCCAACGCTGCGGCATTTGCATGGACGGACGAATGCGACGTCCCCTCGCCGTCTGAACACAAGCCATTCGCCGAATTCAGAAAGGCGCCGAGAAAGGAACGCCTCACGCGCGCAGCCTCCATACGAAACGACTCCGCGTCAGGATGCTTTCCGATAGCCTCCGCCAGGTCTGCCATTTCATTAAGGTTGCGGTAGTAAAAGGCATTGACCACGGCATTGACCGGACGGAACACGAAGCCGTCGCGCTCCGTCGCTGGCCAATCAACGATATCCGCGTAGCCCCTGGCATTCGAAAGCGAATTCGGCGCCTTCTCCCCGCCTGTGAGCAACAGACCGTCGTCAGGCCGTGCGGCCTGCGACAGGAGTTTACTCGTCTTTAGAACTTCATAATGGCGCTCCACAGACGACAAGTCCCCTGTGTACATCCAGTCGGCCCAGGCGCTCATGATCGACGCCTGCTTGAACTCCGTTGGCCATGTCGGATGCGCATACAGGTACTCGATCGTCCTTCGCACATAAGCGTACTCGGAACTCATCCCGTACACCGCAAGTTGAGTCGAATAGGCATCTGCCTCATAGGGTATGCGCTCACGGTCGCCGTCCACCATATACCCGGTGAAAGACGTCGACCAGACGGAATACTTGCAGAAATCCCAGACCTTTACAAGCCGTTCGTCATCGCAGAAGAACGACGACTCTGCGAGATCAAACGGGTAAGCCACGCGTCTGCGACGATAACTCTCCAGCACAAGCGGAAACGGAGCACGAACGGTTTCGACCGCCCGAAACGGGGCTACAATCCCAAACTGCGGCGTTATGTCGATCGGAGAACCTTCCCCCGCCGGCAGCAAATTGCGTATGTCCGGCGCAAAAGGCACACGTTGCCAGCCGGTCTTTTCAATTTCCCAGAGCGCGGCCGCCACGCGCACGTTCCTCGGCGCCCAGCGATCGACGGTTCCGTCCGGATTCAGTTTTTCGCCATAGACGAGAAAGCACGTTCCAGTTGCCGTTGCATTCACTTCGAGCCAGCCGAACCCGTCAAGGGCGAAATCATGAAGCACTCGCCCAGCGGCGTTCACTGACATTCTCGCAGGCATCTCGTCATAGACCTGCAATGGACGTGGGGCTCCGACCCCCACCGCCGTCGACATCAGTAGAACTTTCAGACCGATCAATCTCCACCTCCTCGCCCTTGCTTTGGCGTAAACCAAATATGGACTTCGCGCAAATATGCATCTACAGTATCAAGCGTGAACTCAAGACCTGTCGCCCCCACAGGAATGGCAATAGGCTTCCCTGACTGTCGACCCAATGCAACCTTCGGCACGCCAGAATTGGCTTCAGCGGCAGAACTGACTCCATTTGCCTCCAGGTGGAACACGTCCGTCTCGAGAGCCTTGGCTCCTGCATCAAGGACGGCTCTGACGGACACGCCCTTGCCTTCATAGTGAAGCCAAACATTCCCGTCCCTATTCCGGACGTTGGCATTGAGAAAAATGGTGTTGTTCGCGGCCTTAGCATTTGTCAGATTCGCAATCGTGAATGCAGGGGCGGAAGAGGGCTGCGTGCCTTTCCTGTAGACGAGATCGCCGACACCGCGATTGTTGCATGCGATGTTGGCACGCGTCTCGGCGAAATCCGCCACCTTGCCCTTGTAAACGTGTCGCATGAAATCCTCGTGGTAAAGCTGCATGCCCGGACGGCAATATCTGAAATTTGCGGCCAGTACCGCGCCGTCGCCCGGTTTCAGCACCAGATCAAAACACCTGAGCGCGCCATCCGACTCGCCTAGCACACATTCCTTTCCGCCGACTTCGATGACGCGCTCGACGTTGTCTGTCATGTATATGCGGCAGACGCGCTCTTTTTCAAGGTCGTCGTTCACGATGACCCCCAGCATGCCCACGCATCCAGGAACGACATACGTCGCGGCCTTAAAAGCAGGATCAGCCGGAAAGAATGCCGGGAACGGAGCCTTTTCGGCCCCAAGCAATAACTTCTTCGCCTTTGCAATTTTCGCATAAGCTTCGCCCAGCGCCTTGAAAGCAGGTGTCGGCTTTCCACCAATGTACATAAGCCCCTGTTCGCGCGGCAATTCCGCCAATGTCGGTTCGAGGTTGGATTTGTTCTTGAGAAACGGCTGCTTCATGACGTTGTCAAGATACGACTTGATCCGCTTGTATTCCCTGCCGCCGGGCGAGATGTCGGCTTTCGAAGTCTCCGCCTTCGGGTTCGCGAGGAAAAACACGACTCCTTTCGCGCCGCAACGGACTGCCTCCCACGCCTGCCAGCGCGTCTCGTTGACCGTCGGCATGCGCCAGTGCACGTAGGAACCTGCCTTCATCCAGTGGCGGTGATTCTCATCCCACCAGTTCCAGCCCCAGACCTCGGAGAAGCACTGGGGCATTATCCAGAGGTTTTTGCCACGGCGTGCCGCCGCCGAGACCGCGTTCTCACACGTTGCTCGATACAAGTCCCGCGCGGCTTCCGGTGTGTTCGGCATCACCGTCGAGCGCGACCCTCCGAACAGGTATACGTCCGTGCAAAGCACCGGAAGCGACGAGTCCTCGACATACGTCTGGATGTCGCTCGTAATCGCCACCACCAGAGAATCACGATGCCTGGGATCCATACGCTTCAACAGCTGATGGAAATAGTCCGTCTGCTGAACCGAGTTAAGCCGCGGTTCGTCTTTGAGGACATATCCCATCAATGCCGTCTTGCCGCCAATCGCGGCCACGGTGTCTGCGGCGAGTCTTTCAAAGCGGCCGAGGTCGCCGGCAAACGCCTGATAGTACATTTCCACAAAGGCCGTCGGCAGAACCGCCTTGATGCCATGCCGCTCGCAGAGATCAAGGAACTTCGCCGAATCATCGTACGGGCCGTTGACGACCCAGATCGCGTCGCAGTTCAGCGATCGCAAAGTTGCCATCGACCGATCAAGATACGAGTCTACGTCCATTCCGGCGACCTTGGCGTTGTTCACATTATGCGGCCACGCCCAGTAAACGCCAAGGGGGAACTCGTCCTTAAGGCTGCATGTCATCGCTGCGGAATCGATCCTGCAGTCAACGACACCTTCTGCCTTTCCCTTACCCGCTCCTCCATGCGCACAGGCGCAAAGCAAAGCACTCACGCAAACCATGGCGCACGACGCCAAGGCGCGGCTACCGCTTGGCCCGCTGCGGGCATCTCTCTTGAAGCTGCAAGTGGACATATCAGCGCACAGTGATCGTCATTCCGCTTGGCGGGGCCTTGTAGCGCACTATCACAATGCCGCTGCCACCGGCAGCGTTTCCACCACCACCGCCGCCAGTTCCAGGAGTCCCGGCGACCCCTCCGTCGCCGCCGCCGCCAAGACCTCCCTTAGTCGTAACGTTCAATCTGTAGCCACCACCTCCTCCGGCATAGTATGTTGCCGTTCCAGTTATGTCGCAGCAATAGCCGATGCCGCCTGCGCCAGGCAAAGACCCCGTCGCCGTTTCGCCGGGGCCGCCAGCGCCGCCACCACCGCCTGCTCCGTAGAGATGCACGGATCCGCCCCCAGCATGGCCAAGATTGCCCTCTTCGGCATAAATGGCCTTGGCACCGTCCGCCGCACCAGAATAGATGGCTGCGCCTCCGCCCGAGGCACCGTCTCCTGCGGCTTTCACGCCGTCATACCAGCCACCATGGCCTCCGCCATAGGCAACGAGATTGAACGCCATCGTTTCAGCCCCGTCTTCGCCGACAGCGCCGCCACTTCCCACAACAATCTCGTGCTCGCCGGCAGGAAGGATGATCTCTGCATTGTGAACAACGCCGCCAGCGCCGCCCCCGCCACCGCCACGCTGACCCTCTGACGGATGCCTCTGCCCTCCGCCACCACCGCCACCGACCAGAAGCACCTCCACCAATCCGGCATGAGGAAGCCTGAACGTCCCCCGCCCTTCGGTGAATGTATGGATGCGATATCCGTTTCGCCGACGCACAACACCTCCCTCAGCATCATCAAATTCCGTTGAATACGACCGCATGTGATAACGCATTATCACAATGCCGCTGCCGCCGGCAGCGCCGCCACCGCCACCGCCGCCCGTTCCAGAAGTCCCCGCGACCCCTCCAGCGCCGCCGCCGCCAATTCCGCCTGACACAGTAATCGTGCTGCGATAACCAGCTCCGCCACCAGCGTAGTAGACCTCCTCGCCAGTGATGGAACACGGCAAGCCAGCGCCCCCGCGACCTGGGGTCGAGTTTCCCGTCGACTCGCCAGGAGCTCCCGCCCCGCCGCCGCCGCCAGGACCATAGACGTTCGACGACGAACCTCCATCGTTCCCGCGATTGCCCTCCGAGCCA
The DNA here is from genome assembly GCA_017405115.1 of Kiritimatiellia bacterium. Next base: position 9,897 of record JAFRBA010000204.1, read on the forward strand.
TAAATCGCCTTGCCGCCCGAACCATTAGCCGTTGCACCGCCGCCACCTGACGCGCCGTTCAAACCGCCCCATGGCGACTGACCTGCCGAACCTGCTCCGCCACCATAGGCTACAAGGCCAAAGCATGACACCATGGTATTCCCGCCGTTCGCCCCGACGGCACCGCCTTGGCCGACTGTTACGTCATACGATCCGGCGCTGATCGGCAGATTCTCGAAATGGACAAATCCGCCAGCGCCTCCCCCTGCGCCGCCATATGTGTCATTGCCGGTGCCTCCGCCACCACCGCCACCAATCATAAGCAGCTCCACAGAGCCAGAGCCGCTAACCTCGAACGTTCCGCTTTCACGGAACACAACGACTGAATCGTCACGTAGCGGAACCATCTCGCCGCCTGTAATCGCAAAGTCGGACGAGGGAGACACTGCCTCTCTGGTGAAGCTTATGATCACCACGCCGCTGCCACCGGCTGCCCCGCCGCCGCCGCCACCGCCAGTGCCGGGCGTGCCCGCGCATCCTCCAGCCCCGCCGCCACCAAGGCCTCCTTGGACGTTTTCTGCAATGTAGAATGCATAGCGATAGCCTGCGCCACCTCCTGCATAATACACTTCATTGCCTGTTATCGAGCACATCAAGCCATCGCCACCTTTTCCGGGAGCCGAACCGCCGGATCCTTCACCCGGCTGCCCCGCGCCTCCACCGCCGCCAGGCCCATATACATGCACAGATGCTCCTCCGGCGTTGCCTTGGTTCCCCTTGTCCGCATAAATAGCCCTGCCTCCGGAACCGTTCGCCGTTGCACCTCCGCCGCCGGACGCACCGTCCGAACCACCCCATGGCGACTGACCGGCCGAACCCGCCCCGCCACCATAGGCGATGATGCCCAGTCCTGACACGCTCGTATCTCCGCCGTTCGCGCCAACAGCTCCGCCAGCGCCAATCGTGACCGTATAGGTGCCAGGCCCTACATGTACCTCTTCAAGGTGAACCAGTCCGCCAGCACCACCGCCTGCGCCGCCATATGTGTTGTCGCCGGATCCGCCGCCGCCACCGCCGCCGACGGCCAACATCTCTATCGTCCCTGAACCGGAAACGGTAAAGCTTCCATTCTGCGTCCAGGTGATGACTGTTTTATTGCCGTTATAACCGACATCTGCGGCGGCATCACACGCTATGCTCATCTCACTTGAGTAGTTCGCCGCATTTGCGCCCACACCGGTCACCATCAACATGGTTGCGATCACAGGTTTTATGATCCTCATGGTTGTGTCCTCCATTATTTGTTTGAACATCGACATTGATGAACTCATATCATCTCATCGTTCGCACATGAGCGGGACGGACGAGAAGCCCTCCGGCCTGTCGTAGAGCTCGCAGTGGCAGTCGCCGAGGTGCTTCACCTTGAAGCCGTTCGCCTTGTACTCCTCGTAGTTGAAGGCGTTGAGCTCGTCAATGGCGATCTGATGGAACTTGTCGAAATCTGGCCACCACTCCCAGCCGCTGCCGAAGTCGTTGTAGAGAAACGCATCCGCGCACTGCTTGCCGAGCTCGGGCGTCACATAGAACGCGCCCATGGCGAGGACGTTCACGCCGTTGCCGGTGATCGCGCGGAACGCGGCGGGGACGGACTCCACGACGCCCGCGTGAACGCCCGGACACTTTGACGCCGCGATGTGTATGCCCATGCCAGTTCCGCAGAAGATGAGCGCGCGCTCGAACTCCTTCTCGGTGATCATCGCGCCGACGCGAAGCCCGATGCGGTGGAACATGAGCTCTGTGTCGTTCGGGTCGGAGTCCGCCTTCACGCCGATGTCCGTAACCGTCCACCCCTTCTTTTCGAGGTACTCCCTGATCGCCTCCTTCAGCGGATATCCCGCGAAGTCCGCCGCCATCAGAACCTGCTTGTCCTTTACAGTCTTCACCTGTTTGTATTCCTTGTCCTCGTGACAGGAAAATTCTAGCACAACCAGAATACCACCGCAACACCTGTATAGACAGGTGACGGCGGGCTGTGGTATAATCCTCGCATGTCAGGAAAAGAAATCGTCGAGCGGCTGATGAAGGACATAATGTCCGGCGTATACTCCGAAAGCGGAAAGCTCCCAAGCGAGGCGAAGCTTTCGGAGGCGTTCGGAGTTTCGCGGATGACGCTGCGCGGAGCGTTGGAGCAGCTGCGCCGCCAGGGGCTCGTGGAAAAGCGGAACGGCATAGGCTCTTTTCTCACAAAGCGCGCGTTCCGTAGAAGCGGGCTCATCGGGCTCGTCATCCCCGACTACGAATCGTGCGCATTCTTCGCCGAGATCAAGAAAGAGGCCGAACGGCATGCCAGACGGCTCGGATACCACGTTGCGCTCGTCTTCTCCAGCGAGCGAAAGCACAGATCGCTCGTGTGCGACATAAGGCGCAAGGTACGAGAACTTGCGGTCAGCCGCGCGGAAGGCGTAATCTTCCGCCCATTTGTCGCAGACGAGATGGTCGAAACAAACAGGGAAATCGTGAGCATCCTCCGTCATGCCGAAATCCCCGTGGTGCTGATAGATTCGGACATCGTGCATCCGCCCGTCCGTAGCGACTGCGACATCGTCGCGGTAAACAACATCAACGCCGGCAGGCTGATCGCCGACCATCTGCACGACTGCGGCTACAGACGCATCGCATTCCTGATGCAGCACGGGAAAATGTTCGCAAACGCGAACTGGAGCAACCGCCTTTTCGGACTTGCCGGCGAGCTCGCGCTGCTTGGATGCGAAGAGAGCGTCCGCCGGCTCGACTTCACCCCGACAGACGAACGCGAACTCGCAAGACTTCTTCGAAGCCGGGCAAGGCCGGACGCCATCGTCTGCGGCAACGACGAACAGGCCGCCCATCTGATCAATGCCCTTGAGAGACTCGGCAAACGCATCCCCGAAGACGTCGCCGTCGTGGGATTCGACGACATTGCGACGGCCCGTACAGCGAATCCACCGCTCACGACGATATCGCAGCCGGTCAAGAAGCTCGCCGCGACCGCGTTCAAGGCGCTTCTGGCGAGAATCCGCTACCCTAACAACGACCCGCGCGAGATATTCCTCGACGCCCCGCTCGTCGTGCGACAGTCCACATAGCGCGCAGGTCTCGTTCGCGCCGCCGGCCGGTCAGTCCAGCACGCCCTTCGACGGAGGCTCGCGGTCGTCCCACCACGACCCCTTGGCAGACCCTATGCGCGCGATGGGCTTCGTCGTGAGCTGCTTGCCCTTCGCCGTCGCGGAACGAATCGGCACGACCTCCTGCTTCTCGGTCTTGCCGGTCTCGCGGTTCACGCGGTCGACAAGCTCGTGCGGAAGGAAGTGCTGCTGGTGTATCTTCTGGCCCTTCGCCGGCTTGAACTTCACGTAGATCGTCTCGGGGCAGCCCTCCTGGAAAAACAGCACCTTCGACTTCGGCTTCTCCGGGGCGAGGCGGTAGTCCTTGTTGCGGATGAGGCCGCCGAACCTGAAGCGCTTGATGTAGCTGAAGCCGTAGCCGCCCTCCTCGTAGACGCACGTGAACTCGCGCGTCTCCCGGTCCTTCTCCTGGTTGTAGCGCAGCACCAGCATGAGGTCCTTGTCGACGAATAGCTTGTCCTCGGGCAGCACCTTGCGGAAGCGGCCGTCCCTCCAGACGAGGATCAGCTCGTCGAGCGACGAGCACTTGAAGAGCTCGTCGCCGCCGCGGATGCCGGAGCCGACGTAGTGGTTCTCCTTGTCCCAGCGGATGGTGAGCTCGGTCGCGGTGATCGCCCTGACGTCCACCTGCTTGAACGCGCCGGACTCCACCTTCGTGCAGCGGGGGTAGTTCTTCTGGTACTGCCTGACGAGCCCCTTCAGGTATTTCACGACGAACGCGCGCAGGTGCACGAGATTGTCCTTCACCTGGGCCTCCTCCTTCCGGATGCCCTCGATCTCCTCGCGGTTCTTGTTTATGTCGAACTGCGAGATGCGGCGGATCTGCAGCTTGAGCAGGCGGTCGATGTCGTCGTCCGTTATGACCTTGCGGCGAAGCTCCTTCATGTGGGGCTCGAAGCCGGTGCGGACCGCGGCCTTCACCCCCTCCATCGTCTTCTCCTGCTCGATGCGCTTGTATATGCGCTCCTCGATGAAGATGCGGTCGAGCGTGCGGGCGTGGTAGAGGTCGTCCAGCTCGCCGAGGCGGATCTCCTGCTCCCGCTTCGTGAGATCCATGAGCCGCTCCACGTTCTTCTTCAGGATCTCCGTCACGCTCATGAGGCGCGGACGGCCCTGGTCCAGCACGATCGGACGCGACGAAAGCGCCTTCTCGCAGTTCGTGAACGCGAAGAGCGCGACCGTGGCCTTCTCCTGGCTCGTCCCGGCCTGCAGCTCGAGCTCTATGCGGACCTTGTCGCTCGTGAGGTCGTGGAGCTTCCTCACGGGCACCTTCTTCTTCTTGATCGCGTCCTCGATCGACTCCGCGATGGAGTCCGTCGTCTCGCCCCACGGTAGCTCCGTGATGACGAGCTTGTTCTTGTCCTCCCTCTCGATCTTCGCGCGCACCTTCACCTTGCCGAGCCCGTCCTGGTACTCGCTCACGTCCATGGTGCCGCCGAGCTGGAAGTCGGGGTAGAGCTGGAAGGGCTTCTTCTGGATGAGGCATATCTCGGCCTCGAGAAGCTCGATGAAGTTGTGCGGCAGGATCGCCGTGGAGAGCCCGACCGCGATTCCGTCCGCCCCCATCATGAGGAGGAGGGGGACCTTCGCCGGCAGATACACGGGCTCCTGCTTGCGACCGTCGTAGTTCGGGACGTACGACGTGGTCTTGCGGTTGAAGACCTCGTTCTTCGCGAGCTCGGTGAGGCGACACTCGATGTACCTGACCGCGGCGTGCGGCATGCCCGTGAGGAGCGACCCGAAGTTGCCCTGCCCGTCTATGAGGTACCCCTTGCCCTTGCCCCAGAGCTTGTTCGCTAGCACGACGATCGCGTCGCCGATCGACGCGTCGCCGTGCGGATGGTACTGCATCGTCTGGCCGACGATGTTCGCGACCTTGGTGTACCTGCCGTCGTCCTGCTCGTAGAGCGCGTGCATTATGCGCCGCTGCACGGGCTTGAGCCCGTCCTCCACCGCGGGAATCGCGCGCGAGCATATGACGTACGCCGAGTACTGGCGGAAGTTGAAGTCGTACAGCTGCTGCATCGGGCCGGCGCCGGTAAGGCCCTTCGAGGCCGGCGTCGGAGGAGGTGGCGGGGCCGCCTTCGCCGACTTTGCGGACTTCCTCTCCGGCTTCTCCGACTCGCCCTGCGCGTCGCTGGCCGCCGCGAACAGGTCGAGGTTGTCGAACAGGCTCGGCGGAAGGTTCTCTTTGCTCTTGTCTTTCTTTCCCATTGACTTGTCTTTTCTGAAGAAACGCTTTCAACGAATGGATGTGGATTATACCATAATCTGCGCACCACGGCTCAACGCCCGCCAGCGGCCATGACGGCAAAGCCGAACGCAAGGACCACGATGCCAAACGACAGCAGGACGCGCGTCCTGCACGACGTGCCCTTCCATTCTCCAAGGACGACGCCGAGAATCGCGGAGAAGAACACGGCGCTCGACATCAGCACCGCAAACGAGATGTACCGGAAGTCGCCCATCATCGGCTCCCCGGCCTTCTGGAACACGAACTGCATCACCCCAATGACTCCTACAAGGGCAGAGAGGAAGAAGTTTGAGAGGAGAGTGGAATAGTGGAATGGTGGAGTGGTGGAATGGTGGAGTGGTGGAATAGTGAAATGGTTTCCACTTTTCCACTTCTCCACTCTTCCACTTCTCAACGTCTTCCATCCGACCCACAGAATCTGCGTCACGAGTCCGCCCCAGAGAACGACCGTCAAGACCGGCATGCCAGCCCATGTCGGCGACGCACCCGCCGCCAGCGCCGCCCTCTCCAGTTCAGGCGCGCCCTGCAGACCGAAGTTGATTCCGGCCGAGGCGACGCCGGCGATGATGGCGGTCGCGATGCCCTTCTTGAAGTCGAACTCGGCCACGGACCTCTTCTTGTCCTCCTCGCTCATCTCGTCTTCCTTGAGCCGCCCGGCGAGTCCGACCGCCAGGATGCCGACGAGCGCGACGGCGACGCCGCACAGGACGATGCGCGCGGATTGCGTTGCGACGAGGTCGGCCGCATGGCCGGTGAAGATGGGCGGCAGAAGCGTCCCCGTCGCCGCGCAGAGCCCTGCGCCGATGCCAAGCCCAAGGCCGATGCCGAGATAGCGTACCATCAGCGCCCAGCAAAGCGCCCCGACGCCCCACAGCACCCCGAAGCCGAAGGATCGCAGGAGCGTCGACGGCGAGGCCGCCCCGAGCACTCCCCAGAAGTCCGGGACGACGAACGCGTCGAAAACGAGGGGAAAGACCAGCCAGCCCGCGACCACCGATACGAGCCAGCCCGTCTCGTACACCCATCCCCTGACGCCGCGGAACGGCAGCAGATACACAGCCGCCGCGACGCCGCCAAGAAGGAAAACCCCCGTTCCAGCTATTGGATAGGCAACCTCATTCATCCCGTCAATCCTCAACTTAGCGCAGCGGGGCGCAGTTTATGCCTGAGGCGACAAGGCGTCTGCGATGCCTCTCCATGCGGCGGAGGAAGTCGCCGTAGTCGCGCTTCCCTGCCGGGGACCAGAAGACTTCCGCCGTGGCGCACGTGCGAGGCCACATCTTCCACTGCAGCTCTGTCTCGTTGCACGTGTACTCGGACCAGTTGCAGCACTGTCCGCCGAGCACAAACCTGCGCTGGCTCTCCGGAATGCCGTCGAGAGGGTCGTAGGAGTACACCTTTTCTAGCGGCAGCGGACAGGTGAACCACGGGTATGTCGCGGGGTCGTCCTCCAGGCACTGCGTGTAGTCGAAGTAGCAGCTCACATGCGGGCACATGACCGATTCGTGCCCTGCGGCCGCCGCCGCGCGCCCGCCCTCCGCGCCGCGCCAGCTCATCACCACGCAGCCTTCGGGCGCCGCGCCGTCGAGGATGATCTCGTCCCAGCCGACGACGCGCCTCCTCTTCTTGGCCAGATGCCCCGCTATCTCCCCCATGAACCACGCCTGAAGGTCGTTCTCCGTCTTGAGCCCGTGTTTCTTCATCCGGGCCTGGCACTTCGGACACGCCCTCCAGTTTGCCTTGTTGACCTCGTCGCCGCCGATGTGGATCATCCCCCAGGGAAACATGCCGACGACTTCGTCGAACACGTCCTTCACCATCTCCAGTACGCGGTCGTCGCCCGCGCACACGACGTTCTTCACCGCGTCGGCCGGCGCGGCGGACGGATTCTCGTCAAAGCACCCCAGCTTCGGATACGCCCGCAGGAGGGCCGCCGAGTGGCCGGGCACGTCAACTTCCGGAAGGATGCGTATGAAGCGCTCCTTCGCGTATGCCACGATCTCGGCTATTTCGTCGCGCGAATACGAGTAGGGCCCGTACGTGCCGTCCTCGAAATGGTCGGCCAGGTTCTTCTGGTTGGTGGAATACGGGCGCTGCGCGCCGACTGTCGTCAGCAGGGGATACTTTGCGACCGGAAGCCTCCAGCCCTGACTGTCGGTCAGATGCCAGTGCAGCACGTTGAGCTTGTGCATGGCCATCTGGTCGAGTATGCGCTTTACGGCGGCTTTCCCGAAGAAATGCCGCGATTCATCTATGTGAACGCCGCGCCAGCCGAAACGAGGGAAGTCCTCGATCTCGCAGCACGGGAAGGCGAGCCGCCCCCAGCTGAACGCGACAATCTGCCGCAATGTCTGGAGCGCATATGCGGCGCCCGCATCGTCGGCGCAGGCAACGGAAATTCCGCCCTTCTCGGTGATGGAAATGCGATAGCCCTCCTTCGGCAGGGAACGGTCGAACGTCTTGCCGAAGAGTTCCGGTGTTACGTCGGACGCCTTGGCACGCCACTGTCCGCCAGTGAGCTTCAGGGAAACGGGCAGCGGCACGACGGCCGGCTCTGGAAGTTCCGGACGCGCGAACGAGACGGTCGCCACAACCGGGGCGTGGTCGGACGTCACCCTGTCCTCCACCACGTGCGTGTCGACGACCTCGAAGTCGCGCGCATGCCCGACGTCTACCGCCACGTAGTCTATGCAGAACGGCGTCTTGTCGAGAAGCTCGCCCTGCGGACCCATCTCAGAACGCCCGTGAAAGGTGCGGCCTGACGTGTCGGACAGGACCTTGAGGAATCGGCCCAGCGACTTCAGTACGTCGGACTCCGGCGTGGCGTTCCAGTCGCCTGTGAAAAAGACTGGCTTTTTGTACTTGGCGAAGGCGTTGCGGATGATCGGCACGGACGCCTCGCGCTCCTCCTTGCCGGACACGGACAGGTGCGACGTCGCCACCACGCAGTCCTTGAACTCGCAGACAAGCAGGATGCGCGGCTCCGCGCCGGGAAGCGGCAGCTGCACCACGTCTATCGGCTTCTCTCGCGAGAGCATCATCACGCCGTACTGTCCGCCCCGGAAGAAGATGGCCTTGGCGAAGGTGGCGTGCATCCCCGTGAGGCGAGCCAGCTCCGCCGGCTCGTCCATGCCGGAGACGCGCGCCGTGCACCAGTCGATCTCCTGGAGGCACGCGAAGTCCGGAGCCTCCGCGTTGATGCGGGCCGCCGTCCGCACGACGTCGATTTTGCCGTCCATCCCCTCGCAGTGGCACACGTTGTAGGTCATTATCTTGACCTCCGCCCTCGGCGCCGGCAGCTGCGCATCTGTGCGGCTCTGAATGTCTATTGGCTGGGCGGACAGAGCCGCCATGACTGCTAATGTACTGTATATCATTCCTATATTTTACCATAAGCCCTGCCGCTCCGCAAAGCCCCGTGAAACGGGGGCTGTGCCGCGTCAGGAACTCGCCGGAGAACACATCCTTCGCATTGCCGCCGGCCGCAGGCTGTCAGGCAAGGTCCTTTGCGTCAATCATGATCTCGTTGCCGATGCGGTTTCCGATGTCGCCGCCCTTCATGTCGCCGAAGTCCTTCTCCAGCGGCGCGAACATGTAGTCGAGGACGTCCGTGATCCACGCCCTCTCGTCCTCGTCCTCCGGCATGTGGTCGCAGATCCACGACATGTTGTCGATCATCTTGTTGATTCCGGCGCCGTCGAGGACGTCTCCCGCAATGAGGCGCTCCGCAAGCTGCGGATACTTCGTCTGAAGCTTGTCGTGCGCCCACTGGATGGCGTTCTTCTGCGCCGTGGTGAGGTTCTCCTTGCGGATCCCCGGCGCCTCCTTCGGCGTGAAGTACGACGCAAAGAGCGAGGAGCCGTGGCAGATGGACTCGACGATGTCGCCGAACCTGTAGTTGCGCGTCTTCATGCCTTTCGAGACCGCGTCATACTTGTCGAACAACTTCACGTGCGCCGTCGAGCAGAAGATGCCGAACGTCTCGCACTTGAGGAAGAGCCTGCGCCGCGGACCGTTTCCGTTGCCGCCGTTCTTGAGGCCGTCTTCGTCCGGGATCGTGAAGAAGTGGAAAGTCCGCATGCCGTTCAGGAGCCCACCCGCGCCCGTCGGCACATCGTATCCGCGCGGCATGTTGAGATGTCCGTCGACATACGCCGTCTGGTAGGGCTTCGCGTGCGTCGACGTGCGGATGTAGAGGTTATTCGCCTTGTCGAGCCAACGCGCGATGTCGCCGTTCTTGTCCTCGATCGAGAACGAGCCGCGGTACATGAACTCGCCCTTCTTGAGCGCCATCGCGTGGAGCGCGTACGTGAGCGCGACTATGTTCTGGTTCGTCGGCTTGAAGAGATTGGGCCTGCCGCTCATCAGCGCGCCGAGGACGTCCTTGCCGAGCTTCACCTGCGCCGAGAGGAGGGCGCGAAGCTCCCCCTCGTTGCGCGGACGGTGCACCGACGACTTGACGGAAATAAGATCCTGGTAGTGGATTTTCGGGAACTTGTACACGAGTCCGTCCACTGCGAAGTCGATTTGCTCGGGGAGCTGGTCGACGGTCATGAGCGGACGCGGATCAGGGCCGGGGTTCGGGCACGGGACGGGCTTGTATATCGTCGCCTCCTTGAGTCCGTCGCGGCCATCCTTGCGCGCCATGTACTCCGCAGGGTGCGTGAGCTGCTGCACCTTCTCCTCGTTGAACGCGGCGAAGAACTTCTCCGCCTTGTCCAACGGCACGGTTATGCGCGTCACGCCCATCGCGTCGTCCTCGAATTTCGCGCCCGCCATCGTGACCACGTCCTCGAGCTGCTTCAAGTTCCTGTACGACATCTTCGTCTCGGTGAAGTAGACAATGCTGTCGCCCTTCAGCACGCCCTTCCACGGGACGCGCGACTCGGGGATGACCTCGAGGTGCTCGAGCGCCACCTTCCCCTTCTTGCTCGTCCAGGTGGTGGGGGAAGTGAGCTTCTCGAGGTTGGCGAGGTTCTCTATCGCGCCCTTGCGCACGGTCTCCGGCTGGTCGCCGAGATCGTCGTAGAGATCGAGGTTGTTCACGGAGACGTCGAGTATCTTCTTCAGCGACTCGTTGAACTCCGCCTCCTTCTTGTCGATGTCGGCGCATATCTTCGTGCGCAGCGTCTTCTCCGCGTCGGAGATGCCCTCCTCGTCCGGGTTGAATGCGGCCCTGTACTTGTCGAAGAGCGCCTTGAACTCGCCGCGCTTAGCGGTTTCGCGGAGGTTTACAACGCCTTCCATCTTGGAGAAGAACGTGTCGTCGTCGAAGACGGAGAAGTTCTCGAAGCGCGGCTTCGTGCTCTTGCCGTAGGTGTCCTTGAAGGAGAGGTCGTCGGAGACCTTGAGGTACTTGGCGTTGCCCTCGAGCGAGTGGCCGGGATCGATCGCGAAGAACTTGCCGTGCGCGAAGCCCTTGTTCTGCCCGCGCCGCCCCACGGCGTCGCGATCGGCCGTCAAGAGGAAGAACGCCTTGTACTTGCCGAGCTTCTCGGCCGACTGTCCCTTGGGCGGCACGATGCGTCCGTCCTTGATGAAGCCCGCCTCCATGTCCTTGTAGCCGTCGGCGAACTTGGCCTGGAGCATGAGCTTGGGGTGTCCGTCGGAATACTCGCCGCGGACGATCTCGAGCTCCTGCGCGGGGACTCCCGCTATGCGCGTGAGGTCGTTCGCGAGCGCCTCTGTAACGGCGCCGGCGGAGATTGAGTCGGCGGAGTGGGCGGTCTGGAGCCGGTAGATCTG
>JAFRBA010000205.1 GCA_017405115.1 Kiritimatiellia bacterium
CGTGAACGAGCCCTCCCTCTCGCCTTCCGAATGGACTTTGTCGTTCACAAGGCGGAAGTTCCGTATCGCGACGGCTCCGCGCTGCGAATCGAGGCTGAACCGCGCGTAGCGGACAAGTCCCTGCAGAAGTTTCGCGCGATACCGGCCTACATGGTCGAGCGTGTAGAGCTCGTAGCGGTCGATGTTTGCCGGGAGAATCGGCAGGTCCACGTTCGGCCCGAGATAGCGAGCGGAGGTCTCTCGCCAGAAGTCGCCCTTTTCCGAAAGCCCGTTCGGATGGCAGGCATATGCGACGCGGAGAACCGCGTTGCTCGCCTCGGCGTCCATGCCATGCACTTCGAACTCGGCGTAGCCGCCTGCCGCTTCCGGCCCGAAGTCGACCCGCTCAACCGCGTCGCCCGCGAGCGACAAGTCGAAGGACTGTTCGTCCTGGATCTTCCACAGCGCGTTCCGCAGGCTCTCGGCGAGCGGTGCGCATGGATAGATTATGTCGCGGTCGTACCAATGCTCCCATTTGCCTGAATTGTAGCGGCAGATCAGCTCGTCCCTGGTCTCGGCGCATGCGAGCGCAGTCTTGGCGTGTCCAACGGCACGACGCATATCGCCCAGCGATTTCGCCTCGACGGCGCATGTGATTTCCGCAAGGCATTCCGACGACAGCCGCATGAACTCCGTCGGATATCCGAAGCGTTCGAACAGCAGGCGCTTCCGCGCCTCGTCCATGCCGTCGGACGCGCGCTCCAGCTGCTCCGCGCACCGCGCGAACGCGGCGGCCTGCAGCCGCGCGCGCAGTCCAAGCCGCGGCCAGTCGCATAAGTCGGGGAACATGTCCTGATTCACGCGGTAGAAAAGGTTGTCCACCAAGTCCGTCAAGCGGTCCGGATCGGACTCGTACTGTGACACGACAGGCGACGGGCCGCCGGCGTTAGATCGGAACCTGGCGACCATCTGCCTGGTCAAGTCGCAGAGCCGACCGTCATTCAGTATTGCAAGGGGCGCACGCTGGCACGGCGAGCCGTAGGACGATCTCGCGTCACGGGAGGGTTCGGTCTCGTAGGCGGCGAAATACAGGTCAATCGCCCGCGCCACGGCGGGCGCAGCCTTTGCGCCGAACCGCGCGGACGCCCAGCGGTCGCGGAACTTCGCCGCCTTGAAGCCCACCATGTCGCGCGTCATTTCGCCCGCAGACGCGATCGTGTAGAGAAACGGACGGACGTTCGAGACGTTGAACAACACGAGTTCCCTCGCGCCCTTGCGCCAGGCGTCGCCCAAGACCTGATGCGTGCGGAGCGGCGGCACGAGTTCGCAGTGGTGGTTTCCGTGCACAAGCGCAAGATGGTAGTAGAGACCGAACCTTTTCTTGAGGTCGAGCGACTTCACTCCGCCGATGTCGCCCTGGAACTTCAGTCCGGGGCAGTTGTCGGAGAAAATGACAGTCGTGCCGTCGGGGATCTTGAGCAATCCGCGACGATAGTATTCCGCGCCCTCCATCCAGAGCTGCGTAGCGAAATGCTCCGGACGGCGGCCCAGCGCCTCCTCGATCATCTCGAGCTGCTCCGCCATCGCCGACGAGATCAGCCCGGCCCTGCGGTGCTCTTCCTCTTCCGGCGAATCAGGGGCGTTTAACGCGCCAAATGTCATCCAGAACGGCAGATCGCGCCGACCGCGGAGACCGAGCTGCCAGATGACGTCCGGCACCTTCGCCCATTCGCCGACGTATCTGCGCCACGCCTTGCGCCAGAGGTCTGGATGCGACGCATACGTTGTGCCGCGCATCTCCGGGAAGTGCATGTCGAGCTGCAGCGCGCCCGCGCCGACAGGCTCCTGGTGGTGCATGGTGACGTAGAGGCCGCGCGAGGCCGCGATTTCGACAAGGCGCTTCTCGTCCGGGTTCAGGATGTCCACGTAGCTCGCGCATATCATCGTGTTGAAGCCGGCGCGGACCGCAGTCTCGTAGATCTTGTCCGCCAGCGCAGGACCGAAGCAGACGTGGTAGCGCGGATAGTCGATCTTTCGCACTCCGTTCTCCTTGGGCCTGAAGCCGTTTAGGAAGTCCTCGTCGTTTATGAACCACCCCCTGAACTTGAACGACGGATCGCCCTGGCGGATCGAGATGCCTTCATTCCATTCGCGCACCACAGCTTTGGCCGGTTCGATGCCGCTCCAATAGTAAAACGGGTCGACGCCGAGGCACTCGGACGCGAAGCGGTAGAGGCCGAACATCACGCCGCCGTCATCCGAGCCCGTGATTTTCAAGACGTTTCCGGGCATGGACTCGACCGCATAGTTTTCCCACCCCTCGCCCACTCTTGAAAGTACAATTGCGTTCTTGTCCGGCGCGGCAGCTGTCGTGATCTCCGGCCTTGTACCGAATATCTTCTCAATGTCTCCGGCCACGTCCTGCGCGGCACGCATGACGAACGGACGCATCGCCTCGCCGACGACAATCCTCGGCATCGCCTCGCGCCCAATGCGAAAAGGCGCGGCTGCCAAGAGAAGCGACGGGCACACAACCGCAATTGCCAGCACGTAGTTTCGAGTCGTCTGCATCATACACTCCCAATCAATCGGCGACAAGGTCGTACTTGCCTTCGCCATACTCCTTCGTCTTGCCGCCAAACATGACCATCGCTACGGAGCCTTTCGGCACCTCGAAGCGCCAGAAACACTTGCCGCCCTCGTACCGCCAGGAACTGACTATCGTTCCGTTCTTTGTTCTGTACGTCGCCGTTGCGTGTCCGAGTCGTGCGTCCGGAATCGGCGCAAGGACGAAACGGTCAAAGCCACCATCCTTGCCCGGCCTGATGCCGGCTACCGTTCCCATCATCCATGCATAGACCGCGCCATATGCGTAGTGGTTGAAGCTGTTCATGTCGGCATTGGAGAAGCCGCGCTCCTTGGTGTACGAATCCCACCGTTCCCAAACGGTCGTCGCCCCCTGGTCCACGGAGTAGAGCCAGCTCGGATTGCCGTGTTGCAAAAGGAGCGTATAGGCAAGCTCCGTCTCGCCGATGTCGGTAAGCGTGTCCATTAGAATAGCCGTGCCCATGAACCCAGTGCGGAGCCGATTACCGAAGCCACGTATGTTGTCGACAAGATCCCTGCGCGTCGCCCCCCTCGCCGCTGCGTCTCGGCAAAGCCCGAGTTTGAGCATGTAGAGATCGACAGTCTGGCCACGAAGACGTTCATGCACCATGCCGTCGGCTCCGACGTACTTGGAGGCGAAGTACGCGCGCGCACGGCGCTCGACGTCCGCAAATTGCGCGGCGTCCGCAGTCTTGCCAAGCCCTTCTGCCATTTCGCGCATGGCCATCGCATCCCACACCCAGTAGAATGCAGAGAATATCCTGCGGTATTCATCGTTCTGGACGGGATACGGCGACTTGTCGTCCTCCATGCGGTGCTCGATGGCGAGCCAATCTCCGTAGCAGAAGCGGTCTGATCCGTTGTGTGCGACGAGATAGGCAATGTACCGCTTCATCGACTCCCAATTCTCCTCGGCCGCCGAGCTGTCGCCGTAATGCCGCCAGAGGAAGTACGGCACAAGCACGCCGGCGTCGGACCAGCCGCTCGTCGCCTGTCGGTGGCTCGCGCTCCAGACGAGCGGCGCGAGCTGCTCGTAGGCCCCATCCGCGCTCTGCGTGTCGCGCAGATCCGCCAGCCACTTTCCGAGGAATCCGCGCACGTCGGCGAGATACGACGCCGCTCGCGTGAAGACCATCGTGTCCGCCGTCCAGCCAAGCCGCTCGTTTCGCTGAGGGCAGTCCGTCGGCACGGAAAGGTAGTTGGAGCGAAAGCCCCACAGGATGTTCGACACGAGCTTGTTCACCGACGGGTCGCCCGTCTCGAAGCTCGACGTCTCGGCCTCTCGCGCAATGCTCGTCACAGGCACGCTCTCAAGAGACTTCAGCACGACTGGCATCGTGACGGAAATGCCGACATAGCGGTATCCGAAAAACGTGAAGCGCGGCATGAGCGTCTGTTCGCCATCGCGCAGCACATAGGATGAAGATGCCGGGATGAAGCGCAAGTTCGCCTGATAGAGCGTACCGCCAGGACCGTCGTTGCCGCGCGCCGGATCGCCGCCGGGCTCGTTGAGCATCTCGGCATGGCGCACAGTCACCTTGGCGAGCCTGTTCCCCTTCACTACCATGCGTTCGACGGCGGCGGCGTTTTGCCCGAAGTCGAAGACGTATTCGCGCCCCGGCAGCAGTCGGGCCGGCAGCGGCTCGCGCGGTCGCATTGCAAGGTCCTCGCGCAGGGATATCCACGGGCCTCGCATCGGACGAACCTCGCCGGAGAAGTCGTCGCACGGAACCGCCTTCTCCCAGCGGTAGTCGGTGTGCATGAGATTCTGGACCTCGCCCTCGAAGATTCCGGCACGAACCGTCCGTCCGCCGTACGTAGCGTCCCACGAGCGGTCGCTGGCGAACGAAACGCGGCGGCCGTCCGCGAACTCTACGGAGAGCGTGGTCCTGAGCGCGCTGTCGCGCGGATAGCCTGCGCGGCGCACCACGAGATCGCGCCGCATTATCTCGTCGCGCCACCATGATGCGGACACCTCCACTTCGACCACGTTCGTCCTGCCACCGCCAGACAACGCCGAAGTGACGTCGAACGAATATTCGTGGCGGCACTTCTCGGGCTGCGTGAAGCCTCCGTTCAGATAGCCCGGAAGCACCTTGCCGTTCACCTTTGCCTCGAACGCGCCAAGCGCGGCAACCCTGAGCTCCGCGCGGCGGATTGCGCCATCTAGCGGGAACGCCTTGCGGAACACGCCGACGTCCGCGTCGGCATACGACCCAGTCCGGGGCTTTATCCACTCCGGAGAAACCCCCGCCGACGCACCGACGTACACGGCGGCGCATGCCGCCGCAAGTGTCATTGCTGCTTTCATTTCACTCTTCCTGCGCTTTCTGTGCTTTCCATCTGTCGCTATCTTCTCCTTCCTGTAAATTATATCAAAATCTCCGCTGCAAGGGCAAAGAACCGACGAAACATTTCCCAAATCGCATGATTCGCTGTTCATCAGCCAAACGGCTGGTTTACCGTGCCAAAGAGCGGGGTCCTCAACGCGCCGCCGAGGACAATGCACTTTACGTACACCTGGCGCGCTTTCGCACGGCCGCACGACTTGACGGGTATCGACGCCTTCCAGACGCGACCGCCGCCACCCTTGGTCGCCTTGAATTCTATCACGCCCGTACCATTAACGGGGAAGTCGACAAAACCGAATCCACCTCCATGGTCAATGAGGAATGTCGCCGCCACGTCCTCGCACGGCGCGGCAAGGGCGAGCGTCACGTCAAGTACGCTCCCCTTCACTATCGCGCCTGCTCCGCCTGCCGACTCCGCGACAATGAAGTCCGCCGGCTGCCTCACGCATTGCAGCCGCTTCACGCCGATGTCGAAATTGTAGTTGTCGAACCGCAGGCAATCGGACGTCGGACCCACAACTTGCGGCATCTTGGCAACGTACAGCCCGGTCTGCGGATTCGTGACAGTGCCAAAAATCGCGCCCTTTCCGAGAAGTCGCAGCCACCAGGCGCGGTATCCCTGCGCGTTGCGGGCGGCAAACGAGTCGACCTCCAGCTCGATCCACGGGTATTTCGGATCGAGCCGCACGGCATGGGCCACGCTGTCAAGGACGGAAAACCCGCCGTCATCGCGTGATGACACGCCGGGATTGCGGCTGCCCCCGTACCAATCGACGCCGGAATAGCCCGTCCCAGCCCACTTCGCGTTTTCAGCGCCGAAGCTCCAAAGCGCATCTGTTTTCGATTTCTCGCGCGGAGATGCGAAGGCGCGGATGTTGCCCTTTGCGGGCTTTACGGGATTGACGGCATCGCCACTCGCATTGGGAACCTCCACCTCGTAGAGCTCGACATCGGTCGCGCCCTTTGCCGCCGGAAAAGACAGCCTCATCTTCACCGTAGATTCGACCGAGCCGAAGTCAAGTTCGCGCATGTACTTCTCGGCCTTTACCGATTTAGGCGCAAGACCCTTCCATTCTCCGCCCTTGCGAATCGAGACCCTCATGTCCCTGATTCCGCTTCCATATACTCGTACACGCGAAAAACTTACCGGCCGCTCTGCGAACGACAGCTCGATCCACGGTTTCGCCTCCCGCGCGTGCCACCCGATGACGTCGCGCGTTCCGTCAATAAGCTTGTAAAAGCGAGTCTCGCCTACAGGAGGCGACGACGCAAATCCGACCGACATGTATTTCTCGAGAATCTGATTGTCGCGGTGCGTGCGTTCGTATTCGAGTCCGTCAACGAGCTTCTGCGTCTCCGCATATGTTTCAAGCCCCGCATCGCGTTCGTCCGTAGTGCCGACCACGACTTGATACGGCTCCAGCGCGCGGCCTTTCGCCCGCTGTCCGCGGAAGGGACGCCACTTCCGCCCTTTAAGACTCTCCGGAAGAGGGATGTCAAGTTTCCCGCCCGTGAAGTTTGCAAGCGCGAACATCGATTCGCCGTTTTCGATGTCCCACCGTACGCACTCCGCATCCTTTGTCTTGATGAGCGTCGTGCGCCGCCCGTCGAGAACAAAGTCCTCCAACGCGGCGAACGTGGAGTTCACGTAGCGGTTGCCTTCGTAAAGCGACGCACGATCGCCCATGTCGTGGTAGGCGTACGGCCACAGCGTCTTTGCGCCGCGCATAATAGCCGCCCATGTGTGGCACACATATTCGGGAAAAGTCGGATAGTCGTTCAGGATGCTCTTCATCCTGTACGCGAACATCGTAGGCAGAAACCCAATGCACTTGTCTGGACGGTCCTGCGCGTCGAATGCGTCGACGTACGAACCTATAGACGAAGGGGGCACATCGAAGAGCCGCCGTCCGCGTCCGTCGTCGTATGGGTTAAGGTAGGGATGCGTCTCGAACCAATCGGCGCAGTCCATGTACTTCTTTCCGGCGCGCGTCGCCGTGAGAATCGGATGATACGGGTCCTTCTCCCTGACATGTTCGTAGACGTGCTTCAGGTATACTTGCGAAAGCCCTCGGCACTCAGGCTCGTCGGAAATGTACCAGTATGCAAAGTCCCTGTCTTTCGACGCCTCGATCATCGCGTCGATCCTGCCGAAGTATTCCTTGCACGGAACGACGTCCCGACGCGCCTCGCGCGTTTCCAGCCCCGGAAGCACCCTGTTCGGCTCCAAGGTTCCGCCCGGCGACACTTCGTGCGTCAGGAAGAGCCGTTTGTCGGCGGCAAAGCGCTCGGCGAACGCCTTGCCGCCCAAGTACCCCTGCGCGTAGATGCCGCGCCGCAGAACGGGCTTGCCGTCCACCACGAGGCGACCATTGGATATCCACGCCATGCGACGGCCTGTCTTCGCAAGCTTCCTTATCTTGAATTCTTTCGTAGCGCCGCCGGCGGAAACCGTCAGCACCGCCGTTCCGTCCTGGAACCCGCGCGTGTCGAAATCTATTTCGCCCCCGCCCTGTGGAAGCTTCGCCTCTCGCATGGGAAAACCGGGGCCCTCCAGCGTCACAAGAGTCTCGCCGGAACAAGCCGTCTCGACGCGTCCACTCACGCGGTTCGCGTCCTGTCCTGGATAGAAGTTGTTCCTGTACTCCGGCGACACGAGCGAAAGACGTATCTCCTCGAAGTCCACCATCACAGGATACGTGCGCGCATAGCGGCGTCCGTCCGACTTCCTGCGCAGCTCAATCCGCGTCGCGTGCCGCCCGTTTTCGGGATAAAGGCACGGAACGCGCACCGTGTTCGCACCTGTCGGGAGATTCACGGTTGTCGTCGCGACGCAGGGCGACGACACCTCGTAGTCGCCGCCCTGCGCAACCTGCGCCTTGAAGACAAGGTGTCCCGCGAGCGTGCCGTCCCGCACGGCGGATATCTCCGCAAGGACGTCCGTCATGCCGACATCGTCCGCGTCAGTGCGCTTCGGGAAGCCCGCCATCCTGCGGAAGTTCGCGGGTTCATGGTATTTCGTCAGGAGCGGACTCCACGACGTGCGCTCCATCCCGCCGACGAACCTGTCGCGCGTCACGTTGACGCGCCAGGCGCCGCGCCACTGGGCGTTGCGCGTCATGTAGAGCGACGAAAACGGTATCGCGATTTCCACGCACCAGCCGCCGTCAAGCTCGCCTCGGGCGAACCGCCATTCGGGATCGAACGGATCAGGCTCGATGTCGCCGCCCTCCGATGCATAGCGCGCGGCGCTGCCGTTGCGCGGCTCGAACGGAACGACGAACTGGTAGAAGTCGAAACCGTCGCCGCGCGGCGAGAGGAACACCTCCACCTGGTCGCAGGCGTAGAGAGCACGCGGCGGAAGTGCCTTCAAGGCAGCCATGTCCGGCTCATTGCACTTGACGGCGACATACAGCACCCTGTCGTCCGACAACACGGCGAAGGAAGTCTGTGCCCTTACGTCTCTGTTCTTGACCTCATGGGCGAGCTTGGCAAACGGGCCGTTCCAGCTTGCCTCCGTCCATGCGGATTCGTCAAGTCGCCCGTCGACCGAAATCTTCACCCCGTCCGCAAGCCTTCCCGCGGACGGCATGCCCTCCGCATGCGACACCACGCCCGTCGTGGCCGCAAACGCCACGGCCATGCCACAGACAAAACGCTTCATTGACTGGTTCCTGTCTGATTGTTATTTGTAGATGATGCGCATGCCACGCTGCGGACGCACGTGCAGCACGAGCTTCGTGCCGGTGTTCTCCAAGGTCATGCCGGCAGGGAAGCCCTCGGACGCACGGGCAAGCCGCGCCGCCGTAAGACCGCCGAGCTTGCTGGACTCCATCAGCACGTAGTCTTTCCGCCTTTCGTGGCTTTCCATAAACGCTTCGACATTCTCGAACGCAAGCGGCGCGTCTCCGGCGCCGACAAACGCCAGGCCCATCGAAGGATCTTGCGGGCCGCAGATTACGAGCGGGTTTGCCTCCGTCGCGCAGCCTTCGTCGTAGCCGCCCGTCGGAAGCGCGAACACAATCTGCGCGCTGCCGTAGACAGCGAGATTGTAGTCTACTCGAACCGACGGATGCGATCCGGCTATGCGGAACTCGACGCCGGCGAACAAGTTCGTAGTCGCATTGTTGTTTTTCAGGTTGCCGCCCACGTCCATCGTGCCCCTGGACACCACCAGCGTCGCGTCGTTAACCTCGAGAGCGCTGTCCTTGCCGTAGATGCCGATGATGCTCGTCGCGGTAAACGAGGCCCCGCTCTCGACGACAAGACGGTTAGACGTGCCCGCCGTGTCTGCGGAGTTCCCGGTCTTGATGCCGGCCGACGCCGTCACCTTGGCACCCGTGCGGAAGCGCATCGTCTCGCTTGAGCATCCAGAGGCATAGCCGTATGTGTTGGCGGTCGTCGGCAACGCGAACGTCGCGCCATTCTCCACGATAAACGAGCTGCCGGCACCATAGAAATATCCTTGAGGCCCAGTTCCGTCAATCGTGAACACGGCGTTGGTTCCGGAAATGACAAGCTCGTGCTTGGGTCCGAACATGAGGAGGCGCCCTCCAATGCCGCTGCCGACATAGAGCTTCGTCCTGAAAGTAGCGTTCGAGATGACGATCCTGTTGCCCGTCTGCGATTCAAAATTCACGCCAAAGGTCATGTCGCCGGAGTTGACAACCGTGGCACCGTCGAATATCTCCAGCACGTTTTCGCCAGTGCAGTATTCATTGCCAACCGATGCGATGCCCTTGTCGCCAAACAGCAGCGAGGTCATCGTGACATTCGCATTTCGCCCGAATTCCAGTCGGTTCTTGCATCCGTGGTAATACTGCTGGCCGACAAGAACCTGTCCGAGCGATGCGCTCGCTCCGTCGACCACCCGAAGCGTGCTGCCGCCTATGGCGCCGGAGGAATTGCCCAAGCTCGCCAGCTCGCGCCCAAGCGATGTCGACTGCCCGACGACGAGCCGGGACCCGGTGCCGCTGACGGAAAGCTCGTTGCCAGTCTGGTTCTTGCCGTTCGGCCTGAACGCCGACCCTTCGCTCAAGCTCAGCTGGTACGTCTTGATGGCAGAGCCGCCCTTCACCGACACCTTCGTTCTCTGCCCTGAGGACGTCGAGCATCCAAGCCGCAGAAACTTGACGCACATCGTGGAAGAGCCGTCGAGCGTCAGCGAGTTGTCCGTGCCGCTCGAGCCGGCTAGATACGCCACGCAGACATTGGAGACGACGGATCCGTTCTCAAGCGCGATTGAACGGCTCGACAGCGTGCTTTTCTGCGACAGGAAATGGTAGACGGCGGGCGTGACGGTATCCGCCACTCCGAAATCCCACCAGCCGCCGTCGAAGACGTTGGTCGCCGCAGAGACCGACATGTTGAAGTTCGTGAAGGAAACCTTGTCCGCCTGAGTCGACGCGCCGGACGACGTCAGGCGCACCTCGCCGGCAACGACCGTATTAAGCGTCCCATATTTGTCGCCGGGAGAAAACTGCCTCGCCCCCGTCTCCGTAATCGTGACGTCCGCGACGTCGGCAACCGCGGCAAAAGCCAGGCAGATGGAGAACATGAATAGTTTCATCGTTTTACCTTTCATTTATCGTATGCCCAGAATCATCCTGTTTTGCGAAACATTATGCCAAAACGCCGAAGGACCTTCAACCACCCGTTTGGGTGGTTGAAGGCAAAACGCACAACGTGGTATACTTTATACATGAGACACGCCCTGCTGGCCCCCGTCATCGCATTCGCCACGCTTGTGTCCGCGCACGGCGAGGCGATTCGCTTTACGACCGTCAAGTCGCTTGACGAGACGTTTGGCAGAGTGCTGCAGCACAAGGAACGCTTTGCCGTCACTGGCCAGGTCGTCTCAATATTCCATCGGGACGGTCTGCGCACGATTTCGATCGTCGACGGCAACAACGGCATCACATTCACGGACATGTCGAGCACGGGGCACTGTCGGCATGGAGATATCGTCGACGTCTCAGGCGCGATTGTCAGAAACCCGAAGCTGGGGCAAAACGGCATTACGGCGCATTCGCTTACGGTCATTGGCCACGCGCCGCTTCCGGAGGCAACACCACTCGACTGGAACGAACTCCACCTGGCCAAATCCCTTCCGCAAGAGTTCAAGACTGTCCAAGGAGTCGTTTCGTCCGTCAGACGCGACGATCTCGACGTCCACTGGAACTGGCTCACGCTTCGCGGCAGCACAATTTCAATGCCCGTGGCGATGCCAGAAGAAGAATACCCCTTCGCGTCGCTGACAAACCTTGTTGACGCGGAGGTCGTCCTGTCTGGCCAGATGAAGCAGTCGTTCTCGATCTTCGCCAAGCGGTATTTCAGCCCGTTTGGGACCAATGGCGTCAGCGTCGTGCGCCCCGCCGGGGATCCATTCTCGGCTCCCTCGCTTGGAACGGGAGACCCGCGTCACAGGCAAACTGTCCGCGCCATGGTCAAGGCAGTCAGCAGAAACCGACTCTACGCACAGGTTGACGCACCCCGGTCGCTACCCTGGCATTTCATCGCCATACACCTTGGCGAAGCGAATCGCGACGTTCATCCCGGAGACATCGTGACAGTTTCCGGGTTCCAGAACCTGACGGGAGCCGACCTCCACTTGGCTGGTGCCGTCGTTCGGCGGGACGGCAGGAAACAGGCTGCCGAAGAAGAGACAAAGGATGTCGGGATGGAGGACCTCTTCACCTCTCCGCTCGGCCTGCGGCAGGTCAGCCAGGCATACCACGGCAAGTTGATCCGCATCTCCGGCACCGTCACCACGACACCGTCCGAATCGCGCAACACCGGCGTGATGCGACTCAGGAAAGGCGATGTCACCGTCGAGGTCCAGGTCTCCGAAATCGACGCGCGTGGATATGAACGTGCGGAAGAGGGATGCCAAGTTTCGGCAACGGGTCTCTGCATCGTCGAACTGGAGGGCATAGACGCAGCTACCGCCCTCCCCGTCCACAAGCGCACGCTCATCCTGCCGCGCACGGCGGACGACATACGCGTCGTCGCGCGTCCGCCGTGGTGGACTCCGCCGCGCCTTATCGCGGTCATCGCGCTCCTCTTCACGCTTCTTGGCGCGGCAATGGCGTGGAACAAGGCGCTCATGAAACGCGCACGTCGCCACGGCGAAGAGCTTTTCCGTGAGAAGATCGCCCATGCGGAAGCCGAAGTCAAGGTCGAGGTGCGCACCCGCCTCGCGGTCGAGCTGCACGACTCGGTCTCGCAGTCTCTCACGGGAGTCGCCCTTCAGATCGACTCGGCCGAGCGTGCGAATGCCGGCGCAAACCGCGCCGTCGCCGGCTTTCTCTCTCTTGCGCGGCAGATGCTAGGCTCGTGCCGCCGCGAACTGCAAAGCTGCCTGCTCGATCTTCGCAACCGCACGTTCGAGGAGAAGGATCTTTCGGAGGCGATACGCCGCACCGTCATGCCGCTCTCCGAAAACGCAGACGTCTCAGTGCGCTTCAACGTGCCGCGGGCAGACCTCTCAGACACGACCGTCCACACGATCTTGAAGATCATCCGCGAGCTGGTCGTGAACGCCATCCGCCACGGCAATGCGTCTCACGTCAGGATTGCCGGCGAACGCAACGGGGACACACTGCGGTTTTCCATACGCGACGACGGGCGCGGTTTCGACTCCGCAACGGCGCTCGGGCCTGCGCAAGGGCATTTCGGTCTTCAGGGCATCCGCGAACGAACCAGGGACTTCGGCGGTTCCGTCGCGGTGGAAAGCGCGCCCGGACACGGCACGAAAGTGCTTGTCACTATGAACACGACAAAGGAAAGCTGATGGAAAGGAAAACTCGCATACTGCTGGCCGACGACCACGTCATCGTGAGGATGGGCGTAGCGGCGGCGATTTCGTTCGAACAGGACATGACGGTTGTCGGCGAGGCGGCGGACGGCGAGGACGCCGTGCGGCTGGCGGACGAACTTCTGCCCGACGTCATCGTCATGGACCTCATGATGCCGCGCCTGAGCGGAACGGAGGCGACGTCGCTAATCATGAAGGCGCACCAGGAAATTCACATACTCATTCTTACGTCGTTCATCGCGTCCACAGACCTCGGAGCGGCCATACGGGCCGGGGCGAAGGGAGCTCTTCCAAAGACATCGTCACAAGGCGAGATCATCGCGGCCATCCGAAAGGTCGCAGCGGGGCAGCGCGTCATCAGCAAAGCTCTTGAGCGCGACATTACGCTCAATCGCCTGTCGCACGACCTGACGGCACGGCAAATCGAGGTCCTATCGTTGGCAGCCCGCGGCTTCACGACGCAGGACATCGCAAACATCCTCGAGATCAGCCCGAACAGCGTCAAGGACCACATGAAGCTCATCTACCAGCGCCTTGGCACGTCTTCGCGCTCCGAGGCCGTCGCCATGGCCCTTCGCGACGGCATAATCAAGGCCTGAACGCCCGATTAAAACCGATTAAGAAAGGCGTTTTGGCAAGTGGCCGCCATTCATGGCAGCGCAACCCTCCTTTCCGTCAAGAGACACGGCGAGTCGTACACCGGCACGTTGACGAAGGTGACGCCGCCGGAATGGATCAGCATGTCCTGCTTCGGAAACGCATAGACGCTGCCGGTGAACAAGTCCACCCAGACGGGGTCCTCAAGCGGAGCGCCGTTATAGTTGAACACGGCGGGGCGCGTCTCGAACGAATCGCCCGGCCGTTCGTATGTAAGCGGCCCCTGCCCCTCCCCAAACGCGCCGGCTGTTCGGCCGGCCAACGTAATGTCGCGCCCATGCGTCCAGAACACGAAAAGCCGATCACCGGATTCCTTGCGGTATTCATAGGTCGACATGGAGGCGTCCTTCGTGCCGAAGGACGATTCCTTGACGCGGGCAAGCGTGTCGTCGAACACCGCCGCCACGTTCTGCACGGCGTAGTAGGCGCGCTTGACGGCAATGACCTCCTTGTTCGCGTTTGCCCGGAGAAGGCCCTTCAAGTTGATTTCACGCCCCTTGTGGTTGAAGTCGCAGATCGTGAACACGCTCGACTCCACGTCGTGCCCGAGGTCGCCGAGCATCCGGCGCATGTCCCACTTCGCCTGTGAATATTCGCTCCACGCGACGCGGCTCAGCGCGAACTTCGTGGCCATCTCGCTCGGGCAGCCGTTTTCCCCCTGGCGCATCTTCGCGGCTGGGTTGTACTTCGCGAGAACGGCCTTCTGCTTCTCCACGTTGGCGTAGGACGACTCCGGAGCGCACGCGTAGCCGTGGTAGATTATCCAGTCAAAGAGCTTCACGTCCCCGCCCATCGCCTTCAGGCACTTCTCCAGCATCTCAGGATCGTTGTGCGCAAGCGAAAGCCCCGCAATCCGCGCGTTGGGGACGTTGCGCTTCACGATCTTCGCGGTGCGGACGTTAAACGCCGCTATCGCCTCCGGCGTTTTCTTCGGCTCGCCGATGTCCGGCTCGTTCCACATCGCCCAGTCGCGGACGCGCCCGGCGAAGTGGCGCGAAATCGCATCCACCCATGCGTCCCACGCCGCAAGCCCTTCTGCGGACGTCGGGAAGCCCCCCGCGAGGTCCCATCCGCCGCCGCCTTCGTAGACAGGGTTGCCGTAGCCAGTCTCAAGAAGGACGTTCAGGCCCTGGGCGCGGGCGTAGTCCACGATGTGGTCGAGCCACGCGAAGTCGTACTTGCCCTTCGTCTTCTCGCACTTCGCCCAGCCGGCCTGAAGCCTTATCGTCTTTATGCCAAGAGGTGCGAGAAACGTCTTGTACTGGTCGAAATTCGCGAAGTCGCGGTCGAGTGTCTCGCAGCCAAGAGTCCAGTTTGAGCCGCTGATGTCCTTCACACCGCGCGGCGCAATCGTGCCAACGCAACACATGTTAACGCGAAGCGGCGATTCGACGCGGTCCGGACCGGTCTTCAGCTCGACCGCCGCATCCGCGGCAAACGCCGCAAAGCAGGCGGCGACAAACAAAAAGCGGCGAAAGAGACCTTTCCGCGCTTTTCCCCTCTTCCTTTTTTCTTCTTCCTTTACCATTTCAGCACCTCCTCTGCTTAATTCAATATTCCTCTCTCACACCCCAGCGCTTGAGAGGAACCCTCCGTCGACAGGAACCGTTATTCCCGTGACGAACGACGAAACGGAATCATCGAGGAGCCAGTTGACGCAGCCGAGAAGGTCCTGCGCCTCGCCGAAGCGGCCCATGGGCGTGTGGTGCATCACCTGCTCGCCGCGCGGAGAAAGCCCGCCGTCCGGAGTCATAAGGTATGCGCGCGAGCGTTCGTTCACCATGAAGCCCGGCGCGACGGCGTTCACGCGCACGTGCGCGGGCGCCATGTACTGCGCGAAGAACATCGTCCAGTTCGCTATCGCCGCCTTGCTCATCGCGTACGGCGCGACGCGCGTAAGCGGACGGTACGTGTTCATCGACGCAAAGTTGAGTATCGCGCCTCCGCCCGCCTTCGCCATCTGCAGCCCGAAGATGCGGCTTGGGATGACCGTGCCGAGCGTGTTGATCTCGAGGACCGACCTGAACGCCTCCATGTCGATGTCGAAGAACCCGCGATCGGCGGGGAGACTGGGAGAACGGGCATCTTGCCCGTTCGCAACGGGCGGGACGCCCGTTGTCCCAGTGGCGATCATTGCCACAAGGTCTCTCTCGCAGAACCTCAGCCGAGTGGGCATTGCCTTTACGTTGTTTCCGCCGGCGCCGTTAATGAGGAATCGACACGGCCCCCATTCCGCCGCGACGCGATCGGCGATGTCGGCAATGGCCTTCTCGTCCGTGACATCTGCCGGTTCAATGCGAACACTGGGCGGGATGCCACCCCTGCTAGGGCATCCGCTTCGCGGACGTATCCCCCGAGCGAAGCGAGCCGCACAAGCGGTGGCTACAGGGGTGCCTCCGGCTGGGGGATATGTTGTCCCAGTAATCTCCGCGGCGACTTTCTCCAGCTTCTCGCGTGTGCGGCCGATCAGGACGACCTTCGCGCCCTGTCTGGCGAGATCCTTGGCTATCGCCGAGCAGAGCGTTCCGCCCGCGCCGGTGACTACAGCAACTTTGCCTTCACAGTAGTTCATGTCTCATTTCCTCATGTGTGTTTTTTACATGCAAGATTTTTCGGTTCGCCGGAGGGATGACATTATTGGAATGTCGATGGCACCGCCGAGAACCGTCGCCTTCGCCCACGGGTGCATGGGCTTGCCACTGCGGGCGGCCTTGGCCGGCGGAACAGGAATTTCCGCCGTCCATAGCCGCCGCGTCGCGTCTGGCTTGAGCGCGACAGACGATCCCGCGTCATCGACTGGATACGGCACAGGGCGGCGTCCGTCGCTGCCGTAGACCGAGCACGTCACGTCCTCGCAAGGCGCCGCGAGTTTCAGCGTGAACTTCCAGCGACCATCCGCCTCGACGAACGAAAGGTACTGCTCGGGCTCCTCGACGGCGGCTATGAACGGCAGCGTGAGTCGGTAGCCCCGCTCCCAGAGGCGCAGAGCATTAGCTGAAACGATGTCAGAAGTGACGGGAATCGTGTAAAGCCCTTTCTGCGGCGTCGTCACATCCCCTGCAAGCCACCGCCCTCCCTTGGACCCCACCGACAGGCTCCACGCCGAATACTTTGCCTTGTTGAGCCTCTCTGCTCCGGCCAGTTCGAACACGAGCCACCTTGCCGCGGCGGGTATCTTCGTCTTGATGACGGCCGTGCTCTCGATGACGAGAGGCCCCGTCCTCCAGAGTGCTATGGCAGGCTCGCGAGACGCACACGCCGTCGCGTTCGCAGCCGCTGGCTCCGCCGCATCGCATGCCGGCATCTCGATCTCGTAGAGTTCCGCCGTCCCCGACTTCAGTCTCGGCATGTCGATGCGCAGCTTGACCGTGCGCAGTGCCTCGGCGAACTTGAACGTCTTCGAAAACTCCGTCGTTTCGGTCTCCGCCGGCTGCTCGGCCCATTCTCCGTCCCGGCGGATCGAGACTTTCGCAGCTGAAATGTTCGCGCCGAAGAGCCGCAACTCGCGGAAGACGGGCGCGAAGCCGACGAACGAAAGTTCAAGCGACGCGGTCTTGCCTGGCTTCGCGCTCCAGGCGACGACATCGAGCGTGCCGTCGAACAGCTTCCGGCTCTTTGAATTTCCGCCCACAAGCACATCGCCTTTCCGGGCGGACGGCTTTAGCTGGTTGTCGCGTCCGAGGCGCACGCCGTCAAGTGACGCCACTTTCGCAGCGGCGTCTTCATAGGACGCAAGGCCGCCGTCCATCTTCTCGCTCGTCGCGACGATTGCCTCCAGCGGCGCAAACGAAAACTTCGTGCCGTCGGCGCGGCAGTTGAACGTGCGGCCGCCGCGGAACTCGTCAAAGCGCCCGTCAATCCCCTTCACCGTCGCACCAAGAGGCTTCGTCGTCATGTTGACGAGCGCGAAGAGCCTCTTCCCGTCCAGCTCCCAGATTGCGCCCTCAACTTCCGCCGTCTTCACGAGCATCGTGCGGCGGCCGAGGAGGAAGAAATCGGAAAGCCTCTCGACCGATTCGTTCGTAAAGCGGACGCCCTCGAAAAGCATCGGCGTGTCGCCGAGGTCGTGGTAGGCGTAGGGGAAGAACGTCCTTACACCGTGGACGAGGAAGTTCCAGGTATGCGTCACGTATTCGCGGAACGTCGGGGACAGGCCCGCGGAATAGGAAAAGCAGGTCGGCATGCAGCCTATGCACTTCTCGGGATGTTCGGCCGGACGGAACGCCTCGACGAACGAGCCGAGTGTGCTGAACTCGCGTCCGTAGACCCGCCGTCCGCTCGCGTCGATGTGCGGATTGATGTACGGGTGCGTTTCGAACCAGTCGGCGCAGTCGATGAACCTCATGCCGCCGCGCGTGCCGCAGAGAATGACGTGGTACGGATCCTTCTCGGCGGCGTATTCGTAGATGTACTTGAGGTAAATGGGCGAGACGTTGCGGCATTCGGGTTCGTCCGAGATGTAGTAGTACGAGCCGTCCGGAGAATCGACGCCCTTGGCGAGAATCTCGTCCAGCTTCGCGAAGTACTCGGCGCACGGTTTCACGTCCCTCGTCGCCTCCTTGCGCTCGAGTCCTTTGACGAGGCGGTTCGGCTCGATCGTGGCGATGCGCTTGATCTGCAGCGTCTGGTGCAGGTCATCGGCGTCGTAGCGGCGCTTGAACGCCTCTCCGCCGCGGTAGTATTCGGCGTACATGTTGCGGCGGAAGACGGGTTTCCCGTCGAAGACGAGATTGCCGTTCTCGATCCACGTCATGTGGCCGGTCGCACGCGGCTCAAGGCGGCGCACCTTGCGCGTCAGCGTTTCGCCGCCGGCCGAGACCGAAAGCGTCGCCTCCCCGTACGCGAAACCCTTCGTGTCGAAAGAGAACTCTCCGCCGCCGGAAGGGAGCGTCTTCTCGCGGCGGGGAAAGCCCGGCCCCTCAAGAACGAGGGATATACCGCCCGGAACGACGGTCTTGACCGTGCCGGAGACGCTGTCCGCGTTCTGCCCCGGATAGAAATTCGCCCTGTACGACGGGGACGAAAAACGGACTGCAATCGGCGTGTAGTCGACTGTCACCGGGTACGTGCGCTTCATGGCCGCGCCACCTGCCTTGCGCGTCAGGCGTATGTCACACGGGATGCGTCCGTTTTCCGGGAAACGCGCAGGCACAATGATCGACGCATCCCCAGCCGCAAGGCTCGCCTTGTTCACTGAGCCAAAGGTCGTTTCGACTTTCACTTCGCCGGGCACCGCCGCGAACACAAGAAGCTCCAGGCTGCCGGAGAGCCCGCCTTCGCCTTTGCCGTCGACATGCGCGACGGCGCTCTTGACCCAGACGTCCTCGGCGTCGGGCCTGGGCGGAAAGCCTCCCATCCTGCGGTAGCGCTCCGCCTCCATAAAACCCTTCTCGAGATCGCTCCAGGCCGAAAAGCCCTCGCCGGGACGCGCCCTGCCGACATTCACGAGCCAAGTCTTGCCCCACATCGCCTTCCGCGTCATGTAGAACGCGGAAAGCGGTATGCGCACTTCGAGCGTCCAGCCGCCGTCGAACACGCCTACGGCACGGTCGAATTCGGGGCCGTACGGATCGGGACGTATCTGGCCGTTTTCCGAGAAAAACATCGCGTATGTGTCGCCGCGCTGCGCAAAGACGAACTGGTAGCGTTCGAACGGCGTGCCGTTCGGGCAGAAGTCGATTTCCACAGTATCGGTGAACTTGCTGAATATGCCGTGCTCGGAAGCGACGGCAAGACGCGCCATGTCGGGCTCGAAGCACTTGACGCCGAAATACAGGCTTTTGCCGTCGGTGACGACTGCAAAAGCCGTGTCGGCCTTGACGACGCGGTTCTTTTCCCTTGCGAAGCGACGAAAGCCCGTCTCCCACTTCGCCCTGGCCCACGCCGGCTCGTCGAGTCTCCCGTCGATTGCGGGCGGCGTTTCGACGCGGACGACATCTGCAGAAGCGGCCCCGCACGACAAGATGGCTGCGACAGAAAGGACTGCGGCTGGAATCTTCATGACCATGCCTTTCTACTTGAACATCATAATGAGTCCTTGCCGCGTCCTGAAATCGCCGTCTTCGACATTCGGGATCGGGAATGAGCTGCCGCGATAGAGCGGATTCACCGGGAGCGCATCGA
Source organism: Kiritimatiellia bacterium (assembly GCA_017405115.1). The sequence continues at coordinate 19,534 of JAFRBA010000205.1, forward strand.
AGCAAGAGTCGGTGAACGTGACCGAGCCCTTCCCGGCGAGCACGATCGTTCCCGTGCCGGACACCTTGTTCGTGAACGTGATGTTCTCGGCATTCTCGAAGCGGAGAACGCCGCCGTCGAGAACGACTTCGCCGGTGCCGAGAGAGTCGCCCTTCGCGACAGCGAGAGTGGCGGAAACAACCTCGGTGCCGCCGGTGTAGGTGTTGGAGTTAGAAAGAAGAAGCGACGTGTCTGGCGAGAAGTCGCGGAGCTTCAGCCTGCCGCCGGAAACGACGCCCGAAAGCGTGGCGCGGACGCCGCTCGCCGCGTTCGTCATCGAAATGCGCGCAAAGCGGTCGATCTCGACATTGCCGGAGATTTCCGTTCTGGCGACAAACCAAAGGGCGCCGTTGTCGGTCAGTGTTGCCGAGTTGTCGTGCTGCTTCACGCCGTGTCCGCGAATGACAAAGTCGTTGGCGAAATTAAGCCCGGCCGTGCCAAAGCGTATCTGTCCGCCGCTCGCCATACCCGCGCCAACGTCGACCGTGCCGGAGCCGAACGCCGTCGACTTCGTCGGGAGAACCTGCACCGAGTTTATCCATGTTCCGCCGGAATAGGTGTTGGTTCCGCTTAAAGTCACCGCAGGAATGACGCAAGAGGAGTAGTCTGTCGTCGCGAACGCGCCGAACACGCCGGAGAACGTGACGCCGCCAGAGCCGGCAAGAACCGACGTGATGACCGAGCTTCTGCCCGTGCCGGTAGCCGGGCTGACCGCGAACACGCCTTCCGAAGCACCGAAATTGATCTTGCCGGAAGCGCCCTCGATCCGCGCGTTGCCGTAACCCGCTATGTTGTTCAATATGACGCAGGCAGGATCGACGCCGTTGCCGACGTGCAGCGTAGCGCCAGCACCGAGAGTCAGCGCTACGCTGGTGGTATCCTTCCCGTTGGCGGAGAAGGCAAGCACGCTCTTTTCTTCGCCGTCGGCGATGGAATACTCCGCGACCTCGGCGTCGAGGTTTGCGATCGAACCGGGGCCTCCGTCAAGGCCGGCGGTATAGAGATTCGTGCAGGCGACAAGACCGAGCGTCGCATCGTATCTCATGAACCTGTAGAAATACGAAGAATCGCTCGAACCAGACTTTGAATACGCGAGGATCGGATCCTTTACAAGACCGTTCGCGTGCGTTGCCACGCCGCCGTTGACGAGAACCTTCCCGCCCTGTCCGTCAATCGACTGCGGTTGAGTGCTTTTAGCGGTCGCGACCACGAGAACCCCGCCTTTCCCGGTACGTTCCAGCGGTGACGACTCGGCGTCGGGGCTGCCAATCGTGATTGTCTGCGGAACATTGGAACCGGGTCTGTTTACGCAAATGGTGGCTGATCTGCCGTAGCGGAGTTTGGCTCCGCTGCCTGACGCAAGCTTCAAGCCCTTGTCCGTCGTTGGATAGACCTGAAGCCAGCAGTTGCCGAGGATGAAATCGTTGGTTCCGAACACGGCTCCGTCAACACCAGTGAACGAATCTGAACGCAAGCTGACAAAGCCATCCTTTATCGCAACAGGCCCTTTGACTGACTGCGGCCTATAGAACGTCAGAACTCCCGGCCAGGAGAATTCGATTCCGCCGTCCGTATCTGCGCCATCGGCCGACGTTGCCGTCGCATACCAGTTCAGCAGCCGATAGGTCTCATCAGCATATGTCTGCTCGACAAGACCATCGACCCTGACACCGCTCTCACCGACTTTCAGCCGCCAAGCGGACGAGGATGAATCGGTCGGCCAAGTGAAAGTCTGCGGCGCGTCCCGCGTCATGAATCGCAGGGTCGCGCCGTCGGCGACAATAGTTGGAGTCGAGCTGCCGGTCCAGCTGCCGGCCGAGATGTTGAGGCACATGTTTTTGCCCACGACAACCTCATTTGCCTTGATTGTGCCGACCTCCAGCGACCCCTCGCTGAGCACGACGGACTTGAACTGCTTTATCGCACTTGTAGCGTAACCAATGATGCCTCTAAACGCAATATCACCGCCTCCCTTGACGAGAAGCGTCTTCGAATACGTGGCACTGTCATACCAGTTGTTGGAACTGACAAGCAAAGCACCGCTCGCCACACTCACCTCGGTCGTCACTTGCGAGCAGTTAAACATAAAATCGCCGTCGACAAACAATTCGCCAGCATCGACCCTGAATCCGCCGATTTGCCTGTGGGCACCCCCGACAAACACATTTGTTCGCCCAGAAAATTCAAATACGGCAGTATCTGAACCAGTCGGCAAGGCATTACCCTGCCAGTTCTTCTTGGTTGCCCAAAGTCCGTCGCCGGCACTTCCTGTCCATCGGACGTCGGCCGCAGAGACAACAGACGCGGCAAGGGCCGCAAGGATCGTCATGAGCAGTCTTTTCATTGGTTTGTTCCTTTCGCTTTGTCACTCGATTTCTATCGCCGACTTCTCGGCGAGCAGGCACGGCGAGTCGTACACCGGAACGTCGATGTAGGCGACGCCCTCGGAATTCACGACAACGTTCTCCTTCGGGAACTCGTACACGCCCCCGGTCATAAGGTCAACCCAGACCGGCTCCTTCAGCGGCGCGGCGTCGAGCATCCTGAAGACGCGCGGCATCGTCTCGAACGACTCTCCCGGGCGCTCGTAGTTTACGATGAACGGATGCCAGAGCTTCATCGGCACGCCCTTGTCGCGCGGGTCGAGCGAACAGCTCGTCGCGAAAGACCAGAACGCATAGACGCGTCGCCCGTCCGCCTTCGTGTATTCATACGCCGCAAGCGTCGGGTCGTCGTTGTAGAACTGCGGCTCCTTCACGCGGGAAAGCGTGTCGTCAAACACCGAGACGACGTTCTGCACCGCGTAGTACGCGCGCTTGATGGCAATGACCTCGTTCTTCATGTTCGTGCGCACAAGGCCTTTGGCGTTGTGGCGCGTCCGCCCCTTGCCGAGGTAGTTGGCGTACTGCAGGTCGCTCATCGAGTAGACGAGAGACCTCACGTCGTGGCCGAGGTCGCCGAGCATCCGGCGCATGTCCCACTTCGCCTGCGAATATTCCGTCCAGCGCATCTTCCCGAGCGCGCCGCACTGCGTGGCCTGGCTCGGACAGCCGTTCTCGCCCTGGAAGAGCTTCGACGCCGGGATACCGCGCTTTTCAACGACCTTCTTAAGGTTCTCGACGCGCGGATACGCCTCTTCCGGAGCATTGGAGTAGCCGTGGTAGACGATCCACGCGAAGAGGTTGCGGTCTTCCCCCATCCAGTCGAGCGTGCGCCCGAAGATGTTGTCGACGTCCTGGTCGGCCATGTCGGGGCAGGTCCTGATCGAGTTGCTGCAGATGGCGCCGATGCGCGCGTCGGGTATCTCGGAAAGAATTATCTTCGCCGTCTGCACATCCATCTCGGCGATCAGCTTCGGCGCGGAAACCGGGTCAGCGTAGAGTTCCGGCGTGTTTTCCGGCTCGTTCCACGTGAGCCAGTCGCGAACGCGCCCCTTGAAGTGCCGCGCCATCGCCCGCACCCAGCGCTCGAACGCCTTGCGCCCTTCGCCGTAAGGGAAACCACCGGCGAGGTTCGGTCCGCCGCCCCCCTCGTAGATCGGGTTTCCGTAGGATGTCTCAATCGCAGGCTCGATGCCGTTCGCGAGTGCATAGTCAACCTGCTTGTCAAGCCACGAGAAGTCGTACTTGCCCTTCTCCTTCTCGCATTTCGCCCAACCGCCCTGGAATCGGCACGCCTTGATGCCGAGCGGCTTCAAAAAGCGCTTGTATTCGTCGAAGTTGGCGTAGTCGCGGTCGAGCGTCTCGCAGCCTATGACCCAGTTCGACGACTTGATCTCGTCCGTCGAGCGCGGACGGATCGTGCCGATGCGCTTCAAGTCGACCTTGAGCGGCGTCTTGACGCGGTCCGGACCGGTCTTCAGCTCGACCGCCGCGTCCGCGGCGAAAGCCGCGAGGCAGAAAGCGGGAATCATAATGCGCGCTACCATTTCAGCACCTCCTCTGCGTAGTTCATGAACCACCTCCAGTCTTCGTGGGTTATCGAGTGTTTGCCTTCCTTGATGTGCCATCCGACGGACTTGCCGAACAGCCCGAAAATCTGATCCGCCTCGCGATACGTCCTGTAGTTCGACTCCGGACTGGAGACATGGTCGCCCGTCGCCGTCGATATGACGAGCGCGCGCGGCGCGATGCAGCCGAGGAACTCGCCCTGGTCGAACGGAAGCGGAGGGAATCTCGCAGACAGGCGGTCGAGTTCGTCGGCAGGCAGGCTCGTCATGTCGGTCTGCACGTACTTCGCCAGCCTGTGCGAGAACCAGAACGGATACATGAGGTTGGGAAGGTGCTTCAGCGACTTCGTTCCGCCGCAGTTCGCGATCACGAGAGAGAAGCGCACGTCATGGACGCCGGTGATCGTCGCGTTCTTGCCCATGCGGCTCTGGCCGACGATCGCGACCTTCGACTGGTCGATCTCCGGCAGGGTCTCGAGAAGATCCCTGACGCGCATCGACCCCCACGACCACGCCGGATGCACCAGCTTCTCGTCCGGCAGCTTCGCTGGATCGAATATGCGCCATACGGACTCGGCAGTCGCGTCACGCACCATGTAGTCGGGGCTGAGCTCGTTGAAGCAGAACGTGGCGAACGCGAAACCGCGCTGGAGAAGCTCTTCCACGCAGACGCGGTCGGGACGCGACCCGCGGGCCGTCGGCTTGTCCTTGTAGGCAAAGCCCTTGAATTCGAGCACCGCGGGATCGTCGGAAAGCGTATGGTTCCCGCTGAAGTTGGGATAGACGAAGACGGGCAGATGTCCCGGGCCGCGCCACTTCTTCGGCGCGTACAGTTCGCGCGGCAGATAGACAAGCACCGTGAACTCGTGCGTTCCGTTCGCGTCCTCGCTACGTATGACATACTGCCGCCGCCGCGCCGCGCCGTCGAACGAATATCCGAATTCTACGAGGTTGAAGTCCAGCTTCGCCGGTTTCGGCGGCATTGCGCCGTAGACGCTTTCGTCGAAGAACTTCAGGACTGCAGGGCGCACCTTCGCCGTCCATTCCTCCGCCGTCTTTATGCGCGTTCCGTCCGCAAGCGCAAGCACGTCCTTCGGCGGATTGCGCTCAAGGTACGCTTCAAGCGGCGAATTCGTGATGGTTTCGCCGGCCTTTGCCTCCGTTGCAGCACAGGCAAAGGCGACGGACGCCACGAGAGAAACAAGTAAAGACGTCGCCGCTTCGCGCAGCACGCCGCCCAATCCATCAAAATGCGTCGCTTTCATGCCGTTACCAACGTCCGTTTCCTTTCCCTAGTTGTAAGATATCATGAATTATACCATATCGCGCGCAGATTGGTAATCCCATGCAAGAACACAAATGCATCCCACTTAGGAAATGGGTGTTCGTTTACACAGGCAACTGGCTACAGCGATCTGAACAGGTCGTCTAGCGTCACCTCGGACTGAACAATGCCAGAATGCTTGTTGCGCTTCAGGCCATAGGTCGTTACATAGGTCAGATGCACAGCCTTCTTGGTTCCCGTAGTCTCCCTGAACAGCTCCTTTCGCTCCCGTGCACGGCGGTCTTCGCTGTCCTTGATCTCGTACTCGGTCGAAGAGAACTTCATTTCGCACAGATTGATGACGCCGTCTTTCCTGTCGATCAGAAGATCCACCTGCGCCCCGTCGTGTTCCGCAGTCCGCGCAACCTGCCAGGAACAGTCGTTGGAGACGACGCCGGAGATGCCTAGCGCGATCTTGATTTCGCGTACATGCTGAAGGCAGAGCCGCTCGAACGCAAGGCCCTCCCAGACTCTGCGGAACTGCGCATCGGACGATCCGCTCCAGAAACAGCGGTCGCCCGTTTTGTTCTCGCCGGCAAAGGCAAAATGGAACAGCGTGAAATTGTCTATCAGCTGGTAGAGTGCCCCTTTGGTTTTCTTGCCGAAGGCGATGCTTTTGCGCAAAAATCCGCATTCCTCCAGTTCCCGCAGATACCGCGTCAGGTTTCCGCACGAGCTCATGCCCGTACGCGACATCAGCTCGTCGCGGGTAAGGCCCGCCTTGCGGCGTCCGAGCGCCATTACGATCTTCAGATACGGTTCCGGCTTGCGGAAGAGCGAGGCGTATAGTTCGTCGAACTCCCCTTCAAGCTTGTTTGACCTTGCGAAGAACAGATCGTCGATGTTCTGGCCTGCGCTCAAGTCTGGCTCGAGGTGCTTCCAGTAGAACGGAATCCCGCCAAGGACCATGTACGTCTCCGCAATCTGGTATCGGGTCATGACAATGCCACGCGAGGCGACATATTCCTCGCATTCCTTCAGCGTGAACGGCTGCAGCGATATGCGTCCCGTGACGCGATTGTGAAGGCCTCCCTTGTCCTTTATCACCTTGTTGATGATCCATGACGTCGCAGAACCGCAGACAATCAGAAGGACATCATCCCTCGCCGAAGCCCATCCATTCCAGAAATGCTCCAGCGCAGGGATGAAGCGCGAGCCCTTCGTGTCCAGATAGGAGAGTTCGTCCAGGAACACCACTTTCCTGCGCAGGATCGACTTCGCGATCACCGGCTTCAGCAGATTGAAAGCCTCAAACCAGTCTTTGGGCGAACCCTCCAGCTTCGCCCCCCACTCGCGCAGCGAGTCGCCGAATGCGCGCAACTGCTCTTTTGTGCTCCCACGCGCTACCCCGGTGTGCTGAAAGGTAAAACGACCCTGAAACGTCTGACGAATCAAGTACGTCTTGCCGACACGCCGACGACCATAAACGGCCACAAACTCGGACTCTTCAGACTCCGCATATTTCGCCAGACGCGCCTTCTCTGCAGCTCTACCTATCATATGGCATCCTTTCCGTTCATCATTTTGACCAAATTATACCATATCGATCCCGATTTGGTCAATATGGTGCACCATAAACCACGATAATGACCAAATCTCATGTTTCAAACACGATCTGGTCATTATCGTAACGGCGTATTATACCAATCCCCCGCAGCGGTGGCGGGTTGTGAACAATTAAGGCAAGACTAGAACGCCGTCAGGAGAAAATCATGTCGTGCGCGTTGCGGTAGCACACGTTCTCCAGCATCGGGCGCAGAAGAGACTCGTCGTCGGGAAACGCGCCGGACGCGACCTTCTCCGCGACCCACTTGCAGAGGACGCGGCGGAAGTAGTCGTGTCGGACGAAGGAGAGGAGCGAGCGCGAATCGGTCGTCATGCCGACGAATGTCGAGAGGACGCCGTACGCGGCGTTCTTCTCGAGGACGTCGCGTATCCCCTCCTCGTGGTCGCACCACCACCAAGCGGGTCCAAGCTGCACCTTGCCGGGCATGCCCTCTTCCACGAACGACCCTGCAAGCACGGCGAGCTGCGCATGCGCCTCAGGGTTGAGGGACATGAGTATCGTGCGGGGGAGAGATGTTTGGTAGGGCGGTTTCGATGAAACCGCCGACGGCGGCATCATCGATGCCGCCCTACCAGCCTCCAGCATATTCAAGAACTCTGCGACAGCGGCGGGGTCGACTGGTGCGTGCATGCCGGCGAAGCCGCCCGCAGGGCCGGCAGCCGCGCGAAGCCGCGCCGACGTCTCGCGCAAGGCGCCTAGGTGCAGCAGCATCGTCCAGCCGTGGGTCGCGGCGAAGGCAGCGACAGTTAGGAGTTGGGCGTTATGAGTTGGGAGTTGGGAAACGTCGTCCACCGAGATGTCGACGACGCGGCAGCCTGCCGCGTGGAACTTTTCAAGAGTCTCGACGGAAACCTCGTCGCCTGCGTCCATGCGAAGCGAAGGGGTAATCTCACGCAGAGACGCGGAGGCCGCAGAGTTTTCTTGGACAGGATTTAGCCGTGTAGAACGTGTAGAAGTCGTATTTGTGATTTGTGGACAATTGTGGCAATTGCCATTTGTGAACAATGAAACGCATTCCGCTCCGACACATGGGCTGAGATACTCGACGCCGAACTTATTCAGCATCTTCAACGGCGTCCATCCCGACAAAGAAATATTTTCCACCCCGCGAATCCACTCTCCCTCTCCGCGTCTCTGCGACTCTGCGTTAAAAACATTCAGCCACTCCATCTCCATCTTCGTCCATGCGAAGAGCGGGTTGCCGACGAGCTTCGGAAGCGTGCGCATCCACGCCGCCCACTTCTCGTCCTCCGTCGCATCGCCCGTGACCACGCGCTCCGGTTCGCCGCAGATGCGCATTGCGCGGTGCTTGTAGGGGTCGCTCTTCACCCACACTTCGTACAGCGATCCTAGCGGCTTGTCTTCGGCGAGCATCTTCATGTCGAGGTGGTTGTGCCAGTCGATGATCGGCAGACCTCGAACCCAGCCATACAGAGTATCAAAACAATTGCTCATGACATAACTTAATTATAGATCTCCATCTTTGCTTTCGCTGCTTGGAGTTTTGGAGGCTTGGAGAGCTGGAGCTTTTTGAGATGTTCTCCCAAACTCCGAGACTCCCAGTCTCCCAGTAGCGGAAGCAACCAGCGTCGCAAACAGTTCCTCTTTCGATTCGCGTTCCCTCTTCGACGTGCCGAGAAGCGCGCCGCCGAAGAAACCGGCGAAGCAGACCCCTATCTGGACAAACGTGCCAGCCTCCCACGAGAGCCCCTTCCAGCAGGTCTTCAGCAGCAGACCGGAGACGACGCCCATGGCTATGCAGAGATACACGCCCTTGGTGTTGGGCTCCTTCCACAATATTCCGAACACGCTCGGTATCACTATCGGCACGCCAAAGAGCGCCATCAAGAGCTTGTTCGCCTCGAACGCGCCGCCGAGCCCCGAGATGAACAGCGCGCCGAATGCTATGAGGACCGCGACGCCGAGCGTCGCCAGCCGCGCCACGAGGAGAGTCTCCCTCTCTCCCGCGTTCCGGCGGAATATTCGGCGGTAGATGTCGGTCGTGAACACGCTGCTCGTGACGTTGAACTCGGCGGCCAGTGTCGAAAGCGACGCCGCCAGCATCGCCGCCACCATAAGCCCGAGCATCCCCGGCGGAAGCAGCTTCGTGCACATCTCGATGTAGCTGCGCTCGTGCATCGCAGGCGGCAGGTCCGGCAGGTACACGCGCGCCGCGACGGCCGGCAACACCGCGAGGATCGGGAATGCGAAGAATATGGCCGCGGACAGGAGGCCCATCTTCACTGCGTCGCGCTCGCTCGGCACGGAAGAGAGGCGCTGCACGAACGACCAGCTGCCGTTGTACTTGATGAAGACGATGAGGTAGTACGCCGCAAGGAACCACAACGTGCCGCGATGCCCGCCGAAAAGCGAGAAGTGGTCCGGCACGGCGCGGTAGAGCGCCCCCAGCCCGCCGACTGCGTTCAGAGACAGCGGCAGGATCGTGAGCGCCACCGCCATCAGCGCCACGCATTGTATGATGTCCGTGACCAGCACACTCCATAGCCCGCCGGTCAGCGTGTAGAGGAGGACGAGCAGCGCGCCGAGCACGATTCCGGCGCCGAGCGAGACGCCGAGGAACTGCGAGGCGATGACTCCGAGCGTATAGAGGCGCACGGTGTTGTCCAGGACGCGGAACGCGACGCCGGCCCAGCTCACGACCTGCCGGACGCCCGGTCCGTACCGGCGTTCGAGGTAGTCTACCGGCGTCGCCAGGTTCGCCCGCTGCCACCGACGGGCGAACACAAACGTGCCGACTAGGATCGCGAACGCCGTCGACCAGAACACCGTAACGCCGACAAGCCCGTCTTCGTAGCCGATCTGCGCGTATGCGATGAAGACGAAGCAGCTGATCATCGCCATGTACGAGCTTATCGCGCCCATCCACCACGGCACCCTCTTGCCGCCAGAGAAGAAGTCGCCGCTCGACTTCACGAACCGGCCCATGAAAAGTCCGGCGCCGAGCACCACGGCGACGTATGCGCCAAGCACGGCGAAATCAAGCCATGTCAATGGAGTGTTGACTTCCATGCAATGAATTATACCAAATCCCGACCATGCGCACCATCCCATACAGGATAGCATTTGCATCCCATTCGGGAAATGTGGTATAATCGTTCCCGATGGAAACCGTACTCTACTTCCAGCCGCCGACGAAGACGTTCGCCCCCGAAAAGCTGGCGGGCGTGCGCGACATCATGAAGCGGCGGCACCACCATGTGCAGGTGATCGAGGAAAAGCCGACCACCCGCCTCGTAGACGAGCTCTGGGATTTCTGGGACCCCCTCGGCGCGATCATGGACTGCGGAGGCGAATACAACAACGTCGACGCCGCGCTGTTCGGCAAGCATCCCGTGGTCTTCATCGGACACAACCCCGACAGCCTCCCTAAGCGATCCCTGCTGGTAAGCAACGACCAGCGCGAGACCGCACGCGCGGCCGCGCGCGAACTGCTGTCGACGGGCTACGGAAACTTCGCGTTCGTCCACGTGCCGGAGAGAAAGAAATGGAGCGAACTTCGCGAACGGGGATTCGCCGACGCGCTCGCCATCAACGGGAGGACGTGCGCCGTGTTCCGCCCGAACGACGCGTCTGGTGACGGAATAGGCTGGATGAAAGGCCTGCGGGTATTCCTCGCCGCGCTCAAGAAACCATGCGCGCTGTTCGCGGCAAACGACAAGACGGCCGAGAGCGTGCTTGCCGCCGCCGCGCTGGAAGGTCTCGACACGCCAAGGGACATAGCCGTCATAGGCGTGGACAACTTCGAGCCCATCTGCGAGCACACGAAGCCGAGCCTGACGAGCATAGAGCCCGACTTCCGCCGAGGCGGACGGCTCGCCGCGACGATGCTGCTGGCACTTTCGATGTCGAAGGGCGTGTGGCGCGGCAGCCGCACGCAGACGTTCGGTCCGCTGCGAGTTGTCCGTCGCGACTCGACACGCATCCTGTCCGCCCCCGACAAGGCCGTGGCCGCCGCGCTCGACCTTATACGCAGGGAGGCGTGCAACGGGCTGGGCTCTTCACGCGTCGCCGCAATGTTCCCTTGCTCGCGACGACAGGCCGACAACCGCTTCAGGCGGGCCACAGGCCGCTCCATACTCGAAGAGATACACGCGGTCCAGCTTGAGCGCGCGAAGCAGCTCCTCCGGGACACGTCCGTTCAGATGAAGGCAATATCCGACTTCTGCGGCTTCACAAACCCCAACTCGCTCCGCAAGTTCTTCAAAAAGGAGACAGGGACGACGCTTTCCGAATGGCGCGGACGCACACTTTTCATCAATCCGAGTAGTTAGTGGGATATTCACACGCGAAGCTCGACGGCAACATCTACCTGCTCCAGTCGTCAAGTTTCAGACCGTCAAAGCGGGAAAAGTGTCGAAAATTTCCGGTGACAAGCGTTGCATCGTAGGCGAGCGCCGTGGCGGCAATGAGTGTATCTGCATCTTCGACGCTTTCCCCATGCTTTGACAACAGCGCTTTTAGCTCGCCGAACTTTTCCATGATGGCGTCGCTCGTATGCATGACCGGCAGCGCTGCCAGCAACGTCACAAGCAGCTCTCGGTTTTTCGCCGGATTTCTGGATTTCGCCACTCCGAAGTAAAGTTCTCCCAGCGACATGGCCGGAATCGCTACATCGCCCAGATGTCTGGCAAATCGGTTGGCGATCTTTTCATTACCACGGAGGATTCCGACAATTACATTTGTGTCAAGCAGAATCAAAGCGACACCTCCCGCCCCTTCGTACGCGCTTCCTCTATCTCCTTGACGATATCCTCTTCGCTCCTGTCGTCCTCCCATTTGCCAAACACAGCCCTAAGCGCCTGCCTCTGCCGTCTGGCCCTATTCTCGCGGATGAAGTCAAACTCTGACATCCCCGAGACGGCGTAGTCGAAAATACACAGTATTTCGCCGTTGAGACTACGGTGGTTCACACTTGCCCGCATTTTGAGCGCGTCAAGCGTCTTGGTCGGCAGTTCACGTACAGTCACAGTTGCCATCGAATCCCCTTTTTATTTTGATTGCAAAATGAAACTGCGCGTATTATAGCAAACAGCCTCGATTTCAGTCAACCGGCAAGAATCCCGGGCACACTTTTCACCGACCCCAACAGTTCGCCGACTACTCGCCACCGCTTAAACCTCAATCATCGGGGGCTTCGGTTGCGGTTTTCTGGTTCAAGCATAATCGTCCTAAAGGCAGCTATTTCGTCCGCCGTGATTCCACAGTCTTGCAGATATAGTTCGATGCGACGGTTCCAGCTGTCGTCTTCCTTGCCATATCTCGCAAAACCATCATTGAAATGCGACTCACGACACCAATGGTCTGGATTGGGATTTGCGTCTGGAATGTCTGGGTAGAATGTCGCCTCCCAGTCTGTCTCCAAGTCATGACGGTCTACACCTAGCACACCGTTGAGCACATAGGCCAATGAACCGGTACGGTCTGCTCCCCCGATGCAGTGAAAGTATATGGGATAGTTGCTGCGATCGCAGAACACCCGGAAGTTCCTCGCCATCACCTGCTTGCCATCGTCGGTAAATACGTCCCTGTAGCTCTGCGAAGAAATATTGACGAACTTCACGCCTTCCCCAAGCGGAGACATCTTCATGTCGGCCGTCTCGCCGTTACTACGCAGGTCTAGATCCGTACGGATGCCCAAATTTTCCGTCATATACCTAAGGTCGTCAGCCGTGAGCCGGTTCTTGCCTGGCATTTCGCCCGTAACGCTGTTATCGTTGAGCCCTTGCCCCCTGTAGGCCATTCCCTGCTTTACGCGGCGACCATCCTTCGTGCGCCAGCCGCCCAAGTCGCGAAAGTTCAGGACTTGCCCTTCAATCTCAATCCAGCGAGGGGCGACATCCTCTGTCCGAAACGACGCCATCTGAGAGCGGACAATCGCCTTGCTCTTCTCGCATCCATGATGGATGCCGCAAAGGAATCCGCATCGTCCAAAAGAAGTAACCCGCCAATAGTATTCACATGCAATCTCCAGGTTCGCCATCGGAACCGTGTATAATATCTCGGCCTGACGTCCAGCATCAGCCGTCTTGCCAATTTCGCGTCCAGTTGCCACGTCCACCTTGTCAACTCTGATGAACCAGATCCGTGCATCCAAGAGATCGGGCGACTTGCCGATCTCAAGTTTCCACGGACCTTTCTCGTCGGCCGTCGCTCTCCACTTCAGCACAAGAGGAATGGCCTTCCGCCAATACTTGTCGTGATGCAGAGCCATGCCGTTTTTCTTGTCCTCATTTAACAGCCGGAGACGCGTCGCGAGCGTAGGCAGCGACATTACTTTTCTCTGCGCTTTAGGCAGGAGCTCGACAATCGTTCCACCAACAGGAGAGACCAATTCCACAGCAGCTTCACACATTTGCAAAGCGCCGACAATGGACAACGCAATGACAATTCTGAAATACGAGGCAACTCTGGAAAACATTGAGTTCATTGCCTACTTTCCTTTCTTGACATAAAAACCATGCTGAATCAATCCTTCGCCGCGCACAGCCACGACGATGGATCCACGGAAGAGGCGGCGCGTACGACTTGTAAACGGCGTATGGTCCGTTGTCGATCCGCTGACGGCGCAAACGAACTCGCACCCGTCCACGTCGAACGTCACCGGCTCTTCGCATGCGATTACGCGGACACCTTTTTCATCTACGGCGTCAAACCGGAAATAGCGGATGCCGTCCGACTCGAATATCAGAGTCTTGCGCAACGCAACAGCAGGGCCAGCCGTCTCGCGGCGGGCGGTCGAGACCATGCCGTCGGCGTATCGTGCCTTGACTTCCAATACCCCCGGTTCGTAGGCGACGTCCCACGAAAGATGGAGGTCCATTGTGTCGGCAAAGCGGCGAACGCCCTGAGAGCGTCCGTTGAGGAAGAGTTCCGCCTCCTTTGCGTTCGTGTAGCACCACACGGGGAATATCTTCCCCTCGCATCCGGGATGCGTCCAGTCCGGCATCAGGTGGACGGTCCTCGCGACGTCTTTCCAGAGGCTTCTGTAGAGCCAGTAGCGGTCCTTTGGCAAGCCCGCAAGATCGCAGATGCCCCAATACGAGCTTCGCGCCGGCCAGTAGTCTTTCCCCGTTCGACCTGTATGGTTAGGCTCTCCGAGATAATCGAACGTACACCACGCAAACTCTCCCGCGCTCCATGGGGAATCCATCTGTACGCGCAACGCGACCTCTGCTGGCGCCGCCCATGTGAACGCCTTGGGACTGTAGGCACACTCACGATGCCCTTGCGCCTGCACCGGCACCATGTGTCCGTCCCGCACCTCGAAAAGATATGTGTCGCGGTCGGCGAGCGACGGCGCTGTCTCAGACCCGAAAACCGGCTTGACGCCGCGCAGTTTAGCGTACCAGTCGGCGTTGTAGTTGAGCCCCACCACGTCGAGCGCGGCAATTACACCATTCGTCGCCGAAACGTCAGGATGATTGAGGCCTGCCGTCACAGGGCGCGTCAGATCGAGGGCATGGACGGCCGCGACCATTTGGCGCGTGAGCGCCCCAACACCGTCCGCACACTTCCAATGGTCGCGTATCTCGTTGCCAACAGACCACAAAACTACGCACGGGTGGTTGCGGTCACGCCGCACGATGGCGGCGAGATCGCTGCGCCAGCATTCGCCGAAGAACCGAGAGTAGCCAAACCTGGTCTTGGGAATCTTCCACTGGTCGAACAACTCGTCCATTACAAGAAACCCCGTCTCGTCACACAGGTCGTAGAACTGCGGCGCGAACGGATTGTGCGCCGTGCGAATGGCGTTTGCGCCGAGGTCCTTCAGCGCGGCAAGCTGACGCTTTAGCTCCGGCAAGTTAAAGGCCGCGCCGAATGCGCCGAAGGTGTCGTGCTGGCACATCCCCTTGATTCTGTACGGCTTCCTGTTCAGCAGCATGCCGCGGTCCTTCGTGAACTCGACCGTGCGGATGCCGTAGCGGACGCGCACCGTGTTGCGCTCGCCCGCCGCGTTCTCCGCCGTTACGGACAGCCAGTGGAGATTCGGCGTCTCCGGAGTCCAGAGCGCGGGCTTCTCCACAACGAATTCGCCGCCCGCCGGCTCAACGACCTTCGCGCCGTCCGCCTTGACGCGCACTACGGCCGCACCGTCGCCGCGCAGTTCCGTCGTGACTGCGACAGCCTCCGGATCAAGCGTCCAGCCCTTGCGCCGGACAAGCCACACGTCGCGCAAGATGCCCACTCCCGCGTACCAGCGAGTGTTCGGCGACGGGGCACGGCATACGACCTCGACGACGTTTGTGTCGCCAAGGCCATCGAGCGGCACTTCGAACGGCACATAGCCGTTGCGCCGCCCACCGGCAAGCCGCCCGTTCACGAACACCTGGGAGTCCATGTACACGCCGTCGAACTTTAGCGAGAATCTCCCAAAGCCGTCCGGCCTCGCGAACGTCTTGCGGTAGCGTGTCTCGGGCGACGGTGCAAAGCCGTGGTCGTGGTCCTCGTCGCGCGATAACGGCAGGCCGAACGCCGCGTCGTGCGGAACGGAAGTGGCGGTCCATCCGCCCTCCCCCTTGCGCTGGAACTCCCATCCGTCGTTGAACGGCAAAACCGCCATTGCGGCAAATACAAGCATAGTCATGACTCATCCCCTTTTCTGAAGAAACTGGCGAAGCGGGCGTAGATAATTGGTTCGGCCATTCGCAGAAAATCGCCGTTGTGCGACATGTGGGCATCGTCCCAGCCGGCGATCTCAAGATACGCGTGGCGTACACCTCTTGAACAAAGCCGTTTATGGAGTGCGCGGTTCGGGCCCAGGAAGAAGTCCTTCACGCCTACGCATATGATAAAATCAAGCGTCCCGTCAGCAAGCGAGTCGCTCGCCGCAAGCGCCGTATGCCGCCGCCATGTTTCCTCGTTTCCAATCTTCGGTCCAAGCAAATCGGAAAGCCCAAACTGCTTCGGAAACCCGGTGAAATCCACTCCTCCGTAGACATTTCCGACTGCACCGAATACATCGGGATGCCTGAAGCCTATCCAGCACGCGCCGTGACCGCCCATCGACGCGCCGACGATTGCACGCGCCGTGCGGCACGACTTCGTTTTGTATGTACGGTCGATCCATTCCACAAGTTCCGACGAAACGAATGTCTCGTATCGGTTTGTGGCGACGGCTGGCGCGTCAAACCACCAACTGCGTCCGCTTTGCGGACACACGGCGATGAACCCATACCCGTCCACAGCGCGGAAAAGCGGTTCGCCGAGAAACGTCGAACTCGTTCCGCCCACGCCGTGCAGACAGACGACGACAGGATGCCGTCCGCCGTTTCGCCCATAGTAGCGTGGCAGAACAACAGCGACGGGAACCGTGCGCCCCATCGACGGAGACGGCACGTCCACCCGCAACACGCGATCCTGGTCTTCATCCAAATCGAGACATTGGTATGACTGCGGCGGCACCGTGCGCGCAACACGGCGGCCGCCTATGCGTACGATAACTTCGCGCGGCTCGGCGCCAAGATTGACACACTGGAGCTGGAGGCGACCGCGCTTCCGTCCTACGACATGGTGGAAGCCGTTTGTCGTATCGCTTCGCGAATCCAGCACCTCGTCAGGACGGTCGCCGGCGAAACGCACGTGCAGGTCGTAGTTCGGCGTGAGCGTCAGCGCCCTGCCGTCAAACTCGATCAGGTTCGGCCTCCAGTTCTCCCTGCCCTTCCATGCCAAGAGCGGCGCGTACGACGTCATCTCGACGAGATCGGCGTTTCTGAGAAGGTTCAGCAGAAACGCCATGTCCAGCAAAGCCGAGCGCGGCGTGTTCTCCGTGCCGCGTTCCTTGTGGGCATACTCCGTCACTGCCAGGCGTTGCGAGCGCGGATAGGCATCGAACCGCGCACACTCTCTCTCAAGCCAGTCGCGCGAAAAGTAGAAGTGCTCGTCCAGGATGTCCGCAATGTCGCTCGTCAGCTCTCGGCGGACTTCGGAATATCCCTGGTCGCGCTCCTTCGCGCGGTGGGCTGCGGCAATCAGTCTTATTTCCGGATGCCGAGCCCGCACCGCCTTGGCGATTGCCCTGTAGCGGACAAAGTAATCCGCGCCGACATCCTCGTTGCCGATTGAAAGGTATTTCATCCCGAACGGTTTTGGATGTCCCATCGCAGCGCGCCTCGCTCCCCACTTCGTCGTTACGCCGCCGTTCGCGAATTCAACGAGGTCGCAGGCATCCTGCGCCACGGCGTCCATCTCCGCGCCAAGCGACTTCATGCACAGGGGCTTCGAGAAGTGGCGGCACGTCATGCCCGCAGCGACGACGGGAACCGGCTCGGCGCCGAGCCGTTCGCACAAGAGGAAATACTCGTAGAAGCCAAGCCGGAAGCTTGTCGTATAGCCCCAGAGGTTGGAAACGCACGGGCGCTCTGCCGGAGGGCATATCGTCCGCTTCCAGCTAAACTGCTCCTCGAACGTGCGCCCCTGCGCGGCACAACCGCCGGGAAAGCGGACGAAGCCGGGCTTCAGCGCGGCGATTGCATCCACTACATCTTCGCGGAAGCCGTCCGGCGTCATCAATGCGTCGGCGGCGTGACTCACGTCCTCGATGAAGACACCCTGAAACGTCGGCGCAACGGCGCGGGACGGGGCGGAATCGTCTACCGTGACCAAGACGGCTGGCAGCGCGCAGAGCAGGACGGCGGGCAGCGGCGTCATGTATTTCGCGGCGGGAATTCGTGGCGGCCCGCAATGCTGTTTCGCCATGCGTCGTAGACCGTGACGACGAGCCGGCCGCTTTCCGCCTTCCCCTCGATCACCGTCGGGAAATAGCCCGGGTTCTTCACGGACTTGCCGTCGATGAAACGCTCCCCCCGTTCGTATCCGCCGCCTTCGATCTGAGCCCAGGAGCGCGATGCGTCCGCCATGTCGCATCGGTACTCGTGCATGTGCCCGACGACTACCACCTGCACGCCGTGGCGCGTGAGCACCGGAGCCCACTCGCGCGCGCCCTCCGCGCTCCACCACATTGGGTTGTCCCTCTCGGACTTGCGCGGCAGAAGAGGTATGTGGCAGCTTGCCACGACATACGGTGCAGACGCGATCTCGGGGCGTGAAAGCGCGTCTTCCAGCCAGTTCGTCTGCGCACTCCTGTATGCGGCGCAATTCGAGAGCCCGGCGTGCCACGGATGGTCGTCGGGCCGGTCCTCGCCGGTGTCGAGCCCGATTATGGCGATGTCTCCCTGGCGTATCGCGAAGTTGCGCAGAAGCGCTTCGTCCTTGGGTCGACGTTCAGACGCAAGGCGCGGCAGAATGACGTCATGCGGATTGCGCATGTACAGCCCGCGGTACTCGTGGTTGCCGTTGTTGAAGAGAACCGGCATGCGCGCCGCGTAATCCGCGTCTTCCACCTCCGGCGTGAGAAGCGCCTTCACGACCTGATCAGCGTTCTCGGTCGAGTTCAGGGCGTCGCCGTTCCAGATTGCGACGGGCGGCGCCAGTTCCTTTAGCTTGCGCGTGACCATGCCGAAGCTCTTCCAGTCCATGTGCGTGTCGTTCAGCACGGCGAAGCGCGACTCGGCCGCCGCGCCCGGGGTCTTGAAAGAGTAGACGGGGGAAGTCTGCGTCTCGCCAAGCTCGCGATGGTATCCGCCGCGCTCGTACATGAGGCGCGTCGTCTTCGTGCGGTAGTGGTATAGCGTCGCCGGCCTGAGCCCGGAAAGCCGAGCCGAAAGAATCCTGTCGTCGAAGCCGTTCACTCCGAATCCGCCGCACCGGAACGTACGCGCGTCCAGCATGTCGGGACTTTCCGATACCTCCACCTCGCCCTTCGCCATCGCACCCACGGCCCACACGACGCCCATGGACGTCTCTGCGGGAACCTGGAGCATCGGCGCGGACGCTACGAGCCTGCCGCCGCGCGGCAGATGCGCCGCAGCGGCAGGGCGAACCAGTCCCGTGGCGGCAAACAGCGCCGAGCCGCCGATGAATTCACGTCTGTTCATTACCCTCCTTGTCCCCTTTACCGGAATGTCAAAGCCATTGTGCCCAACATGCCCCGGTCACGATGCCCGAATCGACGCCGATGCAAATGCGGCGCGGACATCCTCCAGCGAAGCGTCCGTCTCGAGATGCGCCAGATTCTCGGCGACAAGCTCGGTCACGCCGTTGAGCGGGCGGGTCAGCTTCAGAACGCTCCTGTCGGCAACGTCCCAGTAGGCGACGACGCGCTTCCCGCCACGCTCGAAGACGAACGCTCGCACGCGCGACCACCTGTCCCCGGCGACGTCGAGCTGCCTCCACTCCAGAAGCTCGTACTCGCCCTTCCCGTTCAGGCATAGATGGAACTCCCGAGCCGGATCCTTCAACATCTCCTTCTGCTCGGACGTCAGCCATTTTCTGCGGCGCACGTCCTCCCAGCGCCGCATCATCTCGAAAATGTCGCCCTGGCGCCTGTGGCGGCCAAGACCGGCGACGTCGATCTGCACGGTCGCCGGACTGTCGAACGCGGCCGCCTTGGACGTGCCGTACTCCCAGATGTCGACCTGCGTGCCGACCGTACGGCGGCCGGAGCGGAACAGTCCCTCCCTGAGCGCCGGTTCGCCGTCCAGCTTCGCCGACCAGAAGCCCCACCATCCGAAGTCAACGCGGGAGAAGTCTTTCGCAAGACGCTTCGCCGCGGCGCAGGGATACTCGACGATCTTCTCCTTGAATATCTCGGGGCCGAAGACGTCGAAGGCGTTCGCGCCCGACTGTATGTGCCAGCCGAAGTGGCTCTTGGCGCAGCCCTCGGTGAAGAGAGGCGCGCGGCCCGACGCTCTTCGGCAGGCCTCCACGCAGCGGTACTGGGAAAGCGAGATGTTGACCGTGCACGGCTCGTTCGCGTCCTCAGACCCGTCGAAGTAGAGGAAGTCGAGCCCGCACTTGTATATCCGCGCGATCTTCTCGGCGATCTCGTCCTGCAGGGACGACGCCTGGTCGATGTACGAAGATACGGCCTGGCACTCGCTCATGGCCAGCACGCCGCCGATCTCGCCGCGTGGATGGTCCTTCGCGTACGTGCCGAAGTGCCGCCGCCTGACGCCGGTGAACTTGTAGGGACGCTCCGTCGTATAGCCGGCATAGGCGAAAAGCTCCGTGCCGAATCTCAGGACGCGTATCTTCTCCTGCATCGGGGCGGCGACCGGATTCTCCTCGACCAGTATCTCGTCGGGGTCCGCAGCGGCCGGGATCGGATGCGAGAGCGTGTAGTGTCTGAGAAGCGCGAGACGGTGGTCGGCCTCCGGCGTCACATAGGACGAGTCGATGCCGATGAATGTCTGAAGCGTGTGCATGCCGACGGAAATGCCCTCCCTGTGCAGGCGGTCGATCGCCGCCGTCAGCTTCTCCTCCGTCCAGCCGTTGTCCCACGAATAGTCCGGCAGCGTCCTGTAGTTCTTCGCCTTCACGAGATTCGGATAGTAGACGAGCAGCATTCTGAAGCCGCCCTGCTTCATGGCCGAGACGATTCTGTCGACGGTATCCGGACGGAAGCCGCCGACCCAGAATATGGAGGCGTTTAGACGGCTGTCGCGCCGGCTCTGAACGCCGCGCGGCAGCCCGAGGTCGCGCTCCACGGCGTCGATCTGGTCGAGAAAGCTCTCCCTGCCGGACGCGACCGCCAGAACCGCCACGCCGTTTGTGACGCCGTAGCTTCTGAGCGACTCGACCGTGAGCTTGCGGAACCCGTGCCGACGCTCGCTGTCGACGTCCATGTATGGCGTGCCGCCGATGACGCCGACCGCCGCCCTGTCGTCCCACATGACGTTCAGCCATTCGCCGAAGTTCTCGCGCTCCTTCACCGGCAGCTGCAGCAGGCGGAAGGACTCCACCGGCGGCACGTCGAGGTTCCAGTTGTAGTATTGGTGCTCGTCCGTAGTGTTGGATATGAGGCGGTCGATCTTGAACGTCGCATAGCCATCGGGCGACTCCGTGACGCGCACGGCCACCTGGTAGGGCGCCGTCTCGAAGCCGACATAGAGAAGGTCGCCATCGCGGCGGATGCGGTTCGCAGGATAGGTCGTCCGCTTCGCCTGCTGGACGAGGCGGATCTCGTTGTTGAACGGGCGGATCTGCGTCGAGGCGAAGACGGGGACCTTCTCGTCCGCAAGCAGGCACTCCTCGCCGGTCGCCTTGACGACAAGCGAGCGCGCCGTCGCGTCGGGGTTGATCATCAGCTTGAACGCCTTCGTCTCGACGACGACAGGCGTCTTGCCGTCAAAGAGGTCTTCGGGCGGCATGTTCCCGCCGTCTGCGCGCGTCCAGTGCCCCGCAGCCCACGCCAGGGCCAGGAACCTGCCAACCTTCCAGAGCGTCCCCGTCACTTCGCCCACCTCCGACTTAAGTCACCTGATCTCGAAGACCGCGAGCTCGCCCGGCCCGAGCTGGCAGCCGAACGACGCGCCGTCGGCGACGGCGACGTCCTTTCCGGAGAGCAGCTCGGTCACCTTGCGGACGCACCCCTTGCCGGGCCTGAGCGCGACCTTCACGTCTGTCGTCTTCGACGCGTCAAGCTCCTCCGGCGCGTCCGCGAACTTCGTGACGCCGGCGTTGTTGAATACATAGAGCCATACGTGGTCGTCGGCCGCCGTGAGCCCGTAGGCGCAGTCGCCGTCCACCGCGAACGGGAAATAGGCGTCCTGCAGCTCATTCAGCGCCGCTTCGAGACGCGGATAGCGCACCTCGCCGTGCGCGATGGAGCGTCCCTTGCCCGTCGTGACGGCGTCGGCGAGCGTGTCCGGCCCGACGCGGACGACGCGCCCGCCCTCGGCCTCGTATTGCGCGAGCGTCTTCTCCCATGACGTGTCGCGGTAGTCGCCGACCACCACGAGCGCCTTGTAGCTCTTCATCACGGCCAGCAGGCGTTCGGGCGTCTGCGAGGTCGCGTCGGGCGCAATAACGTCGTACATGTCCGCGTATGGCGAGTTGCGCAGGCATTTCTCTTCGCCGCGGTCGCGGCAGACGGAGTAGTCGCAGCCCGGCACGAGTGTGTAGAACACGGCGTCGACCGCCTTGTCGCCGGCCGTATAGCCAAAGGCGGGATTGGCGAACGGCGCACCGCCCCATGTCGGATATCCCTGCGCGAGCGGCACGCAGACCGCGACGGGAGAGTAGTGCGCGCCGCGGTCCGGATGCTCGCGCATGAAGCGGGCGAATTCGGCGTATATCTTGCCGCGCGGCGAGAACACGGTCTTGCCCTGCGCCTTGTCCCACATGTTTATGATGCCGCTGTTCCACTCTTCGAGCTGGATGTAGTTCGCGCCGGAAAGGTAGGCGAGGTAGTGCGTGCGCTTGAAGAGCGAGCGCGAAATGCCAAAGTCGGGGCCTGAGTTGCCTTGGCGCATTGTGCCGCCAGGCGCCCACTTGGCTTCGCGCGGCTCGGCGTAGTGCGGCTCGCCGGTCGCCTCTGCCGTCGCAGGGTAGCGGCATATCGCGTCGCCGAGATAGCCCTTGCCGAACTTCGACGGACCGTTCACGTAGCCCGCGATGTACCACTCCCACGGCACGCCGAACTGCCGCGCCGCGCCGCGCGTGAACATCGCCGTGGGCTGGTAGCGGTACTGCCCCGAGCGCGTCGTCTCCATCCTGACCAGCGCCGCGCCGAGGTCGCCGGCGATGTGGAGCGTGTTCAGGTGGGCGTCGAGAACGGCCATCGTGCCGCCGAAGTTGCGCTCCTTGCGCATGGCGAAGTAGCGCTTCAGCAGGTCGACATGCTCGTAGCGCGTCTTCGGGCGAGTGCCGAGAAACCTGGCGAGCGCCGCCACTCTGTTCGACGAGTCCGGCCTGTCGTCGCAGTAAGTCCCTCTCCGCCCGGCAAGGGTGGCCCATGCGTTGTCGAGGTCGTTGCACCACTCGCCCATGCCGCCGTCCACGACGAGGTTCGGGTGCGCGGCCCGCCAAGCGCGGTACGCCGGCATGTCGACCGAGACGGGGCTGCCCCAGGTGCTGCGGAAGCGCTCGCTGCGCTTCGTCAGGAAGAACGGCCGGTCAGGCAGCGGGTTCGATGTCAGTATCTCGCGGTCGGGCGCGCCGGGACGGAAGTAGTCTTCGAGCTTCGGCCAGACGGCGAGGCCGGTTTCTGGCGGCGGCGGATTCGCCGCCGCGACATAGCACGGCACGACGTCGGCGACCGCCGGGTCGGCGTTGAACTCGGGATTGTCGCGAGCGACGAACTTGCCGGCCCAGCCGTATGCCGTGTAGCGGTCGAGGACGCGCCAGCAGTCGCGGCCCATGATCACCTGCGGCTTGTGTCCTTGGGGAATATCCACCAGCGGCTTCGCGCCCGTCGCGCAGTCGCAGCAGCCGGCCGCGACCAGCGCCATGACACATACCATCGCACCGGAGACGCCAGCCATTTCATTCGTCTTTGCCATTTCATTCTCCTTTGGTTTGTGTTGTTTGCTCCCTGGTTCAGCGAATGATCACGCCGAATCCAGACTTTACGACCTTGAGCACGATGCTTCCGCCACGCACCGCCAGCAAGCAGAAGCGGTTCTTGACGCCTGTCGTATCCATGGTCAGCTCGCCGACGCGCAGGTCGCCCAGCGCCCGCAGTATGACAAACTCGCCCGCCGCCAGCTTGCCGACCGAGCCGTCGAGGCGCACCGTGCAGCCCGCCGAGAGGTCGGCGTCGCCGCTGACGGTCAGTCCCGAGACAGACCCGTCCGCGTTCACCGTGACGACGATTTCCGAAGCCCCTGCGCCGACGACCGAACCGGCGACCGTGCCTGCGCCGGAAAGGATCCTAGCCGTCAGCGGCGCGTTGCCGCGCAGCGAGAGAGTCGCGCCCGCCTCGACCGCGACCGAATCCGCGACGGGCGCGCGATAGCCGACAGTCTCCTCGCCGTACCACTTCATGCGCAGATACGCCTCGACCTTCTTCGCCTCCTCTTCGGACAGCGCGCGCTCGTAGACGATCAGTTCGCCAATCTCTTCACCGCCATAATAGCGGTTGTAGAGGCCGCCGCTCGACAGCGCGGACATGCCGAAGGAGTTGTAGGTTACGAGCGAAACGATGTCGTATCCGCCAGAGAAACCGACGACCGACGGATCCACGGCTTCGCCGTTCAAGAAGAAGCGGCTGGCGTAGGCGTAGTTGCCGCCGAAACCGGGATAGTGGTATTTCGCGCCCGAGCGGAATATCGGATCGTCCTTCGACGCGCCGTAGGCGTCGCCGCCGCGCGTCAGCCCGAGCCCCTGGTTGTAGGCACCACCGCCGCAGCCGAGAATGCCGCTGCCGCCGCCGTTGCGCGAACCCCAGACGGCGAAGACGGAGTGCATCCCGTTCGTCGTCTTCAGCGACATTGCGGACGAGTTTTGCGGCACGGCGCCGCCGCTCTGCGTGTTGTCGTAGTGGTACTCGCCGAAATCGACCGTCGGCAGACCGTTCAGCGCATTCGTGTGCACATACGGCTTCTGCGTCGAGTTCTGACGGGCCAGCGTCGCAGTCGGATAGCCCTCGCCGCGCACGTCCGACCAGGCCGTCAGGTTCGTGACGCCATCGACGACGATGTAGTCCGACCCGATTGCCGTCGCGTCCAGGTGCAGATAGGGATTCGCAGGCAGGTCGCCGGCCGTGAGCGCCGGCGCGGCAAGTTCCAGCGTTCCCTCCGCGACGCGCAGCTTGCCCGAGGCGTTCACGTATTCGGGCACGAAGAGCGTGCCAGCGCCGGACTTGACGAGCGTGTTGCCGCCAGTCACGCCATCGACCATAAGAGAGCCGCCCTCCGCGACGGCGAGATTCAGGTCGCCTCCCGTCACGTCCGCGACGCCGAGCGTCGAGCCGTCGGCGTTCGTCGGCCTGAAGTTGACGATCTCGCAGTTGTTCCACTTCTTCGCCAGATAGGCCGTGATCGCCTGGCGGTCCGTCAGCGACACTTCGTTGGTGAACACGATGAGTTCGCACAGACCCTTGTTGCCGAACCGGCTTGTGGAGCCGTAGTCGAAGTCGAACGTGTCCGCCGCAGGATACGGTTCGACCGTCTCGAGCGACGTCACGAGCGGGGCGTACATGTGCTTGTCAGGGTAGCGGCCGCCGTCGAGAGTGCTGGCCTTTTCGGTGTAGTAGGGGAAACCGTGAGCTGTCGCGTCCCATACCTTGTCAAGCACGCGAAACGTGCCGCCGAGGACGCCGGCGCAGGCGTGCGAGTAGAATATCGGCGTTGTGAAATACGCCTGCGAATCGCTCGGCGCACGCACAAAATCGCCGATGTGGCCGGATACGCGCGACGAGCAGCCGAGATACTGGCCGCCGAAGCTGTCGGCCCGGTCCAGCACCTGAAAGACGAACCTGATGCCGTAGATGGGCTTGTCCCATACGAGAGAGTCCGTCAATGTTATGTCGCTTGTTTCGCCGGACACCGGCGCGCACTTGCCGGCGAACACGATAGACTTGTTGCCGCGGTTTAGATCCTTGAGAATCGGCATGTAGAGCCCGTCCGTCGTGTTCGTCGCGAAGGCATGGCCCGCGCCGCGCACGTCGTTGACGCGGTAGACGTATCTGGTCGTGTCGACCTGGCGGAGCTCAAGCGAGGCCGCGTTGTCGGCATCGACCCAGAACGCCGGGTCGAGCCGCGCAGGCAGCGTCGTCCAGACGGGAACCTCGTGGACGACATCCGCGCCCTTCGGATCGTAGACGTAGACCACTTTGGCGCCCCCGCGGCAGATGAACCCAGAACTGCGGGCGCCGCCGGCGACGGTCAGCGTCCCGCCGGAGAGGATCGCCCCTTCGGCAAGCGACGCCGACTCGACGGTCAGCCCATCCGCCGGCACGACGAACTCGGCCCCGCTCGCGACGGTCAGCGACTTCACGCTGCCCGCGCCGTCCGGAACGGATGGCTCAAGGCGCCCGCACTCGACGGCGAGACTGCCGCATTCGGTGTCCTCGAAGGCGATCTTCAGCGTGCCTGCGCCGCGCTTGACGAAAGCGCCTTTCCATTCAAGGACGTGCTTCACGTCGACAGTCTTCCCCTCCGGGATTGAAAGACCCGTGACGGCGTCGGCGGTCGACTGCAGGATGCGCGAATATTCGTCGGACTCGGCTCGACCGCCCGGCGGCACGAGCTCCAGTTCGCATGTCTCAAGCTTGAGACGCGCCTTGGTCTGCGTTTCAGCGCTCTGGAAACCGCACGTCGAAAAGACGCCTGGCTCGAATCCGGCATCCGTCTTGACAGTGACATGCCCGGCGGTCAGCCAGCGGAAATTCGTCGTGCAGACGACAAACTCGTCCTCGGCGCGATACTTGTGCACTTTGATGGTCACGGCGTCCGTTCCCATTTGCCCGATTGACGCAAAAGACTGGCGCAGAGAGGCCGTCCTGGCCGCAAACGTCAGCGTGGACGCGGCAGACGTCCCCGTCGCAGGCGCGCTCAGCTCGAACGAATCGTCGGGGAACACCCGCTTGACGAAAGCCCCTTGCGCAACGCAGTCGCCAGTCACCGTCGTGCCGACGGGCAGCGCGTTTCGAGAGCCCGACGCGCGGAAGACGAATGGGGACCCTGCCGTCAGCCTGTATACGCCCGTCACGTCCTCCGCAGAACTTTCCGGCGCGACGAAAACCATCGTCGCTCCAGACATGCTGAGATTGCCGTCAGTGCCGCAAGGGTTGACTCGCACGGAATCCGTGCTGTCCGCCCAGCAATCGAAGCGGAACTCCGTCGTGTAATAGTTGCCCCACACGGTCGCGGCGTTCGACAGATCAAGCGGGCCGCAGAACGCTATGTAGCTGGTGTAGATCGTCGAAGCGTCGACCGCCACTGGCACATAGAGACGCATGGCCGCGTTTCTCTTCTGGAGTCCGGCAAGCGTCAGCGTCTTGTCGCTGACGTAGGCGTAGCGGTAAAAGTAGCCGGGCGCCCCGTTGTAGCCGATCCGGGACAGCGTGACCGGCACGGCCGATGTCACGTAGGCATATTTGCCGGCAGGCAGCGAGGCGCTGATCGAGGCGAAAGAATCGGACGAGTTCGGCACGCCTTCGGCATCCCAGTTGTCCTCGTCGTTCCAGTCGAGCGCCGACGTTATTTGCGTCGCGGCGCCGTACTTGGCCGAGTTCAGAACATGCGTCGTCTCTGCGGCGACGCGGACTGCGGCGGTCAAGGCCATTGTGGCGACCAGCAACGTTTTTCCAATGTTTCCTGCCATGGCTCGGCTCCTTTCCTTTTGTCGGGTTTGCTTCACTGTTTCATTCAGCCCATCAGCAGTTCGAAGTCCTCCTTTATCGGAGGTCTGCCGTATTCGCTGATCTCGAAGCTTTCGATCGCCCCTGGCACGGGTCTGCCCGGGTACTGTTCTCGCCATGCGGCGGCAAAGCGTCTGGCGTCATTGACCTTGCGGCTGCCCCAGTACTTCATCAGGTAGGCGTTGCGGGCGGCGATGTTGACCGTACGGTCGCCGATGGCCCTGACTTCGTCCTCGACGCCTTTGTCCCACGGCAGCCACTCGTAGAACTGCGAAACCTGGCAGTTGAGCGCATCCATCCACTTGCCGAGGTAGGGGTCAGCGTCGACGAGGATGTCTGGCCGCATCACGCGCGGAACGGTGAAAATGTCGCTCATTAGAAGAATGAGCGGACGGCGGCGGAGGGCCTTCGAGCCTTCGATCCAGTGCGGACACCCGAGCATGTAGCCGCAGTCCTTGACGAGCGTGCCTATCGTGCGGTGGTCGACGTGGTAGTCGCAGTCGCGGTGCGTCATGATTATGTCAGGCTCGAACTCCTGAATTTTCCGCGCCACCAGTTCGCGCGCCTCTATGGTGTTCGGGCAGCGCGCATCGCCGAACCCGTAGATGTCATAGCTGTCGAGTCCGAGGACCTTCGCCGCGTTCAGCGTCTCCTGCCGACGGATGGCGGCGATCTTCTCGCGGCTGTGGATGTGGTGGCCGAGGTCGCCGTTGCAGGCCGCGACGAACTTTACGCGGCACCCCTTCTTGACGAGCTTCGCCGCAATGCAGCCGCAGATGATGTCGGCGTCGTCCGGATGCCCGCCGACGACCATGACCCTGTACGGGCCGGGCGTGCGCGGAATCGACGCCCTCGCCGGCGGACATGCCGCGACGAACGTCCTGCCCAGAACCGCGTTCGGCTCGCCGGCCGCTTCGGACCTATGGGCCGCAGCCGCCAGCCCGGCCGCGCCGAACCAAGTCGCACTCTTCAGGAAATCTCTTCTACCTTGCATATGTCTGCTCCTTTCGTTGCCATGCTTAAGACAAGAAGACCCGTTCTCCCTGCACGATGCTCGGCATGATACCATATCTCGGTCTCGTGTCCACTTCGCCCTTCGCCATCGTGCCCACAGCCCAGACGACGCCCATCGTCGTCTCCGCCGGAGCCTGTAGCATCGGCGCGGACGCAACAAGCCTACCACCGCCCGGCGAAGTCTCCGCCGAAACGGCGCGACCGATCCCTGACGCTGCGAAAAGTGCTGAGCTGCCTATGAATTCTCGCCTGTTCATTGCTTTTCATCCTTCCGACTTTCACGCCTGTAACGCAAAGCAACGCAATTTCGGTTTTGCGTTGCTCTATATCCTCTCCACGTCGTAGCCGAGGTAGTTGGAGAACGCCTCGACGATGGCGGCGGACCAGCTGCCGCGCACGAACGCGACGTGGTGGCGGTAGCCGTTCTTCGCCATGTAGTTGAGCATCGCGTTCGCGTCGCCGTCCGCCTTGCGGAAGACGAAGCCAACGCCGAAAAACTCCTTCTCGATCTCGTCGTCCGTCGCCTCGCCCTCCGTGACGAACGCGCAGAGCCGTCCGTCCTCAGTCTTGAAGCTTCCGAGCGTAAGCGGCATGGACTTCATCTTGCCGCCGAAGATTCCGATTCCCGTGCCTGGGCCGTATGCCTTCTTGAACATGAGGTGTTCGCCGACGCAGCCCCTTCCGCAGAGCATCGAGCCGGGAATCGCCGAGCAGTGGAACATGATAGCCCTGTCCTTCGCGCCGCCGAAGTTGTTGTTGACGTCGAAGAGCCCTACGGGCGAGTCGGACGCAAGCGCAACGGCGCGCATCATCACGGCGTTGTTGACGTCCATCTCGCAGGCGGCGGCGAGGCCCGCCTCGTTCAAGACGCTCATCGCCAAGCATGGCGCAATGCCATAGCGCTTCTGCAGTTCATCCCAGCAGCGGATTGCAAGCGCGTCTAAAGAGAAGCGCTTTATCAGAATGTCGAGCGCCACGCCAAGGCGCGCCATCGAGTCGATCTTCTTCTCCTCTATACTAGCGAAGTCGGCGTAGGCGAGATACTTCTCGCGCTTCGCCGCAACGGCGGCTTGGTAGGGCGGTTTCGACGAAACCGCCGACGGCGGCATCATCGATGCCGCCCTACCAGAATCCAGACTATCCATAATCGCGAACACTTCGGCGAGGTCTACAGCCTCGACGTTGACGCCCTTTCGCTGCAGAGCGATTTCGTCGACGCGCACCGTCTTGAACGCAGTAGTGCGCGCGCCGATTGCGCCGAGGTTGAAACGCCTCATCCCCTTCACCACGCGGCAGACGGCGGCGAAGTTCCGCAAGTCGTTCTCAAACTGCGGCGAATCGGGATGCTCCGCGAAGTCCGTCGTAAGCGTGTATTTTATGCCCGCTTGGCGTAGCACGTTGCACATCGCGATCTTGCCGCAGACGGAATCGCGGCGGTGCGAAAAGTCCATCTTGCCGGGCTCGTCGGGATACGCCTGCACGAGAATCGGAACGCCCGCGTCGCGAAGCGCGACTACCGCGCCGTTCTCGTCCCCGAAGTTCGGGAGCGAGAGAATCACGCCGTCGTATTCGCCGCGATGCGCCGCGAGGAAGTCGGCGTACCTGCGCCCCTCTTCCGGCGTCTCGACGGCGTCGTAGCGCGTGCCCGCGCCTTCCATGACGAGCGCTTCGTGTCCGTTCGCCGCGAGAACGCGCTTGAAGTCGGCGATAGCCGACGCGACCAGCTCGCCGGGGAAGAACCCACGATTGCCAAAGTATACTGCGAATTTCATTTCGATTCCTTTTTGTTTATAACGCAGAGACGCAGAGTAGCAGAGATTGTGAAATTATGAAAATGTGAAAATGTGAAATTATGAAAATGTGAAATTGCGGTCTCAATTCCATAATTGCACAATGGCTCATTTTCACAATTCCACAATTCCATAATCATAAGTTGATATCCTCCAAAGCCTTTCCTTTCGTCTCTGGGCAGATGAAGATCGCCCAGAAGAGATGTGCCACGAGGCATGTGCCGAAGAACGCGAAGATCGCCGCCGGTGCCCAAGTCGCCGCCATCGCAGGAAAGACGAACGTCAAGAGCGCGCAGAACGTCCAGTGCGTGAAGCTGCCGAAGCTCTGACCCTCGGCGCGGAACCGCTGAGGGAATATCTCCGAAATGAACACCCATATGACGACGCCCTGCCCGAGCGCGAAGAAGACGATGAACGGGAAGATGCAGAGCGCGGCGAGAAGCCCGAGGTCGAACACGAACGCCGCCGCCGTCGCAAAGTGCGCGGCGAAGCAGCCGATGGAACCGACAATCAGCAACGTACGGCGTCCAAGCCGGTCGATGAGAAACAGCCCCACGAACGTGCCAAGTCCGAGGACTACGCTCATCGCCGCCGCCGTGCCGAGCGCGGCCTGCGGCGAGAGCCCCGCCATCTCGAATACGCGCTTTGCGAAATACATCATCGCGTTTATTCCCGAAAGCTGGTTGAACATCGCGAGGAAAAACGCCAGCAATATCGGCCGCATGTTGCCGCGGGAGAAGAAGTTGGAGTCACTAGTTGAAGGATTGAGTTGGAGTTCAGAGTTCGAGTTGGAGAATGGAACTGACCCGTCCTTTCTCCAACTCCAACTATTATCTCCAACTTCATGTCCACGCATCGCAAGATAACGCGGCGATTCGCTTAGCCAAAGCGTCATCAGCGTAAAGACAAGCGCGGGCACGGCCTCCGCGCCGAGCATCCACCGCCAGGCGTTCTCGCCGATTCCGCCAAGCGCCCAGTTCACGAACTGCGAGACGACCATGCCGAGGACAATGTTGAACTGGAATAGCCCGCCCAGCTTGCCACGGCACTCGGCCGGCGAAATCTCGGCGATATAGACAGGCGCGGCGATGGACGACGCCCCTACGCCAAGGCCGCCGATGAAACGGGCGACCATTAGGTCGCTTGGCCCGAACGCAATCGCGCTCCAGATCGCCGACACGGAGTATAGCACGCCGACCCAGAAAAGCGTCGGCTTGCGCCCGATCCTGTCGCAAACCTTGCCGCCGCACATTGCGCCGATGACAGTGCCCCACAAGGCGGAGCTCATCACAAGCCCGTGGACGAACGACGAAAGATTCCAGACGGACTGTATCTGCTGCTCGCCACCGTTTATGACGGCTGTATCGTAGCCGAAGAGAAAACCGCCCATCGCCGCCGCGAGCGACAGAAACAGCACGCTCCTGCTCTTTCCGCCGATCATGACACCTCCGGCTTCAAGATGCGCATGACGCGCTTTACGTCCGCGCAGACGGCATCAGTCGCGCAGACTGCGATGTCGTGAAACATCAACTTGCCCTCGTGATCCGCAACATATTCGCGCACGGCCTCGCCTGCGGCAATCGCGCCGTAAGTGTAGTAGTTGACCTTGCGGATGCCGCGAGAAATTGCCTGACGGTAGTCGGCGTTGGAAAGGCCCGAGCCGCCGTGCATGACGAGCGGAATGTCGCCTGTCGCCTTCCTCACCTCGTCGATCACGCCAAACGCAAGCTTAGGCTCGGCCTTGTACACGCCATGCACGGTGCCGAAGGAAATCGCGAGCGCGTCGACCCCCGTCTCGGCGACGAAACGGGCGGCCTCCTCCGGTCTGGTGTAGAAGTCCTCCGGCGTGTACTCCCTAAGCTCGCCCTTGAGGTTGTGCGGCATCGCCCCAAGCTCCGCCTCGACGGTCGCGCCGAACTCGTGGGCGACCTTGCAGACGAACGCCGTCTTTTCGATGTTCTCCTCGTATGAAAGCGCCGAGCCGTCGAACATCACGGACGAAAACCCGAGCCTCAACGCCTTGAGGCAGAGTTCCACCGAGTCGCCGTGGTCGAGGTGCGCGACGACCGGGGTCTTCGCCGCCTTGGCAAGCTGAAGCATAATGGGCGCGGCGACGTCGAACGGGCAGTACTCCTCGTGCGCGGGCGCATGCTCGAGGACAAACGGAACCGCGAGTTCCTCCGATGCGCGCACTGCGCCCATCCCGGACTCAAGCGAGGCGAAGTTGAATCCGCCGACTGCGTACCCGCCCTTTGCTGCGTCCGCAAGAACACCTTTCATGTTTACAAGCATGGTTTCTCCGTTTCCATGTGTATGATATCATTTTTGAGGCATAGCCCGCAATTGTAGTTTCTGCAAGTTTATTATTGATTTTCGCAATAGCAAAACCGGCGGTTTTTTGGTATACTGTTCGGCACATGAAGACAATCGGCATAATCATCGAACGCCAGAGGGCGTACGGGCGCAGGCTGTGCGAAGGCATTGTGCGCTTTGCACGCGAGAGAAAGGACTGGTCGCTGAGGATAGTCGAGTTTTCAGAGATACGCAGGAACCAAAGGCTGCGCTCGCACGACGGCTTCATAGCGAGGGTCATGAACGACGAGATCGCGGACGTTCTTGCCGACACAGGCAAGCCCGTCGTCGACGTCTTCCTGGAGAAGCCCATTCCAGGCTTCGCCGGCGTGGACCAGAACGCAAGAATTGTGGGGCAGATGGCGGCGCGGCACTTCATCGAGCACCGCTTCACGAACTTCGCGTTCTGCGGCTACGACGGGCGGCGCTATTCCGACGACCGGCGAAACGCCTTCGTCCGCTGCCTGAAGCTCAACCACTACGGATGCGAATCATACCGCACTCCGTCCGCCGCGCTGAAGGACTTCGAGGAATCAGTCGTCATGCGCGAGCATTTCGGAATGCCGTCGGACGCAAAGTCGCTTTCGCGCTGGATCAGGCGGCTGCCAAAGCCCGTCGCCGTGTTCTGCGCCCACGACATGAGGGCGTACCAGCTGAGCGAAATCTGCCGCGCGGAGGGCTTGCGAGTGCCTGACGAGGTGGCAATCCTCGGCTGCGACGACGACGAGCTCGTGTGCCAGTTCACCGACCCGCCGATATCGTCCATTGACCAGAACGCCGTGGGCATCGGCTACGCGGCGGCGCACATGCTCCAGCAGATGCTGGACGATCCTGCGCAAGCGCAGACGACCGCTAAGAAGGTAAAGCCGCTGCGGCTCGTCGAGCGCGAATCGACGAGAACGTATCCACTCTCGCCGAAATGGCTGTCGGACGCGCTAGTCTTCATTCAGTCGAACCTATCGCAGGGCATATCGGCGGTCGACGTATACGCGCACGTCGGCAAGTCGCACACGCTCGTCGACTCGGCCTTCCGCCGCCAGCTCGGCACGTCGGTGCAGAAGGAGATATCGCGCATCCGCCTTAAGGAGGCCAGGCGGCTCGTCATGTCGACTTCAACCCCCCTTCAGGACATCGCCAGATTCTGCGGCTTCTCGTCGCTACAGTACTTCAGCACGTCATTCGCAAAAGCCTTCGGGAAAAGTCCGTCGTCTCTGAGGGAATGAGTTGGCGGCAGTCCCCCGTCGGCAACGCCCCGGTTGAGGCAGTCTACGCGAATAGCCTGGCGAGCTTCTCGAGCTGGGCGACCTTCTCCTTGTTCTCGGCAAGCTTCCTCCGCGCCTCGGCGATTACGGCCTCGGGCGCGTGCGCCGTGAAGTTCTCGTTGGCGAGCTTCGCCTCCGCCGACTTGATGAACCCGGCGAGCTTCGCGAGCTCCCCCGCGATGCGCTTCGCCTCTGCGGCCTTGTCGACAAGCCCTTCCAGCGAAAGGTAGACCATGCCGAACTTAGTCATCTTGGACGGCATCGGCAGGTCGGAGCCGGCGGGCACGAAGTCTACGGCCTCCGCGCGCATCGCCTTGGCAAGGACTTTTACCTCTTCCTCGGGCAGGGGTGCGGGGCTGCCAGAAGCCCCGTCCGTTGTTGTTCTCGCTATGGTCACCTTGACCCACTGCGCCGGCGGGACCTTGTACTCGGCGCGGAGTGCCCTGAGGGCGGTGATCGCCTCGCGCTTCGCGTTGACGAAGTCGTAGTTCTCCTCCGTTACGCACCACGCGGCCTTCTCGGCGTCGGTGTAGCCCTCGGGGAACTTCTGCAGCATGATCGTCTCGCCGTCCTTGAGGAACCCGAGCTGGTGCGCGACCTCCTCGGTCACGAACGGCATGTACGGATGCAGCAGCCTCAGGGCCTTCCAGAAGACGTCGCGGAGGATCGCCACGGAGACCGCCTTGTTCGGCGAGTCCTTCACGTACTCGACGTATCCGTCGCAGATCTGCGTCCAGAAGAAGTCGTACACGGCGAGCGCGCCGTCCTGGATGCGGTACGCCTCGAGGATCTCGCTCACCTTGCGGCACGCCGAGTCG
The DNA here is from genome assembly GCA_017405115.1 of Kiritimatiellia bacterium. The sequence continues at coordinate 53,813 of JAFRBA010000205.1, forward strand.
CAGGCCCAGAGGATGTGGCGGTCGTCCGAAGAGAGGTTGAAAGGTTGCAAAGTTGAAAGGTTGAAAGGTTGCGCTGCCGCAGACCCTCCGGCATTGCCCTGCATCTCGAGGAACTTCGCCGCATTCCATATCTTGGTCGTGAAGTTGCGGCCGATCTCGAACTTCTCCTTGTTCACCTTCGTGTCGCACTCTAGGGACGTGATGAGCGCGATCGAGAAGCGGAGCGCGTCGGCGGAATACTGCTCGATCAGTTCAAGCGGGTCGAGCGAGTTGCCCTTCGACTTCGACATCTTCGAGCCGTCCGCGGCGCGGACGATTCCGTGGATGACGATGTTCCTGAACGGCGGCTTCTTCATGAAGTGGATGCCGGCCATCATCATGCGGGCCACCCAGAAGAAGATGATGTCCTGCGCCGTTACGAGGTCGGTCGTCGGGTAGTAGTATTCGAGGTCCTTCGTCTTCTCCGGCCATCCCATCGTGGAGAACGGCCAGAGCCACGAGCTGAACCAGGTGTCGAGGACGTCGGGATCCTGCTCGAGGTCGGCGAGCGTCAGCGAGGCGTTGCCTGTCGCCTTCCTCGCCTTCTCAAGCGCCTCCTCGGCCGTCTCCGCGACGAAGACATCTTCTCCGTTCCCCGTTCCCTGTTCCCCGTTCCCCTTCAGGTAGTACGCGGGAATCCTGTGCCCCCACCAGAGCTGGCGCGATATGCACCAGTCCTGGATGTTCTCCATCCAGTTGAAGTATATCTTCGACCACCTCTCCGGCACGAACCTGACTTCGCCGCTCTTCACGGCGGCGATGGCGGGCTCGGCGAGCGGCTTCATCTTCACGAACCACTGCTTCGAGAGCCGGGACTCGACCGTCTCGTGGCAGCGGTAGCAGTGGCCGACCTGGTTGTCGATGTCCTCGACGTGGTCCAGGTATCCGCCGGCCTCGAGGTCCTCGACGATGGCCTTGCGGCACTCCCAGCGGTCCATGCCGCAGTACTTCTCGCCGGCGAGCTCGTTCATGTGGGCGTCGTCGGTCATGATGTTGATCTCGGCGAGGCCGTGGCGCTTGCCGACGAGGAAGTCGTTCGGGTCGTGCGCGGGCGTTATCTTGACGATGCCCGTTCCGAACTCGCGGTCGACGTAGTCGTCGCTGATTACGGGTATCTCGCGCCCGGTGAGCGGGAGGATCACCGTCTTGCCGACGAGGTGGGCGTAGCGGTCGTCCTTAGGGTTCACCGCGACGGCCGTGTCGCCGGGAAGAGTCTCGGGGCGCGTCGTGGCGACCATCACGTAGTCGAGATATGGTCTCAAGTCCTTGGGCGCGGGTCCGGGGGCGCCAGAGCCCCCGTCCGTTGTCCAGCGCCCCCCTACCACCGGATACCTCACGTACCAGAAGTGGCCGTGGTTGGGCTCGTGCTCGACCTCGTCGTTGGCGAGCGCCGTGCCGCACCTGGGGCACCAGTTGACTATGTAGTTGCCCTTGTAGACGAGGCCCTCGTTGTACAGCTGGCAGAACACCTTCGCCACGGCCTTGGAGCAGCCTTCGTCGAAGGTGAAGCGCTCTCGCCGCCAGTCGGTCGAGTTGCCGAGCATGCGCTGCTGGTGGACGATCGTGCCGCCGTACTGCCTCTTCCACTCCCAGACGCGCTCGAGGAACGCCTCGCGACCGAGGTCCTGGCGGCGCTTGCCCTCCTTCTTGAGCGCCTTCTCGACGACGTTCTGCGTCGCGATTCCGGCGTGGTCGGTGCCAGGGAGCCAGAGCGTGTTGCGGCCCTGCATGCGGCGCCAGCGAACCAGTATGTCCTGGATGGTCTGGTTCAGGGCGTGACCCATGTGCAGGATGCCCGTCACGTTCGGCGGCGGAATCACCACAGAGTACGGAACCCTCCCGTCGGGCTCGTCGTGAAAGTAGCCGTTCTTCTCCCACAGAGGATACCACTTCGCCTCTGCGGCCTTTGCGTCATAGCGTTTGTCCATCATAAAACCCTGTCCTCCACCTGCCTCTGCCCGGCAGCGGCCGTCAGTCGGCGTCGCCCATCGTGACGCGCAGGACCTCCTGCAGGCTCGTCATTCCGCTCGCGACCTTCAGCATGCCGTCCTCGCGGAGCGTGCGCATGCCGAGCTCCCTCGCGCGCTGCCTGAGCAGCGTCGCGGGCGCATGGTCGAAGATGAGCCGCTGTATGGTGTCGTCGACCTTGAATATCTCGAAGATGCCCTTGCGCCCCTTGTATCCGGTCTTGCCGCACACGTCGCAGCCGACGCCGTGGTACATCTTCTCCGGCAGCGTCGCGTTGGTGCCCTGCGCGAGCCCGCCGAGCATCTTCAGCTCGCGGTCCGTCGGCGTGTACGCCTCCTTGCACTTCTCGCATATGGCGCGCACCAGGCGCTGCGCCATCGCCGCGCGCAGGGCGGACGCCACGAGGAACGGCTTCACGCCGATGTCCAAGAGTCGCGTCACCGCGGACGGCGCGTCGTTGGTGTGCAGGGTCGAGAACACGAGGTGGCCCGTTAGCGCCGCCTCCATAGCGATGTCCGCGGTCTCGGCGTCGCGGATCTCGCCGATCATCACGATGTTCGGCGCCTGGCGCAGAATCGAGCGGAGCGCCGCCGAGAAGTCGAGGCCGACGTCCTTGTTAACCTGCACCTGGTTGATGCCGCTCATCTGGTACTCGACGGGGTCTTCGACCGTGATGAGCTTCTTGTCGGGGGTGTTGATCTGCCCGAGGCAGGCGTAGAGCGTAGTCGTCTTGCCGGAACCGGTCGGCCCGGTCACGAGCACCACGCCGTCAGGCAGCTTTATGAGATGCTCGAAGGTTGTCTGGTCGTCGGAGAGGAAGCCGAGCTGCGGCAGGCCGAGCGAGAGGTTCGACTTGTCGAGGATTCGCATGACGATCGACTCGCCGTGGTTCGTCGGCACGGACGAGACGCGCAGGTCGAGGTCCTTGCCGCCGACCGTTATCTGGATGCGGCCGTCCTGAGGTATGCGCTTCTCGGAGATCTTCATCTTCGACATGATCTTGAAGCGCGAGATGATCGCGCCCTGGAGACGCTTGGGCGGCGAGTCCATCTTGCGCAGCGCGCCGTCGATGCGGTACCTGACGCGGAACTCCTTCTCCATCGGCTCGATGTGGATGTCGGACGCCTTCATCTTGATGGCGTTCGTGATGATCAGCGTCGCCAGCTTGATCACGGGCGCGTCGTCGCCGGTCGCATCCGCGCCGTCGATCCCCTCCTCGTCGCGCGTCAGGACCTCGGCGTCCTCGCCGGACGGGTAGAGCTTCGCCATCGCGGCCCGCACCTCGCCGATGGGGCTGAGCACGGCCTCGATGTCCTTGCCCGATAGCACGTAGCGCAGCGAGTCTATCGCGTCGTACCCCATCGGGTCCAGGAGCGCCACGGTGACGGAGTCCTCGCTGGCGACCACAGGCACCACGCCGTACTTCTTGGCTATGTCGGCCGGTATGACCTGGGTGACGTCTCCGCTGATGGCGTCCGCGTTGATGTGGCAGTACTTCAGGCCAAACTGGTCTGCGATGGTGCCGAGGACCTCGTCCTCGCCAATCGTCCCGCCCGCCAAGAGCACGTCTAGCGTGGTCTCGTTCTCGGCCTTCATGGACTGGGCCGCTGCGTCCACCTGATCCTGCGTCAGGTAGCCGCGCTCGGTCAGGAGCTGTATGACATATTCGTCGTTGCTGGTCATTTGCGATATTATACTCTAATTGGCCGAAACGGGCAAGTGGCGCTCCTTCTCGTCATTTCACCCCAAGCAGCACGAATTTCTTCGCCGGGATGACAAGTTCTGAAAGGCCCTTGCCGGAGACGTCCCCGCCCCTCCACAGCTCCTTGACCGACGAATGCGCCCATGGCAGGTCCGCAATGCCAAGCGGCGCGTCGCCCCGCGTGAAGTTCGACGCCACGACCAGCCTGCCATATGGCGCCCCCGGCGGCAGTTCGTACCAGCTGGCGTAGACGCCCTTCGTACCCGTCCTGAGCGTGTCGCCGAACCAGTATCCATGGAACTTCGCGTCCCAGAGGCGGAGACGCTCCTTTATGACCCACCAGCGGTCCACCGTCTTCGGGTCGATGTACGCAGCGGAGACCGCGACGTCGTGGACGAGCGCCGCGGCGAGGACGCGCTCCGCCCAGTCGGGCCGTCGCTTGAAGTCGCACTCCCTGCGCCTCTCTTCGCTCATTGCGCTCCCCGCCCTGGCGTACTGCGGCAGAATGTGGCTTGGAACGCCCCGTATGGCCGCGTTGAACACCGACTGCCACGCCTCCGGCGAAATGCTCTCGGTGTAGCACTCGAGGTTCTCCAGCACGGACGCATGGAACTCCTCGCCGGGCCACACCTCGTCGCAGAAGTCCATCACGAACGGAACGAAGTCCGCCGCCGGGACGTGGTTGCGCACGGTTCGCCCGTACTTCCTCGCCAACCGCATCTCGCGAAGGAAGTAGTCGCGCTGCTCAAGCCAGCAGACCGACGAGAAGCCCCGCCCGAACGCATCGACTCCTCCGTGCCCGTGCCGAGCGTTCTCGCAGGCCTTGGCGTGCGCGCAGTCGTTGTATATACCCAGCGTGCCCGGCGTGTGGCGAAAGAACCACTCCATGTTCGCGAGCAGCACGTCGTAGAACCGCGTGTCGCACGTGCAGTACTCGGTCTGCGAAATGCCGTCGTCCTTGTAGCTCCAGGTCAGCGCGGGACGCGTCACCGCGTCATGGAAGAAGTAGTCGTACTCCGGCTCGTTCGTCCCGACGTGCATCGGCATGCAGTAGACCTGGGACTTGTACGGAATGTGCGAGCGGGTCTTCCACGCGCCCTTCTTCGGCATCTCGGGCTTGTCGTACGTGTCGAGGAACCACTTCGGCCACTTGGGGCGGAAGTTGGACGGCGTAGTCCAGCGGTCGGCCTTGCGCTGGTCGGCGAACGTCGCGTCGCCGCCGCCGCCGAACTGCCTGTTCTGCATCGTCGGCACGAAATAGCCGCCGATGTTTACTGCCCTCCAGTCGGGGTCGGGACGGCGCGACGGCGTCCCCTGCAGCACAAACGTCCACGAAAGCCGGCTCTCCACCTCGACGGGGCGCGAGATCACCTTCGCGGCAAACGACACCACGCCGTCGCCGCGCTCGTAGACTACGTTCGGCTCGCCCGGGGCATTCGCCCAGTTCGCGCACGAGACACACCCGAATGCAACGCCCTTCTCGATGCCGCTCGCCCAGTGCAGCGAACTGTCGGGGTGCCTCAGCGGATCGAACGTCTTTTCGATGCGGTCACCCTTCCATTCAAACAGCCCGTTCCGGTATCCCTGCCTGTAGACGTATCGCGCATGCTCGCGCGGAACGGCATAGTCGACGACGAGCGACGAAACGCTCCCCTTGCCGGCGGACGACAGCCGCACCACGAGCAGTCCGTCGAACCAGAGCTCCCCTGTCCACAGGAACGAAAGCCGCCCCGCAGAGCCCCGGCCTTCGAGCCTTACGACGTCTGGATGCTCTTCCGCGACCCGCAGGCCGTTCCACGCGACAGGCTTGCCGTCGAGCGAAACACGCGGCGGACTTGCGAACATCTCGCTGCCGCGAGAGACCAGGCTGACCGGGAACGGCCCTTCCGCAAAGACGTATTCACGGTCAAGGACGCGCCATGTGCGCTCGCCGCCGCAGCGAATCTCGTGCCATGGCGCGGGCACGCTGTGGTCAAGCCCTGGGCGCGTCTTCAGCGGCGTCAGGTCCGGGATGTTGAACCTCGCCTTCGCCGCGGCGCCGCCGAAGGACGCCTCCACGAAATACTCGCCCGCCGCCAGGCTCGGCAGAGGGATCCGCGCCGTCGCCTGCGCGCCGCGCGCCACTGCGGCGACCTTCGACACGACCGCGCCATCGGACTTTCTCACTATGCGCATCTCGCCCTCGAGTCCGCCCGGGGACGCCGCCTTCCTCGCCGCCGCGCCGGAGAGCGTCGCAGTCGCCTCCACGAAGCCCTCGCCGGAGTGGCAGTCGTACGCAATCTCCACTTCGCGGTCGACGTAGTAGAAATGCTCCCACCGAAGTGCGCATGCGCCATTCGGCAGCGTCGCCTCGACAAACAGCCTCTGCTTCCCGGGAGAGGCCTGCAAGGCCCACGCTTCGCCTGGGAACGCGACGGACGCGACGGTTTTCTCTCCGTTCTCACGCTCGACGAACGCGGCGAACTTCGCCTTGCCGGACACCTTCACCTCCACACCCCCGGACTCGGGTGCCCCGCACGACAAAAGCGATACGGGCGCGGCAGTCTCTTTGAGGTCGCCAAAACTCTTCGCGTCGGCATACGAATACGACACATACGACCACGTGACTCCGTCCAGCTCCTTCAAGGAGTCGGAGACGCGAGCGCTGAGGCCGAAATTCCCCTTCACCGGAAAGCCTCCTATGTCGGCAAGCGGAATCGCCATCTCCGCGCTCCATCCGCCATTCGACGACTTCGCCGCGCACCTGGCCGACGAGTTCCACGAAGCCACGCCGCAGCAGTCGTCGTAGATGGTGCCGTTCGCATTGACGATGAAGTGGTACGCGGTGCCGTCCGCGCCGGCAAGCATGACCTCGAACGAATCGTCCTCCCACACGTTGCCGTCGCGCGCCGTTATCGTGCGCCGTCACGGCGGACGGTTGGAGACAAGCGCAAGGTAGAGGTTCCCGGCGTCGCGCTTCGCGAACACCTTGCCGCGGAGGGACGTGGACTTGTTCCTGCAGAACGGCGCGGCCTCGGCAATCGGAGCGCTCGAGGCGTCTGCCCACTCCGCATCGCGGACGTCGCCGTCCAGCGCGACGGGCGCGGCGAGCGCCGGCACGCCGAGAACCGGTCTCTCCCTTACCTTGCCGAACGTCGACGGCGCGACGGCGGCGTATGCGTCGCCTATCTCCTTTGCCGACAGCGGGCGCGAATAGACGCGGATGTCGTCAATCGCCGTGCGCTCGTTCTTCTCGGGGCTGCTCTTCGCCGACATCGAATTGACCACGATCTCGCCATTGTCCGATGCCGCGGGGAACTCCATGCGCGACTGGAACTTCAGCGACGGAACGGCCGGCGCACTCTTTGCGGGGCGATAGTCCTTCGGCATGACGCCGTCGACATAGAGTTTCATGCCGAGCGCGTCCCACGCGGCGTCTATCTTGTGCCAGCGCCCCTCCGTCCAGTCCTTGTCGTCGACATGCGTACTGGCGACAAAGCGGCGGGGCTTGCCTTCCGCGTCTGGCGTCTCGATGTAGAAGAAGAGATATCCCGGCCAGACGTACTTGTAGACGTGAAGCGTGAAGCCAGGTTGCCTGGCCGTGACGAACCACTGGAACGTCTTTTCGCTTGGCTTCCACCCGAGGGACGCGACCCAGAACGACACCGTGCCCTGGCGCGGGTCGAGGTTGCCCTTGAGTGCGTAGGCGAGCGACTCGCTCTTCGAGTATGCGAGCGAGTTCACGTTTCCGTACGGTCCCGGCCACATCCGAAGCTGGAGGCTCTCGTCGCCAAAGCGCCGCGACGATCCGCCGCCCTTCGCAAACGCCGCCTTTACGCTATAGGCGTCGAAGTCGCTCCTGAAGAGAAGCGAGGGATCGTTCGCGCCGGTGGAAGAGACCGCCGCAAAGACCAGCGCCGCGCCCGCGACGCCAGTCCACATCGTCTTCAGTTCTCCCATGTCTGTTGGTGCTCGTATTATACCAAACTCCCCGCACAACTGTGGCCGCGACGAAGCGCGCTCCTCCCAAATCGCGCCCTGCGGGGAGGCATTCTACTCGTGCGTGAAGACCAGTTCCTCGTCGACGGCAACACCTGTCTTTTCCTGGACGACGGTTTCGCCGTCTTCCTCATGCCAGACCGCGCACGCATTGCGCCTGGCATTCGCGCCGTCAAACGTTCCCCTGCGGGGCAGCACGCGCAACTTGCGCGTATCGCGGAACCAGCCTCTTTCAGTCTCCAACCTGACTTCGGTCACGCCGCCCGCGCCGTCCCGGTAGGCAAGAGAGTCGCCGTCGTCTTCATAAAGCATCGCCTTCCCCGTCTCTCCGGGCCAGACGTGGAACTCGACCGTTTCGTTCCATCCGCAATCAATGTGCAGACGGCCCTTGGGCGACATCGGCACGATCGCGCCCGCCTTCACGTACAGGCCACCGCCCCAGCCGTCACCGACCTTGACCGGGCGTCTGCACGGGCCGACCACCTTCTCTCCCGTCCGCCATTCATACCAAGTGCCTGGCGGAACCACCGTCTCCGGCGCAAAGGCCGACACTAGCAGGCTGTCCCCGAAAAGATACGTGCCGTACTCGTCGGCGTACTCGGCGCATTCAGGATAGACAAACGCAAGCGGACGCAGAATGGGCCAACCGGTCCGCGCTGCCTCGGCCGCCGCCGTGTAGACATACGGGAAGAGCCGGTAGCGCAACTGCACGTATCTGCGGATGGTCTCGAACTCCGCCTTGGGATAATACCAGGGCTGCTGGAAATAGTCCCAGTTGTTCTGCTGGCTCCACGGCGCCAGAACGCCGTAGTGGAGCGACGGAAGATCGTCGACCGACATGTCGCACGACTGGTTCGGGTGGCCCGACGCCCCAAGATTCAGCGTCGAGACAAGCGTCTTCACGCCGCCGCCCGTGTCGCCCGCCCACGTCGCGACATACCGCTGCAGCCCCAGGTATCCCCCGACAGAATAGATCATCGCGCGCTTGCCTGTATAGCCCTCGAAGCCCGTCGCCATCTGCTTGTCGTAGACCAGTGGATATGCGTTGTGTGCCTCTTCATTGGAGAACTTCCCCGCCCAGACCCGGCCGGGGAAGTCTACCACCTGCCAGGCGCCGTCCAACTTGAAGCAGCGCGCCCCGCCGTCGACGAAGCTCTTCAAATGCTCGAACCATGGCTCCTCGCCGCTCTGCTTGTCGCCCGTCAGCCCGTCCACGCGCCCGGACATCTGGCGGCGAGTGTGCTTGACCGCCGCCGCGAGGCGCTGGAGGTCGACGGGCTTGGGCTTCTCCACGCCAATGAACGACGCGTCTATGTGCTCGTCCACGAACGTGCCGTCGCCGGCGCCTGCGGAAACCTTGCGCTGGCGCGAAATCGGCTTGGCCCGCCCGTCGGCAAGCGCCTCTTCGTAGACGAAATGGTCGTAGCGCGTGCAAAGCCACAGCGAAAGCTTAAACCCCATGCGGTTGAGCGCGGCCGTCCAGGAGATTTGTGCCGGCGAAGACCCGTCTCGGGCGTAGAACGGAACGTCGAAGCGGGCGTTCCACTGCTTCTTCGTGGTGGAATCGTAGAATCCCTCCATCCAGCCAGGCTCAAGACCGTAGATGTCGCATGGGAATTCGAGCTCTCGGAACTTCGACGCCTCCGCCGTGACCTCGTAGCGGTCCAGCCACTGGTTCGCGACGAACGCAAAGCCGTAGGCAAAAGCCGGCAGGAGCTGTGGACGCCCGGCAAGACGGGTGTAGGCGTCGAGCAGCGCTCGGTAGTCCGCGCCCGCAAGCAGGTAGAAATCGACTTCCCCTTCGTCCGCCGAGACGACAAGGGCGTCAGGGTTCGTCTTGCCGACGTCCCAGACGTGGCGCCGCGTGGTGTTCACGACTATGCCGCGGCGCGCCGAGGTGATCACCATCGGGATCGGAATGTACGACGTGATGTTCTCGACCCACATGTCGTAGGAGCCGCCGCGACGGTTAAGGCTTGCGCGGCTCGCGTCGCCGAGACCGTAGACGCGCTCACCCCTACCAAGTGGGAATTCGAGACGGAAGCCTTTCTTAGTCTGCTCGATCTTCGGCATCGCGAAGCCGGCGGGCATGGCCTCGATCTTTTCAGGGGCAAGTTTCTCGAGGATGCCGTAGCGGTTCAGCATGGACGACGGGAGCTTGCCGTCCCGCGTCTCGCGCACACGCACGACATCTGGTGCCAGCCTCTCGATCCTGATCTCTCCGCCTTGGGACATCGCCACCAGGCCAAGCGCAACCGCACACGCAAACATCTTCATGAGGCACCCCTCTCTTTGCTTTCGCTCATTCCAGTTTCATTTCCACCCTAAACCTGACGAGGCCCCTTATCGCCGGGACATACGCCACCAGCCAGCCGCCCTCCGCGGCGATCGCCGTGGCCGACACGACGCGCGAGCCCACACGCCGCGAGCCGCGATACAGCACGATCTCGCCCTTCTCGGCGACGGCGCGGACGCCCCCGCCGACGTCAGCCTCATTCGCCGGACGGCGCATGGCACTGCCCACCTCAACCTCGTGAAACCTCTTCTTCCGATCCTTCCATTCCGTGATCCGCGGATCGAACCTCCAGGCCGCCTCGTCCTTTCCATCGCTCCAGTGAAGGAAGAACGCGCCGTCCTCCGCAGTGGCGACGGAGTCTATCGCCCCCTTCCACTTTCCAATCGAGCACCAGTTGTGCGAGCTCGAGAACGGCTCGTCGGGGCGGTCGTCGAGCCATATCGAATGGACGTGGTACCCGTCGGCGACTATCACCCTGCCGCCCGAGATTCCAAGGGCCGTCGCGCCGGAAAGCCCGCCGACCCTGCGCGCGGCCGGCCTGCCGGACTGCGCCGCGGCATCGGTGTAGAACTGCGCGCCCTGCGAGGTCGCGAGCCACCACCCGCCCCTCCCGCGCGCCACGTCGTAGACCCTTCCTGAATTGACGCCGAACGACAGGGCCCCGAACTTGTCTGAAATCTCGTACGCGGTTTCGCCCAATGCGAACATCCTTCCACCGGCGAGCGCGAAACCCTCCGCCATGGCCTTGAACGGCCAGACGGGGCTCAAGACCTCCGTGCCGTCCGGACGGAATCGGTGGATGCGGCACTCCGGCCAATGCACGCCCAGCAACAGGTCGCCGGTCACAGGATGCGCGGCCACGGCGCGGACGAGGTCCGGCCGCTCCAACTTGTCTCCATACGAGAACACCTTCCCGACGCACTTTCCGCCTGCGTCCCACCCAACAATCTCGAGTTTTTTCTCGTCGATTGTAAACCGGCTCGCCATCGCGGCGAAGCCAACCGGACGGCCTTGCGCCGATGAGGCCTTCGCCCCCCTATCAGCCTTTTCCGCAGGACCGCCGGACGCCGGGACCATCCATCCTCCCGACAGGAAGACGTTGCCGTCCGCGTCCTCTTCGCAGCTGCGGCAGCCCGTCCACTCCACGAATGCGCCCTTGTGGCCGCTCTGTCCGAGCATTCCGTCCGGCACGAGCTTCACAGAAGCCACCGCCGCCATCAATATGAGAGATGCAGTCATGGGGAGAGAATCACGCGGCCATATCCCTTTGGCGGGTTGGGCATGAGGCGGAAGAGCTTCGCGCCGTGGATCGCCATCCTGTCGCCGGAGTCCCTGTCGCAAACCCACAGCGCGCACCTTACGCTGTCGCCTGGCCTCGGCGGCGCGGCGAGGTTCAGATACGCCCACGGAACCGCGATGCGGTAGCGCACGGACGCGCCGCCGCCGGGAAGATTCTCGGGCTTCACCTCGAACGGGCATTCGCCGATGTCGACTATCGCCTTCGTGTCGCCTGGGCTACTTCCGAACGGCAGGCGCTTCGCGTCGAACGATTTCGTGCGGTAACCCTGGAGCCCCTCCTTCGTGAACGCGAACGTAGTCTCGGTAAGCCCCTCCTCGTACAGGTCCGTGACCGTGTTCTCCGTTGAATCCAGAAGCACCTTCTTCGCGATCCCCAGCTGGATGGCGTCGCCGTTCCACGACATACATCCGGGGATGGTCGGCGAATAGTCGTCGTCGACGACGACGGCGTCGAACATCACGAACTTGTCGTTCCATGCCGTAGCTACCTTCAGCGAGCAGTCGGCGTCGCCGCCCGGGACCGTCTCGTAGCGAGGATCTGTCCAGTTCGAGAAGACGTCGCCTCCAGCCCCCGTCGGCACGCGCTGCGCGACGAGAAAGTTCTCCTCGGCCTCCAGACTTTCCGTGTAGCCCGACTTGGCGGTGGCCGTGGCCTCGACCTTCATCGCCGAGATGGCGTCTGGGCGGAACTTGGGCAACGGGACCTCCACGCACCGCGTCTCGCGCGGCGCCAAACGCGCCTGCACCTTGCCGCGGGCGTCGGGAACGCCGCGTATGCGCGTCTCGAAGACGACGTCCGTCGGTGCGTCGCGCCTGTTCTCCACCTCGCCGCGGACTCCGAGGACTCCGTCCGCGAGCACGGTCGGGGAGAACGACTGCAGCGCGATTTCGCGCGCCGCCTCCCGCGCCGCCTCTCGTTCGCGGGCGAGCGCCTGCATCCTCGCGGCCTCGGTCCCCTTCCTGCCCCAGAGAGCCGGGTCGGGATCCAGCACGTACTGCGGCGACTCGCCGAGCGTCAGCGTCAGCACGCCGTCCTTCGTCTTCACCGTCCGCTCGTTGCCCATTATGTCGGCGACGACGATCTCGCCGCGCCCGACGTTGAGCTCCGCGACGGAAGACTCTCCGCCCCAGTCCCAGACAGCGATCACGCACTCGTCCTCCGCCGTCGCGTAGGAGTAGCCCAGCGAGGTCTTGCCGAAGCAGCCCTCGAGGCAGCCGGTCGCGCGGTGTCCCTCAGTAAAGCGGGTGGCGGCCGCGATCGCGGGCGCAACGGGGCGCGGCGACACCCTGCGCGGGGCGTACCGCCACGGCCCGAGGTCCAGGTTGGACATGAGGCCGTAGTCGCCGACGTCCGGCGGGCCGTCCTTCCGGCCGTGGTCGGCCGGATAGTAGATGTTGCTCATGCCCATGCCCTCGCCGAGCATGAAAAGCTGCGCGCGCACAAGCCCGTTCATCTTCACGATGTCGTTGTGCACGGTGGACGAGATGCAGAAGCCCCCCTCCCCGCCAAACATCGGTATGTCATGGCCCTTCCTGTCGCGGATCATCTTCCTCAGCTCGCGGATCTTGGAAAGTATCCCGGTCGGCTCCGCGGGAATCGGCATGTACTGGTGTATGCCGAACGCGGTGATCCAGTCGGCGAGACCGAGCTCGAAGAGCCTGCGGTGGTACTGCATCTTGCTGAACGCCGAGAGCATCGGGCCGCATATCACGCCATCCGGGTCGTCCTCTGTGATGATCCCGTAGGCGAGGCGCGTAATCTCAACGACGGCCTCTGGGTTCGGCGCGGTCAAGTCGGGCTCGCCTGTGATCTCGTAGACGCGCCGGCCAGGCACCTGCTCCTTCGCCGCGCGGATGAGTCCCTTCATCGCGTGGCGGTACCATCTCCTGCCCTCGTCCGACTTGAGGTAACCCCAGAGACAGATTCCGCGTATGCCGTTGGAGGCGCAGAACTCCCGTCCCTCCTGGGGCAGGAACATATCCAGCTTGCGCTGGTCGCCGCACGAGATCGTTCCGCGCGTGACGTGTGGATTGCGCCCCTTCGCCCTCTGTGCCTTGACGTACTCCTCGGAGAAGGGCGTTGCGCTCGCGAAGTGGAACGACGTGCCGAGCCACATGTCGGCGCCGGGGGCGCCGCCCATTAGCCCGTAGAACGTCCAGTCGTCTGAGTACTTCTTGCGCTTGTCGGGGTCGAACACGACGGCGTAGGTGATGCAGCCCGGCGGACGGCTGCCGAGCTTCGGAAGCGTCGCGCCGCCGCACCTGGCGCGCAACCGGTAGAAGCCGTAGCGATCCGTCGGAAGCGGCAGCGCCCCGGTCCACTTCCCTTTCGCGTCGCCTTTCACAGATAGCGCGGGAAGGTTCACAAGCTTCTTGTCGTGTTCGTCGTATATGGACGATTCCAGCGTCAGCGTCTCGCCTGCCGGGATCTTGGAGACGGAGAACGTTACGGACGCGGCCTCGCCCTTGCGGAAGAACGAGTTCGTCGGGTTCGATGTGTCCGCCGCAAGCACTACGGCGAGAAGCAATGCTGTAAGATGCATTTTCGGGGTCCTTTCCTATGCAGCGTTTAGCCGTGTAGAAGTGTAGATGATGTAGATGAACTTGTCAGATTACGTAGGCGCGGACGCGACCGGAGAAGTCGGCGACCAGCACGGTCTTCCACGGCGTCTCCGCCGCGCCCGCGAGGTACGGCACCCCGCAAGCCTCCTTGCGGGACTCCTTTCCGCCCCCTGCATCGAAGAAATGCACCGCGCCGTCGACCGACGGGGCGCAGAGAAGCCCGTTGGAAAGCCTGATCGGCGAGACGTTTCCGACGTTCTCTCCGATTCCGAAGTAAGTCGTCGTCGAAACCAGGCCACGGCCGAACGCCGTGTTCCACTCTACCTCAAGCGTCTTGCGGCTGATGGCTACGCAGCCCATGTCGCGCGTGCCGACGACGAAGCGCTCCGGCGTTGCGAACGCCGGCCCCGACGCGACTCCGAAGTTGCACTTGAACGGGTAGTCCTTCTTGCGCAGCACCTTCCCCGTCGCAGGGTCGATCTCGCGCAGTATCTTGTTGACGAACACGAACAGACTGCCGTCAACCAGGATCGGGTCGGCCCCGACGCACACGCAGCCGCCGAAGTCCTTTACCTTCCAGACCTCCTTGCCGTCGGCGAGCGAGAACGCATAGATGCCGTCCCACGCCGACACGCCGTAGAACCGCTCCCCGTCGACCGCGAAGCGGTGCGGCACGCCGTCCGTCGCCCTGTTGTCTACGACCCACCTGGCCTTGCCTGTCTCCGCGTCGACGGCGGCCATGCTGCGCACGAGCCCGAACACGACCGTCCTGCCGTCCGGGGCGAGTGCCGGCGCGGCGTTCTTCACGGTGTACCAGAACGGAAGCTCGTACCGCCACCTCTCCTCGCCGGTCTTCGGGTCCATCGCGACGAGGCGGCCCTCCGCATCGGAGGCGATCACGCTGCCGCAGGCGAACAGCACGCGGTTCTTTACCGAGTTCTCGATGGCGTGGCGCCAGACGAGCCTGCCGGTCTTCGCGTCGAGCGCGCAGACCCCGGCCGTGCCGTGGCCGCCGTCGTCCACCGTTCCGACATATGCAAGGCCGTCATGGACGAGAGGCGTAGAGTACATCACCGCGCCGGGGAGCTGGGTCTCCCAGAGGCTCGACGACTTTGCCGACGCCCATGGATGCGGATTCACCCCATATCTCGCCGTCGCCGTGATCTCGCCCTTCTCGTCGACCCTGATCACTCGGACCGAGGCCGGAGAGCCGTCGATGCCGCCGGCGACTGGCGGCGCAGAGCAGATCACGGTCACGCCGTTCAGCCTGCGGAACATGGTGTCGTGCAGATGCCCGTAGACGAAGCCCCTGTAGTTGCAGAGCTTCCTTATGTCGAACTTTCGCTTCTGCCCGTACACGACGCCGGCGTCCTTACCGGAGTGGTAGTTGCACAGCATGTGGCCTAGGATGACGACGGGCATGTCCTTCGGCACGAGCGCGAGGTCGTTCCTGAGCCAGTCGCCGGCGTCGTCCATGCTGTACTTCGGGGGGACGTCGCCGTAGTCCATAGGCGTGACGCAGAAGTGCACGCCGCCCGCCTCGAAGGAATGCCAGCACGGGCCGAACAGCGCCTCGAACACCTCCTCGCCGCAGGAGCCCTCGACTAGGTCGTGGTTTCCGACGCAGTAGCGCACTGGCCGCTCCATCGTAAGGTCGTTCATCATCTGCATGTGCCCGACCATGCCGCCGTGGCCGGCGATGTCGCCGGTGTGCACGATGAACGCCGCCTTTTCCTCGTCCGCGACCTTCTTGACGTTCATTATCCACTTCATCCCGCCGGCGTTCGCGCGGCTTATCTCAGAGTCGGTCACCTGCACGAACGTGCAGCCCTTTCCCTCGCCGGCCGGGTACTTGTCGAGGCTGAAGTCCCGCTTCGGCAGGCGGCGCGAGATCGGAAGGTAGAACAGGCTCGTGCTCCACCCTGATGGCGGCGTGACCGACACGAACCTAGCGCCGACGCGCCCCGGCAGCTCGTATGTGCCGTCCTTCGCCGTGCGCACGCAGTTGAGCCCGTCAGTGACGATGACCCCGCCGATGCCATGTCCGGTGCGGCTCCACATGACCTTGCCCTTGACGGGCGGAAGTCCCTTGCCTCCGCCTTTCTCCTCCGCCCCGGCAGGAGACCCGGCGGCGGCAACGCCCGTCGCGGCCAGAGCCGCGCCCTTCAGAAACTCTCGTCTTTTCATCGCGTCGTGACCCTCTTTTAGCGGAACTTTATGACCAACCCTCTTCTCGGGTCGTAGTACTGCAAGCGGCATGGCAGCGAAGAGATCGTGTCGCCGCCCTCCGCAACGGCCGTAACGCGCCACTGCCACTCGCCCCTGCGCGGGACAGACCCGTCGACATAGGAGAGCTCGTTCGTCTCGACAGACGCCACGGCCGTCCATTCCTCGGCGCCCGCGCGGCGGCGGTCGATCCGATACGACGCGGCGTTCCACCCGCGGTCCCAGGAGACGACAACGCCGGTCGCGTTCGTCTCGCACGAAACCGTCGTCGGAGGAATCAGCAGCCCGGAGTCGACGATGTCCTGGTCGGTGAAGCCGTAGAACCCGACCTCCGCGACGTTGCCGTAGGTCGCCATCTTTATCGGCCCCGCCCACAGGAACACGAACCGGAACTTGTCCACTGTGTTCGTAGTGGACGTGTACTGCCAATAGATGCCCGTGAAGCCTCCCAGACGAGCGGAAAGCAGGCTGCAACTGGTGAAGGCCTCCTCGTCGGCTCCGCAAATCTTGAGATCTCGGGCGCGAGACAGATTTGCGGTAGAGTCGGCTCGCGGATATACAAGTGCTCCGGAAATGTGGTATTCCGCCCCAAGGTCGACACCAACCACAGGGTCTATAACTCGGTTTTCAGGGATTGAAGGTGTATTTGTGTAGCAAGTCGCCTCGGTGTATGTTGCGGTATTGCCGTCAAAGGAATTGCGAGCGGAGCCGATTCCGCCGTTGTTGCCCGCCCACTTGAGCGGATACATGACGCTCATGCCGTCGTTGAGCGTAGTGAGGTCGTCCCAGCTGCGTTCAAGGCGGCGTGCGCGAGTATACGGGACGACATCGGAATAGTAGACGCCACGATGTCCGCCGGCTACGCACTGCGCCTTGGCGCGGTAGTAGTACGTCACGCCCACCACGACGTTAGAGTCCACGAACCGCTCACCTGCCGTCGCGTCGGTCCATGCGGACACGTTGCTGAAAGGCCCTGCGGCCGAGAGCGCCCTCTGCAGCACGCCCGTGTTGCAGCAATCCTCCGCAGGAACGCTCCATGTCACGGCCGGCCAGTCGTTCGTCCAGTCGCCGGAGTTCGTAGCGGAGATGCTGAACGCCTTGGGCAGGCTCTCCCTGACGACCTCGATCTCGTCGATAGATATATACGTCCCGCTGTTCTTTGTCGGAATCGTCCGCATGATTCGGAAATACCGCGCCTTCGTGGGGGGCTCTATCGCGATTTCATACACCCGGCCCAGCGACAGCGAACTGTTGTAGATGGTTGCAAGATCCACAAGGTTCGTAAGGAAGGCTGCATCGTCTGCGCACTGGAACTTTACTTTGTCCATCCGCCCCAGCCCCGTGCTGTCCTGCCGCAGAACGTACCGTACCATCGAAGCGTCCACGAGAGAACCGCAGTCGACCCCGATCCAGACGTTCGTGGACTTCTGCGCGGCATCTCCGCTATCGGCGTAGGTAGCCTCGCGGACTGTGTTGATAATCCCGTCGTTGACTGTGTTGACATAGCCATTAGCCTGGGGGGCTTTCTCGGTCGTCGCATAGTGCAGACAATTCGTGACCGGCCCTACCGTCTGCCAGCCCGCATGTTCGCCTACAGAATTGGTCTCGGCGACACGGACAAGCGTCTCGCCTGGTTTGTCTACGTCCATGTAGAACGAGTGCTGCGTGTTAGCGTTGACGGCAACCCTTATCGCACGACGCGTGAACTCGACCGTCCGCCAGTCAGTCTCCGGGAAGTCGAGCGACTTGACCTGAAAAGACAGGTTCGTCGGATTCGCCGACTTGTCGAGCGTGATGCACAAGTGGCCGTTTATTGCGCCGACGAACTTTACGTCCGGCACAGGCGGCAGGCCGTCGGCGAACGCGGCAGGGAGCGCGGCAGCGAGCGCGGCGGCAGTTGCGAGACGAGTCAGGGACGAGAACTTCACTTGTATTCCTCCTTGAACTTGATGATTCCGAACATCGGCAGATTTCTGTGCGCTGCGCCGGTGAGCGAATACGAAGCGCTCTTCGCGGGCTTCGTAGCGCGTCCAGTCCACGCGAAGTTGAAGTTCCATTCGTCGCCGGCGCGCGGGGCGGCGTCCTCGAACGCCGAGAACGGCACGAACAGCTCGGCAGTCCACCCGTCTGCGCTCGTCTTGGCGCGGTAGACGTGGCCGGGGGCCTTCCATTCAAGGTCCTTCGGTTGCGGAATGGGCAGGAGCCGCTGGCGCTGCGTGGTCTCCGCGCCGGTCGCATCGAATGCGAGGAGGTTGAGCATCTCCTTGCCGAGGCCGTGCGAGAAGTAGAACTCAATCGTGTCGTTGTCCCACATGGATCCGTCGGTCCTGGGCGCGCCGTCGCGCGACTTGAACGCCGCGTATACGCCCCTGTCGTCCCAGAGGAGCCTGACTTCGCCGCCATACGCGACGGCGTCGCCGGAGAACCTGTCCATGAGCGGCAGAACCGGCACCTTCTCCCAGACAGGATCGTCTGGCGAACCGTCAATGGTCGGGGCTTCGCCGGACGCAAGGCGGCGCACGCCGTACACCGGCGGCCTGTACGACGCCTTGGCGCGCTGCTGGCGGAACGCCTCCGGCCAGAAGTCCGCCACGAGCCTGAACCTCTTCATCTCCACGCTCCCCGGAGCGAGCAGCGCCTCCGCCTCCGCAAGAAGCGACTCCAGTCGGTCGATCACCGCCGTCGGGTAGGAGGGATCCGCCACGTCGGCGCCATCCGCGCCCTGGTATTTGACGAAAGCGGCCTTGAGCTCGCGGTGGAAGTCCTTCATCTTCGCGCCCGCCTTCGCGCCGAGGCACAAGTCCCACATCTCGTCGATCGCGGCGTCGACGTCGAACTCCGGGTTCCACTGGCTGCGCCAGGCGACATACACGGAATAGTAGTTGTACCAGAGGTCCTGCGAACCCGTGAAGTCGTAGAACAGCCCGCCGCGGCCCATGTACTTGCCGAGTGCTTTCGGGACCTCGCCGACGAACTCCGGCCCGAGGGCTCGCCCGAACGGCGTGACGCCCGAGTAGAGCCACGCCTTCAGCACCGGACGCCCGCCGAGCGCGTCGTACCATTCGCGGTAGCGCTCGCGCATCTCCTCCACGAGCTTCGGCGCGCGCATCCGCAGCGGAAAGCGCTCGTCGCAAAGGTTGACCTCGACGTTCGACGGAAGCTTCCAGCGCGGGTCTAGCGAGGCGCACTTCGCGTTGTAGTAGCAGAGGAGGAAGAGCCTCCTGCCCGGCAGCTCCTGCTCGACCCTGCGGCCGAGGTACTGGAAGAACCTGGCGTATATCCCGGCCATCGCGGAGTACTTCTCGCGCTTGAGGTCCGCCTCGGTGATCAGGTTCAGCTCCTTCACGAGCGGATGCGACACGACCTCGCCGAGCGGCATGGAGGTGTCGCACACGCCGAACGTGACGAACGTGTCGTTGATCTGCCCCTTGAATCCGCCGCGGTCCTCGGACTTGGAGTACCCCGAGGCGATGTAGCGCTTCCAGTCGTCGACGAGCAGGTCTGCGAAGCCGAGATCCAGCACGTTGTAGTAGTTGCCGAGATGCGCCTTCGGGTTGTACCAGAACTTACCGTTCGGCGAAGTGTAGAAGATCGTCCTGAGCTTGTCGGGGTGGGCCTGCGCGATCATCTCCGGACGCGGATTGTGCGAGCCGCCGCCCGGCAGCGATCCGCCGTTGCGCCAGAGCTTCGCGAAGTCGCTGATATCCTTCCAGCGGACAGCGCCCATGTACGGCGACCACTTCTCCTCCTGCGCCTTGCCCCTGAAGCTCTTCGACAGCGCGTACAGGTTGCCGCGCGACTGGAACCACGGCGCGTCCTCGTACCACACGGGGAAGACGACGAGGTCGCGGCACGGCGGGTAGATGGCTCCATTTTCGCCGGGGAAGAACCGCCTGACGCCGAGGAAGCGTTCCGCAAAGTCGAGCGCACCGTAGTATGTGTGGCCGGAGATCGTCAGCGCGCCCTCCGACGTGCGTATCGAGAAGCCTTCCTTCGGCAGTGCCGCGTCGGCGGCGAGCACTATGCGCGGGGATCGCCCTGCCGCGGCGGACGGGGACAACACCTCCGGCGCGCGCCCGGTCGTCTTCTCGAACACCTCGCGCAGGAGGGCGACGGCATCGGCGTCGCGCTTCGCATCGTCGGTCACGATCGGGAACTTGACCTCGCCCGCCTCGACGAGGCGCAGCGGCTTGCCGGCCGGCGCAGGCTTTTCGGCTATCGGCGTGAGCGCGCGGGTGTGCAGGTCGTATTGTCCCGCCGCTACGTCAAGCGCAGTCGACAGCATTACGGCGCACACCGCCGCAAGTCTAAGGGAAGCCCCGAAGGCAGAAGCCGAAAGCGGCATGTCTGGCCGTGGGGAGACAGATGCATCTGTAGCGATTCTTTTCATTGATACGTATTATACCACAATTCCCCCTCGAAGTGGGGCCGTTGAAGCCTATGGCGCGGCGTGCGGGTCTTTCTTCTCGAAATACTCAACGTGTCGTTTTAGCCTGAAGTCTTCCCGGCACTGCGCCTCGGTCCTTATCGGCCTGCCGATGAATTCTTCCACCATCGCCCTGGCCCTGGCGACAGTATTGGAAGGAACGCCGTATGTCCTGTATGAAAATATCCGCTCGACGCTGCGCAACCTGTTTTCGTATTCATCCATGCCGTCATAGTATAAATGACGCCATATGTGCCACTCGTTATAGGCGTCCTCGCCCACCTCTGCCGGGGTTGGCGCTTTCTGCAGACGATGCTTAGGTCGTAGGCACTTTATGCGAAGCCTCTTCCACTTGAGATACTTGATTTCATACTCAATCTCTTTTTCAAACTCCAGATCGCGCCGTTGGGAACGACTCAGGTTTATGTTTTTCA
>JAFRBA010000019.1 GCA_017405115.1 Kiritimatiellia bacterium
CCTCTATGCCCCGCCATGCTTTCTGCGCCGCAAATCGACTCCGACGCTTCTTTTCGGCTTCACGCAGAATGACACGCTGGCCGCATGGGGTTTTAACTATAACGAGGCTTAACGGCATGGGCTCGCTTGCGCGGCGGCTCACCTGGTTGTCGGACAGGGCTTCGGCCCTCGGGTCGCCCCTCATGCCGCCTGTCTTCCTAACTGACTGTCGATTTCTTGTCAGTGCGAACTCCTTTCATTTCGCAAGTTGCTATCGCGCTTTACTTGGCGCACCATTCTGTTAGCTCTGCCGAGCTTTGCTTGGCGCACCATAGTCTTGTCCATTCGAACTGTGTTATCGGAAAAGCCCCGCCTGCCGCCAGCCGCGCATACACGTCGCCGTGCAGACAAGAAACACAATCTTCATTTCCACATATCCTTTCGTCGCTGGAAGCGCATCACCTGATTCCTAGCACTACGAAGCCGAACGACTTGGGATTGTCGTCCGGGCACGGGAAAAAGCCGGGGAACGACATACGTATCGTGTCACCATCGGAAGGCGGCACGGAAAAGCCGAGTTCCTGCCACGGAACAAATAGACGGTGCTCAAACCGCCCTTCCACCTCGATGACCTTCGCCCGCGCCGACGCCACGGAACCCGCCGGTCGTGAGCCATGATACGTTTTCACGCGGCTTGCGAGGCCGCCCGCGAATCGCATCGTCTGCACAGCCTCGGTCATAGTGTCCGCAAATCCATTCGCGCTTCTGCGCGCAAGGGCGCAGCGAGCGAACTTCACCTCCAGCGCGTTGGTGGACGCGGCGATGACGGCATAGAGCCCCTTGGCGTTCCACGAAAGCGAAATGCGCGAACCGTCCGCCAGCGCAGAGGCCCCGGCGAATCCACCGCGTGGCGCGAGTAGGTAGTTGACGGCCCCGCTCCACTGCGCGAGATGCACGCTAGACACGGCGGTGACTTCGGCGCGGAAGCCCTCCGGCGCCGGGAAAGCCCTTTCATCGAACACGATCTCCACTTTCGCCGACGAATGCGCCGCGATAGTCACCTTGCGCGACTGCCGTGCCTCGGGAATGCCGCGTATGCGGGACTCGACCGCAACCTCCATCGCCTTGTCGTCTTCGTTCGACACCTCCGCCACGAGTCCCGCCGCGCCGTCCTTGAACATCGGCGACACGCCCTTTATCCGGAGCGGCTCCGGCTCTTCGCGCACCTTGTTTCGAAGTTCCTTGGCACGACGCCCCTCCGCACCCCAAAGCGAGGGATTCGCGTTGAGCACATACACGGGCGACGGCGAAAGGGCGATCTTCACACGTCCTCCCGGCGACGGCACCTCGCGCACGTTCCCCATTAGATCGGAAATAGTCGTTCTCCCCACGCCCGAGACGAACTCGACCTCGCTCCCTTCGCCAACGTCCCAGAGCGCCGCGACGCATCTTTTGCCGGCCTTGTCGGCATATGCGTAGCCAGTGCGCGAGCCTCCGAGATCGCTTATCTCGCACGTCGGCCTTAGGCCATCCACGGCGAGCGAGAACGCCGATATCGCCGCAAACGACGGCTTCGGTGAAAGGTGTACCGGCGCCCAGCGGCATTTCGGATAGTCGAGGTTGTACATGAGACCGCTTCCGCCCTTACGCACGTTGTTGCCGTCGCTTCCCCAGTCGAAGCCGTAGAACACGTGGTGGAACCTGAAGCCCTCGCCGAGAAGAGTGCAGAGCGTACGCGCCCATCTCTGCGCCTGGCGCAGCTCCGACTCGGGCGTGACATCCGCCCCGATGCCGGACTCCGTCCCGTAGAAGTCGAGGTCCCGACCCTTGCGCTCACGCACAAGCCGCCTTATCGCGCGTATCTTGCCGCGGAAGTCGTCGCCCTCCACGTCCCCGTATGGATGAATGGAAACGGCGTCCATGTAGTCCGCGAGGCCCTTGTCGAAGTATTCCCTGAACGTGTCGTACGAGTTTATCGTGTACGGCGAGGGCGCGGCGACGATTCCTTCGGGATCGACGTCCTTGATCGCGCGGTACGCGAGTTTCGCGGCCCTCACGATCTCGTCGGAGCACGTGTAGTGCAGCTCCGGCTCCCAGAACACCTCGTAGACTCTCAGCTTCTGCCCGCGGTTCTCCTTGCCGATTGCCGCGCGCGCGAGGTTGGCAAGGGCCTCAGCGCAGTATTTCGCTCCCTTCTCGGTGGCGATCTGCGAGCCTATCATCGGAATCTTCTTGCCGAAGAACTCGAGCGCCTCCTGCGAATAGAACTTCGGACGCTGGAATATGCGCGAGGCGGTGATGAAGAAATACGACTCCCAGCCGTCTGCGGCGAGCAGCGCCTCGCGCTCACGCCAGGATTTCTCATCGCCGTTCGGCCAGCCTTGGTTAACGCTGTCTAAGCGCCAGTGCGCGCCCATGAACGCCGCCTGGAACGGACGCGCCCCGTGGACGCCGAGGAAAGCCTCGTCTTCCGGGATGTGCGGCCTCTTCTTCGGATCGAACAGGATTGCATAACTGAGGTATCCGCCTCCGCGCGTTCCGGCGTCAGGCAGCGGAACGGCGTTCGCCTTCGCGTATACGCGAAACGCTCCGTACGCAGCGCTCGGCAGCGCCACGGTCTTTCGCCACTTCCCCTCCGCGTCGGCGCGGATCTTCTCCGAGACGGCGGCACCGACCGCGTTGCCGTCCGCGTCCTTCACCTCTACCGACAGCTCGACATCCTCGTTCGCCGCGAAGCCGCATCCCTCGAAGACGGCCTCGGCCGTCTCGCCCATTATGTAGCAGCTGTGCTCGAAGCGCGTCGTCTCGCCGTTGAAGGTCGGCTCAGCCGCCGCGCACTCGGCGAGAAGCGCAATGACCGCAATCGCCGCGACTTTCATTTCGCCTCCCTCTTGAACTTCACGATAGCCATGCGCGAAGGCGAATACGCCACCATCCAGTCTCCCTCCACGGCAACGGCCGTGTAGTCTCCCTCAGGCATGTCAGCGGGGCGCTGCGGCGCCATTGCGCCGTCGCCCTCCACGACGAATAGCCTCTTTGCTCTCTGCATCCAGAGAGTCTGGCTCCAGTCGAACGCATACCTCGTCGTCTTGCCCGCGTCCTCGAAGTCGAAGTGCAGCAGTCCGTCGGCGCGGCGCCCGACCGCCGTGACTGCGCCAGAGTACTTGCCGCCGATGCGCCAGAGCCAGCCGACGTCGGCGGACGACATCGGCTCGTCGGGGAGGTCGTCGAGCCAGTACTGGCAGATGCGCGCCCCGACGAACGCAAACACTCGCCCGTCGGCGATAGCGAGCGCGCGGACCTCTCCCGGCCCGCCGAAATGCGTGATGCACCGCTCCGGATGCGCGGCATTGAAGGCGAGTGCGCCCTGCGACGTGCCGAGCCATACGACGTCGCCGGAATGCGCTATCGACGACACGCTCGACGCGTCGCGCCCGATCCTCAACGATGGAGACGCGGCCTCGGCAAATGCCACTGCCGACGACGACAGCGCCCACGTCCGACCGCCGGAGAACACGATTGAACCATGCGCCTTGCAGGGCCACATCGGGTTCAAGACCTCCTCTCCGCCCAGACGGAACCGCCGTATGCGCTCCTCGGGATAACCCGTCGACACGAGCAGGTCACCGGTCTCAGGCAGGAATCCGACGGCTGAGAAGAGCTTTGCCTTGTCATGAGCGGAGTAGTCGAGCAGCACTCCGGCGTCCGAGCCGTCCGCAGCGAAGCCGTATACCTTCAGCGCCGCCCTGTCGAGCACCGCGAACTTTACGCTGGCGCAGAAGCCGCGATTGCACTTCGCCGGCGCGATGGCGAAATACGCCGGCGCGCCCTTGGCATCGGCCACCCTTATCGGCTCGCCCGCCTGCACGAGCGCGTCATCTTTGATCGCCGCCTCGCGCACTGTAGTCCCGTAAAGCGAAACGCAGTATATGCGCTCGCCGTCGCCCATCACGGTTCCGGCGAGAGTCTTGGAAAGCGCGCGCGGCTTCTTCTCGCCAGGCCGCGCGAACCACTTGCCGTCGAAGACCACGTTGCCCGCCGCGTCGGCCGCGACGCGCACGGCAAGCTGCGCGACGGGCGCGCCATCGGCAGTTCCGGACTGCCCGATAGTGCCCGCCTGCCTCCATGCGCCTGACGTCGAGAGCGAAGCGGAGAAAAGCGCCGCAAGCGCCGCAAACCGCGCGCTCACCTCAACTCCTTGAGGTCGAACTCGACGGCGGAGACAATCTCCTGGAGCTCCGGGCGGTGGAAGGTCTCCATGGTGTCAGGCCAGCCAAACGCCGCGCTCTTCCAGTTGTCCACGAGCAGGTTCTCCACGTTGCGCACGAGGCCTTCGGTGCGCGTTATCGACTTCGGCCCGAGCCTGACGCCGCGGTTCTCGACAGTCGCATAGTTCATGCTGCACGGACCGCGGCCGTGGTACTCGATGCGCAGCGCGACGGGCCTCGCGTCGAAGCGGAACGGCATGATGCGCTCGAAGTTCGCCCAGTCCCTCATGCCAGCCTTCCAGTAGCCGCCCTCTATCCTCTTCCACGCGCCGCCCTCATCGGTCTTGAGGTAGACGTCCCAGTACGGGTGCTGGTGGTACTCGGGCATCGAGAGGTCGAACTCGAGCCACCACTCGTCCTCCGACGCGGCGACCGGCAGTGCCGCCAGCTCGTCGGCGACGGCGATTGCCTTGTCGATCTTGTCGGCTATCTCGACGGGGCGGCAGCCCCTGCGCCACACCGCATGCTGCGCGCGCCGGCGGGCGGCAAGCTCGACAAGCTCGGCGCGGACGGCGGCAAGCTCCTCGCGGGCCTTCGTCACGCGCTCAGGGCTGCGATGCGGCGACGAAAGCTCCGGCCCTATGAGTCTCAGCCTCTCACGCGCGCAGTCAATGCGCAACTGGCATACGTAGTCGTCGGCCAGCGCCTCGGGCGAGAGCGCACGAGGGGCGATCTCCGGGCCTGGCGCGTAGGCGCTGCGCCTGAACGCGCGGATCGCTGCCTCCATTGTCACGAGCTTGTCGACGCGGGGATCGAGGTTGAGCGTCGCAGTCAGACTCGTCTGCGGGGCAAACAGCCTCATGTGCATGGTTGGCACGATTAGGTCCTTTTCCTCGTCGGTCAGCTTCGGGAACACCTTGGACAGGCCGATGTGCGCGAAGTCCTTCGCCACGAAGTCGTTAGGCCTGCGCCAGTATTCGCCGATGCCTGCGGCGACAGGGGCGAACTGCCCGTGGAAGCGGTCCTGCATCTCCCACTGCGAGAAGAGCATCCCCGCGCAGCCGGCCGCCTCCGCGTATTCTGTCAGTGCGCGGATGTTGTGGTAGTCGTACCACATCGAGCACGAGGACATCGCCTGCAGGCCAAGTTCGCGGTAGCGGCGCAGAAGGTCTACGCGGATTCTCTGCGCGAAGTGCCCGCGGTGGCCCCAGCGACTGACGTAGCGGTCGTATATCCAGTGGCTCAGCAACACGTTCTTCGGGCACTCCGCGAGCCTCTCCGGGAAGAACTCGAAGAAGTCGTCGGATATCTTCGCCGTCTTGCCGGCGCGGTTCAGCACTCCGTTCACGAACTTCACGTGGTCTATGTAGATTCCGCCGAAGCCCTCCTTTTTGCGGCGCTCGCGGCAGAGCTTGCAGAAGCCCATGTGCCAGCTCTCGTCCATCCCCACGCCTACGACGCGGCTCTCGGGGAACATCTCCGCCACCTCGGTGAGGAACCTCGCGAGGAACTCACGCGCCTCCGGCAGCGACGGGCATATCGTGGTGCACCTGCCGTTCATGTTCCAGCGGCAGTCGCCGTCGCGCTCCTCTGCGAGGTGGCGGTACTTTCCGCTCGCGAAGAAATGCTCCATGTGGCCGAGCGCCTCGACCGAAGGCGAAATCTCGATGCCTCGGGACTTCGCCTTCTCGCGGATTGCGCGGATCGTCTCTACCGGATACGTTTCCTCGTCGGACATAACCTGCGTCGTCGGCGTGCGGAGGCGTCCCTCGAGGTAGAGCTTTACGCATGTGAAGCCGTTGTCCGCCGCGAAGTCGATGTAGTCCTTCACGAAGTCGAGGGTCTCCATCTGCCGCGCAAGGTCGAGGTGGATGACGCGCTCCGGGAACACCTCCCCTGTAGGCGGCACGTAGCCTTCGCCGGCAAGCACGATGTGGCCGTGCGACTTGACGACCTTCAGGTTGAACGCCTCGATCGCCGAAATCGTGTTGAAGCTACCCACGTCCATGTCGTTCACGGAGATCGCAAAGCGCACGTCCTCGCCGCCGCGCGGCGTCTCCATGCGCAGCCACTTCCACGGCATGGCCACGAGGTAGCGCAGCGTCGCCCTGCCGGACGGCTTCCTGTCGAGCGTCACCTCGTATGGCGCGTCCTCGCGGCTGACGAGCCCCTCGCCGTGGCGGCCCACGGGCAGATGCGTCCAGTCCCACGTGGCGGTGCGGTACGACTCAGGCCCTATCGGCGTGTAGGCATAGGACGTCTCGGTGCGCGCCTGCTCCACGACGTCCGCGTAGCCGTTGTTCGTGGGCTTGTCGATCGCGCGGCGCGCGACCGATATCTGCACGCAGTCGCCGTTCCAGGTGCTGACGCCGTTCGTCGGCTGGCGATACGAGTCGTCTTCCGCCACGATGTCCATAAGCAGATAGTCGTCGCACCACGCAAACGCCGCCTTCGCGGAAAGATCCTCCGGACCCGTGTGAAGGCCAGGCTGGCGCTTCACCGGCATCGCCATCTGGATGTATTCCCGGTCGGTCCACGCGGCAAACGGGTCGGCGCGGCCGGCCTTGATCCTGCGGGCCACGAGGAAGTTGACCTTCTCTTCGCGTTTCGCGACCTCCTTGCCGTCCACGAGAACCTTCACGTCCACGGAATGTTCGTCGAAGGGCCCGCCGAGGAGTCCAGCGACCGAGATGACGTCGGCCATCTGCTCGCCTGGTTTGAGCGTGAGCGCGCGCTTCGATTCGCCGGACCGCGAACCGGACACGCTCGTGACAATTTCACACCTGAGCGCGCCTTCCGTCCTGTTGCGTATTTCGGTGCGCAGGGCGAGCGCACCGTCCTTGAGAGTGGGCAGAATCTCCACGACCTCCGCCGGCGCGAGGTCCGCCGCCCTCACTCGCTTGCGCTCGCTCCACTTGAGCTTCGCCTGCGCCGCGCGCCCCCATATCGCCGGGTCGGGGTCGAGGATGTACTGCGGGGATCGGCCGATCTTGATGGTCAGCTCGCCCTTCGCGGTCTTCATCTTCGTCACATTGCCCATGATGTCGGCGACTTCTATCTCGTCGCGTCCGACGGGCAGCGTCACCGGCTCATCGGGATCCGTCCAGTCCCATAGCGCGATCACGCAGTTGTCCTTCGCGTCGGCGTAGGCATAGCCACGAGACTCCTCCGAAAGCCACTCTATGCGGCATGTGGGGCGCTTCCCGTCGAGAATCCAGCTGGCGGCGGAAAGCCCGGCGACCGCAGGCCGCGGCGAAACCCTGTTCGGATTCCACCGCCTCGTGTAGAGGCAGAGGTTGTATGAAATGCCGATGTCGCCGTTCGTCATGGTGGTGACGTTGTAGTCGAAGCCGTGGAATGCGTTGTGGAAGAGGAAGCCCTCGCCGAGCGTCGTGAGGTGGCAAGTCACCTGCCCGTCGAGCTGCAGAAGCTCCTTGCCGGGCGTCAGACCGTCCGCGCCGGCGCCGGACTCCGTGGCCACCATCGGCACGTCGCGCCCCGTCGCCTCGCGGATCATCGACCGCATGGCGCGCAGCTTCCCGACGAAGTCCTGCGCGTCCGGCGGATATCCGACATACGGGTGTATCGAGAAGACGTCCATGTACTTTCCTAGGCCGGCGTCGAGGCACCGCCTAAGCAGGACACCAGTGCCGGTGCCGGCGAACGTGGGAACGGCCACGAGTGCGTTGGTGTCGGCGGCGTGAATCGTCTCGTATGCTATCGCGGCGGTCTTCACGAGATGCGCTGGATTCTTCATCGTGAGGTCCGGTTCCCAGAATATCTCGTATATGCGCGGCTGGTCGGTGTGCGGCCAGGGATGCGCGACCGCCGCCTTCGCGAGCGAAGTAAGCCCCTTGCGGTAGAGCGCCTCGCCCTCCGGCGTCTCGACAAGTTCCCACGGCCAGGTGTGCTTCATGAGCGCCTTGCGGTCCGCCTCGTCCTCGATGTACGGCGCTACGTCGGTCCTCAGGCGCGACGCGGTAATCGTGCCGTAAACCGCGAACTTCTCCCTGCGGGCGTATTCCTTCTTGTAGTCCTTCTCGTTCTTCGCCGGGTGTCCGCCGTCTATGTCGCGGTGCATTCCCGCCCACGGACGAAGGTCCGCATCGCCGAACGGATTGCCGAACATTCCGAAGAACGCGTCGCGCTCGGCGATGAACGGCCTCTTCTCGGGATCGTGCACGACGGCGTAGGTGAGAATGCCCTTCGGACGGGAGCCGACCTTAGGCAGCTCCGCGTCGCCGGCCTTGGCTCTCACGCGGTAGAAGCCAAGCCTGCTGGACGGCATCGTGTACTTCTTGCGCCAGTTACCTTCACCGTCGGCCACCACGTCGTCCTTGAACGCCCCCACGGAGCGGTCGCGCTCGTCCGTGACGCTCACGTCGAGCGTGCGCTTTTCGCCGGGCTTCATGCCCGACATCGCGAACTCCACCTCCACCGGAGTCCCCTCGGCGTAGAAAGAATGGACTGGATGGGACGTCTCGCCGACGAGAACCGCGGCGAACATGCATGCGATCAGTGATGTCATTTTTGGGGGTTCCTATTGCTTTGTCACAGCACGAAAATCACTAGTCCAGCATCGGGCGCAACCGTGAGGCGAAGGACGTTACCGTCCTCCACGACTTTCAAGTAGCACTTCTCCGGAAGCACGGCGTTCGCGCGCGCAAGGACATCGGCCGGCACCGTAACGCCATCTGTCGTGCGGACAAGGTCCACCACTGTACGGGACGCCGGATTCGCCGCGCGGACGGCGGCGGCGAATGCTTCTGCGTCCACCACGAGCGACGACGTCGCGTCAACCTTAAACGTCTTGGAGGTGATCGGCGCCTTCGCATACGACGCGCCGGATGTCTGCAGGTCGAACCGCAGCGTAGAGCCGTTGATGATCGTCACGGCGTTCGTGACCGCAAGTTCCGGAGTCTCGCCCTGCACAGCAAGAGTCCCGTTGGTGATGAGCGCAGCGTCCGCGACATTGTAACC
>JAFRBA010000206.1 GCA_017405115.1 Kiritimatiellia bacterium
ATTTTGCCCCCTTGCGTCGTTTGGGAGCATATGGTATCATTCTCTCGTTCTCGCGATGGGATGGCATTGGCTGGGTGGTCGGTGCGGACATCCCGTCATGGCAGGGCAGGGCGTGTGCACGGGCGCATAACCCTACTCAATTGGGAAAGTTGTATTATACCATAATCCCCGTCATGTGGAAGCACCTGCCCAGATGTCTACAAAGGCAGTGATCACGAACCTGCGCAAGGGCAAGTCAAGCGCGCGGCGCGAATATATGGTAAAATACCACCTCAACGGGGTGTTGCCGCGCACGGTGCGCGGCGGCTGAGATCAGACCCGCATGACCTGACCCGGACAATGCCGGCGGAGGGAGAAGGGAAGAAGAGATGACGCAGCTGGAGTCGGCCCGCAGGGGCCTTGTCACTGACGAGATGAAGCAGGTGGCGGAGGACGAGCACGTCCCCGTGGAGACCGTGCGCGCCGCCCTGGCGGACGGTTCCGCCGTGGTGCCGCGAAACGTCCACCACGCCAACTGCCGCGCCGTAGGCGTCGGGCGCATGTTCACCACCAAGATCAACGCCAACCTCGGGCGCAGCGCCACGCATTCCGGCAGGGGCGACGAGCTTGAGAAGCTGCGCGTGGCGCTCGACGCCGGCGCGGACTTCGTGATGGACCTCTCCGTCGGCACGTCGGAGGAGGAGATGGCGGCCATCAGGCAGGGGATGCTCGACGCGTCCCCGAAGCCGCTCGGCACCGTGCCCATCTACGAGACGATATCGCTCCTCGGCGACGTGCCGCGGATGGACCCGAAGTTCCTCATAGGCGTGATACGCCGGCAGGCCGAGCAGGGCGTCGACTTCATGACGCTCCACGCGGGCCTCCTCCTCAGGCACATCCCGCACGCGATGAAGCGCATAATGGGGATCGTGTCCCGCGGCGGGGCGATCATGGCCGAGTGGATGATGGAGAACAAGGCGGAGAACCCGCTCTACACGCATTGGGACGAGGTGATGGACATCCTCGCGGAGCACGACGTGACGGTTTCGCTCGGCGACGGGCTCCGCCCCGGATGCCTCGCCGACGCCTCGGACGCGGCCCAGTTCGGCGAGCTGGACGTCCTTGGAGAGCTGGTCGATCGCTGCCGCGCGCGCGGCGTGCAGGTGATGGTCGAGGGCCCCGGGCACGTTCCGTTCGACCAGATACGTATGAACATGGAGCGGCAGCAGGAGGTGTGCAAGAAGGCCCCGTTCTACGTGCTGGGCCCCGTGACGACCGACATCGCGCCCGGCTACGACCACATCGTATCCGCGATCGGCGCGACCGCCGCCGCCACGTACGGGGCCTCGCTCCTCTGCTACGTCACGCCCGCGGAGCACCTTGGACTTCCCGACGCCGAGGAAGTCCGCCAGGGCTGCATGGCGTACAAGATCGCAGCGCACGCGGGCGACGTCGCGCGCCACCTGCCCGGGGCCCGCGACCGAGACGACGAGATGTCGCGCGCCCGCGCGGCCTTCGACTGGGACCGCCAGTTCGAGCTCTCGCTCGACCCGGAGCGCGCGAAGGAGCGGTGGCTCAGGACGCGCGCGTTCGCGGACGAGTCGCACGACGACGACCACTGCTCGATGTGCGGCAAGCAGTTCTGCGCGGTGAGGACGTCCCGGCGCATCAGGAAGCTCGCGTCGGAGCTGCAGCAGGGCCGAGGCGCGCCGGATTTGGTATAATAGCGGAAACCAACAGGAGGAGAAATGACGATCAGAGATGACATACGGTACGTGGGCGTGAACGACCACGAGGTTGACCTGTTCGAGGGTCAGTACGTAGTGCCGCGCGGCATGGCGTACAACTCATATCTCGTGAAGGACGGGAAGACCCTCGTCTTCGACACGGTGGACCAGAACTTCGGCGAGGCCTGGCTCGCGAACATCCGCGCGGAGATCGGGGACGCTCCCGTGGACTACCTGGTCGTGCAGCACATGGAGCCGGACCACTCCGCGAACATCGCGGCCTTCGCCGCCGCCTACCCGGACGCGACGATCGTCGCAAGCGCGCAGGCCTTCGCGATGATGAAGAACTTCTTCGGCACCGACTACGCCGACAGGCGGCTCGTCGTGAAGGAGGGTGACACGCTCTCCACCGGCCGCCACACCTTCGCGTTCGTCGCAGCGCCGATGGTGCACTGGCCCGAGGTGATCGTAACGTACGACACGGCCGAGAAGGTTCTCTTCTCCGCCGACGCGTTCGGCAAGTTCGGCGCGAACGACGTCGAGGACCCGGAGGGGTGGGACTGCGAGGCCCGCCGCTACTACATCGGCATCGTTGGCAAGTACGGCCCGCAGGCGCAGGCGCTCCTCAAGAAGGCGGCCGGCCTGGAGATCCGCACGATATGCCCTCTGCACGGCCCCGTGCTCTCCACCGCGGAAGAGATAGCGCATGCGGTGAAGCAGTACGACACCTGGTCGAGCTACGCCGTGGAGTCGCCCGGCGTCTGCATCGCCTACACCTCGGTCTACGGCCACACCAAGGCCGCGGTCATGAAGCTCAGGGAACTGCTTCTCGCGAAGGGATGCCCGAAGGTCGCCGTGAGCGACCTCGCGCGCGACGACCAGCCAGAGGCCGTGGAGGATGCCTTCCGCTACGGCAAACTTGTGCTGGCCACGACCACGTACAACATGGACGTGTTTCCGTGGATGCGCCACTTCATCGACCACCTGACCGAGCGCAACTACCAGAAGCGCTCGATCGGGTTCGTCGAGAACGGCTCGTGGGCGCCGTCTGCGGCGAAGGTCATGAAGGGGATGTTCGCCAAGTCGAAGGACATCGTCTTCCTCGACCCCGTGGTGACGATCCGCGGTGCCCTCGACGCTGGCTCCGAGGCCCAGCTCGAGGCCCTTGCCGAAGAACTTGTGAAGTGACATTACGAAACCAGAAAGGAGGACAGATGAACTCGAAGATCACAATCGCGGCTGTTGTCGCCGCACTTGCAGTCGGCGCTTCGGCGCGCACGTTCGAAGTAAGCGCATGGCGTGGCGAAACCGTCGCGGCCCTCGTGCCCGACTTCGCGGAACTGGCCCCGGCGCCGGCGGGGATCGGCGTTCGGTACGGCGTCATGAAACTTGTGAAGTACGCCCCGGAGCCCGGCAGCCTCCAGAGGAGCGAGGTCTACGACCGCGTGAAGTGGGGCGACGACGACGACGGCCCGCGCGTTGTGGAGGTAAGCGTCCCCGCCGACGCCAAGCCTGGCGTGTACGAATGCGGCATGATGCGGATACGCGTCGTCGACCGCGTGCTGCCGCCGCCGAAGGAGTGGAAGTACTACCTCGACCTCTGGCAGCATCCATGGGCCACCGCCCGCGTCGCGGGCGCCAAGCCGTTCTCGAAGAAGCACTACGCGGCGATGCGCCCCGTCTACGAGCTCCTCGCCACTGCGGGGCAGAAGACCATCACGGTGCCAATCATCGACCAGCCCTGGGACCACCAGTGCGCCGACGCGTACCATTCGATGATCGACGACCCCGACTACAGGCTCTTCGACGAGTACGTGTCGTTCTGCCGCGACTGCGGGCTGGGGCCCGACATCTCGTGCTACTCGCTGTGTCCCTGGACTCTCGGCAAGACCATCGAAGAGGGCGAGCTCGAGAAGCTCTGGGGCGAGAAGTTCGACCGCTTCGTCGCGCACGTAAAGGCGAAGGGCTGGTTCGAGCACACGCTCATGGCGATGGACGAGCGCAAGCCGGAGGACGTCGCCAAGGTCGCGGCGTTCGTGCAGCGCCATGCTCCTGGCATGCGCATCTCGATGGCCGGCAACCGCAAGCCGAGCGACTTCAAGGGCGTCACCATCGACGTCTACTCGCAGGTCCTCTACGCGAAGTACATGACCCCGGACTTCCTCGCGGAGGCTGCGGAGCGGGCGAAGAAGGGCCTCGTGACCACCCACTACGTCTGCTGCGGGCCTCGCCGCCCCAACACGTTCATGGACTCCGGCGCCGGCGAGGCGTTCTGGTGCGGGGCGGTGCCCGCGTTCCTCGGTCTCGACGGATTTCTGCGCTGGGCGTGGAACAGCTGGCCGCAGGATCCCGCGGAGGACGCGTCGTACGGGAACTGGCGCGCCGGCGACACGTTCCTCTGCTATCCGGGCGGGGATCCGAGCTGGCGCTTCCTCGAGCTCAGGAACGGCATAGCCACCGCCGAGAAGGTCCGCATCATGAGGGAGTCCGGCGCAATCGCGGCGGACGCGTTCGCGAAGGCCGCGGCACGCTACGACGTAAAGGCCGCAAACGACGGCTCGTGCAACTTCAACGCCATCCGCAAGGAGACCCTGGGCCTCGTGAACGGGAACTGAGGCGGAAGTGCCGGGAAGGGCCAGAGTCGCGCAGCACGTGGCCGACCTGCCGAAGAGCGGCATCCGCCGCTTCTTCGACATCGTCGCCCAGTCCAAGGACGTCGTGTCCCTTGGCGTAGGCGAGCCTGACTTCGACACCCCCTGGCACATATCGCGCGCGGCGGTGACCTGCCTCGAGAACGGCGGAACGCACTATACCTCCAACCTCGGCACGCCCGCCCTCCGCCAGGCCGTCGCGGACTACCTCGAGCGGCGCTTCGGCGCGCGGTTCGACCCGCGGTGCGAGATACTCGCCACCGTGGGAGTGTCCGAGGCGATAGACCTCGCGGTGCGCGCCCTCTGCTCGCCCGGCGACGAGGTGCTCTACCACGAGCCGTGCTTCGTATCCTACGCGCCCACGGTGCGCCTCGCACACGCCGTGCCGGTCTGCGTCGAGACCCGCGTCGAGGACGAATTCCGCCTCACGGTCGACGCGCTCGAGCGCAGGGTGACGCCGAAGACGAAGGCGCTCCTGCTGAACTTCCCCTGCAATCCGACGGGCGCGACGCTTTCGGCGGACGACATGCGGGGGATACTCGGCTTCGCCGAGCGGCACGACCTGATTGTCCTTGCCGACGAGGTCTACTCTGAGCTGAACTACGCCGACGAGGAGCCTTTTCCGTCGTTCGCGTCCTTTCCCGAGTTCCGCGACCGGGTGATCCTGCTGAACGGGTTCTCCAAGTCGTGGGCCATGACGGGCTACCGCCTCGGCTACGCATGCGGGCCTTCGGACGTGATAGACGCGATGATGAAGATCCACCAGTACGGCATCATGTCCGCGCCGACGCTTTCGCAGGCGGCCGGCGTGGAGGCGATGAACCGCGGCGACAAGGACGTCGCGCGCATGCGCAGGGAGTACCGCCGTCGCCGCGACTACCTGGTGCCGGCGCTGAACGCCATAGGCCTGCGCACCATGATGCCGAAGGGCGCGTTCTACGTGTTCTCCGACGTCTCGTCCACAGGCCTCTCCGACGAGGACTTCGCCCTGCGCCTCCTGAAGGAGCACCAGGTCGCCTGCGTGCCAGGCTCCGCCTTCGGGGCGTCAGGCGCCGGCTTCGTGCGCATGTCGTACGCGACGAGCATGGAGAAGATCCGCGTCGCGGTCGGGCGCATCGGCCGCATGCTCGGCCGGTAGACGCACGCAAGAAGCGGGCCCCTGCCCGATATTATGGTATAATGTCGCCATGACTCATACAATCATGTTTGCAACGGGGGCGGTTTTGGCGGCTGCAGGGCTGCGTGCGCCCGATCTCACTCCGCTCGCGGAGATACGCGAGGCCGAAGGCGCCCCGCTGACGTGGGTCGCGGACGGCAAGGCGCTGATGCCGATAGTCGCGGACAGGACGGACCTCAAGTCGAAGGTCGCCGCCGACTTCCTGCGCACCGTAGTGTTCGAGATGACCGGCGTGAAACCCGCGGTCGTCGAGGCGGCCGAAGGGCCCGCGGTGCGCATCGCCAAGCCGCCGGCAGACGGCGACGGCTCGTTCACCGTAAAGACGTCGCCAAGGGGCGTCGAGCTTTCGGGGCATGGCGACTACGCGGCGTACGACTTTGCGGAGCGCGTGCTCGGGGTTCGCGTCTACTACGACCCGAAAAAGGGCGGTCGCGCCGTCGTGAAGACGTCGAAGATCGCGGTGCCGCCTCTCGACTATTCCGACCGCCCCGTGTACAGGATGCGTCTGATGCATCCGTTCAACCTCCGCTGGTACACCGCCTGGATGGCGCCGTGGAAGCTCGGCGACGAATGCCGCGTAGGCCACTCGGTGCACGCGCCGCACAAGTGGTACTGCGACACGAACTTCAACTACAGCGTCACGCGCCCCGAGATATTCGAGCTGAAGTCGAACGGCCAGCGCGCCGTCTCGCCGATGCTGTGCTACGGATCGCCGCGGACGCTCGAGACGTACGCCGAGCGCATAGACGAGCAGATCGCCGGCGGGCGCAACGCCGGCGGCATCGTCTCGACGCAGCTGAAGACGATAACGGTGAGCCAGTGGGACTCCGGCCTTTCGTGCGTCTGCCCCGACTGCCTCCGCCTACGCGACATGAACGCCGGCGACTCGGGCACGTATTCGCCCGTGATCTGGGGCCATTTCGCGACGAAGCTCTCCGACATGGCGAAGACGCGCTGGCCGGGCTACACGATATCCATCCTGCCGTACCACAACACGTGCGCGCTTCCGGACGGGCTCAGGTTCACGAACGGCAACGTCAAGGCGTGGCTGGTGACGCATCCCGGAATGGCGATGCTGAAGGACCCCGACGTCCGCGCAGCGGAGGAGGCGAAGATAAGGACGTGGGCCGGCGCCACAGGCTCCAAGGTGATCAACTGGCACTACCTCTGCTACCCACAGCAGTTCACGTCGGCGCCGATCCTCTTCGGCCACGCCATAGCCGACCACTACCGCGGCATGCGCGACTTCGTGGACGGCACGTACATCGACAGCTACTCCGAGGGCGGCGGGCGCGAGATGTCGACGTACTACTGGCTCCGCGCGCTTTGGAACCCCGCCATCGACCCGGAGGCCGTCTACGACGGCTTCGCCAGGCGCATGTTCGGCGCGGCGGCGGCCGAGATGCGCGAGCTCATGCGGATGCAGGAGGCGGGGTGGATGCGCAAGTGGAAGGTCCCGCTCTGCTCGAACAAGAACGTCTTCGGCACGAGCTTCCCGCGCGCCGAGGTGCTCAGGATGCAGGAGCTGGCAGAGACCTCGCGCAGGAAGGTCGCCGGCGACGCGACGGCGCTCGCCCGCGTCGAGTTCTACCTCGCACCG
Source organism: Kiritimatiellia bacterium (assembly GCA_017405115.1). The sequence continues at coordinate 7,135 of JAFRBA010000206.1, forward strand.
TTCAGGCAGTTCTTCAAGGAGAGCGAGGAATACGCCTCCGGGAACGCGTTCACCCCGCTCGAGATGATGAAGGCGTTCACCCAGCCGAAGGTCGACGGCGTACTCGACGACGAATGCTGGGCGAAGGCGAAGCCCGCGTTCTTCGTGGAGGGGCGCGACCGCACCCTCAAGGAGCCGTTGGTCAAGACGGAGATCCGCGTCGTGTGGACGGCGGGCGGCGGCGTGACGTTCGGCGTCAAGTGCCACGAGCCCGACATGGCCAGCGTCAGGCGCACGGCGCCTCCGCTAACCAACAACGAGACGCTTGAGTTCTTCTTCGACCCGTCCGGCGCCGCCGAAGGCAACTTCTACCAGTACTCGGTGGACCTCTCCGGCGCGTCCCGCGGATGGCGCGACGGCCGCTCGCGCTGGAACGCGGATGGCGTGCAGTCTGCCGTGCACTCCGGGCCCGACTTCTGGAGCGCGGAGGTCTACGTGCCGTTCGAGGCGGTGAAGGACTTCCCGGGCGTGCAGATCCCGACTACGGCTGCGGGCGACAGGTTCTGGATCGGCAACGTCTCGCGCATGAGGTTCGGGCCGATCGCCAAGATGGACAAGAAGGACCGTCCGAAGGGCGGCTTCGAGCTGGACAGGCTCTTCACCCGCTTCAACAACTGGAACAAGGACCCCGGCGCGTTCGGAAAGCTCGCGTTCAGGGAATGGTAGAAGGGCGCGCGCGCAAAGTGGGGGGAGTGGAATGAACGCATTGGCAACGCTTGCGGCCGTCGCCGCCCTGGTGCCGGCGCCGCGCGAGCAGACGTGGCGCGACGGGACGTGCGCGCTTTCCGAGAAGGACGTCCGGTTCGTCCGCGACGCCGCGCTGCCCGCCGAGGGGTACAGGCTCGACATCGCGCCGGACGGAATCGCCGTGGCGAGCGCGGACGACGCAGGCGCGTTCTACGCCATGAAGACGCTGAGGCAGCTTGGCGGCAAGGCAAAGGCGCTTCCGTGCGGAACGGTGACCGACTGGCCTGCGTTCCGCTGGCGAGGGCTCATGCTTGACGAGGGGCGCCACTTCTTCGGCAAGGAGGACGTATTGCGTGACGCTGACCGACGACGTCTCCGTGATGCAGTTGAAGCCGCAGAACTCAAGCGGCGTTACAACGATCGACCTCGGCGGACATTCCATGACGCTGTTGGGCGGTGGAAACAATCGGTTGTGGCCCAACAATGGCTCTGCCCCGAGTTCGCCCGGGCAGGCTGACTACACAAGGGCTGTCGTCATCAGCAACGGAACGTTTAGCGCTGGCGGCATGACGCTGGGGAACATGGGCCAGGGCAATGGCGGAATCGCCGTAATAGACTTCTCTAACGTTGAAGTGGATGGGTACGTGAACTCATGGAGCTCATCGGGTCGCATAATCATCAGGGACGGTTCGGTGTGGACTGTCAACACAATTGACACGCGCATCGAGCCGGGGCTATACCATCAGATTTTGAACACTCGCTATCCATGCCTGATTGTAACTGGTGCGACGTCGCGCGTGGACTCTGGCAGCTACAACGTCATAATCGGCAGCTGGGACGGCGGACTCTACCTCCGCGACGGGGCGACTGCGACGTTCAAGGACGTCAATGTGGGCGGCAGCTTCCGTTCGACGAACGCCGTTGCCAGCGTCAGCAGCTCGACGCTTACGGCGAACGGCACGCTGCGCGTCGGAACGGACAACACCAACCCGACGGAAGGCGGCACAGGCACGATTAGGTGCGACGAACCGATGGGGCGCAGCGCGACTCTCGTAATCGAGGGAGCGAGATCAATCGTGATGGCTGCCGCGCTAGAGGTCTACGAGAACACCGACTCCGGGATGCGCATAACGGTGCCGGAGGACGGCTTTTCCGATGCGGGCGGCACGGCGCGAGCGCCGATCAGCGCAGGCACGCTGTCCTTCGTCGCCCGCCCGTCCGGGGCGATCGACTTCGGCCCGACGCATGTCGAAATCAACTGCTACGCTTGGGCGCAGGCGCATTCCGAGGAGACAATCACGCTCCTTGAGCTCGAAACGGCCAACGCGGCTGCTCTCGAGACTCTTGCGGGCTATGTCGTGTGGTCCGACTACCCGGCTGACGTCGTCGCCGCCGGAAACGGGCCGACGCTGACCGTTTCGCAGGACGGCACTCGGCTCCTCCTGACGTCTCCGGCGGTGAACCACAGCCCCGTGTTCACGCTCTCCGCCCGGCAGGGCACGAGGACTGGCGAAAAGACGATCGTGCTGAATCTTCAGGACTACGGCAGCGGAGCCTCGACCATTCAGGCGATCAACTGCGAGTTTGCGGACAACCCCGGCTTCACTGGCTCTTCGACGACGAACTTCCTCGCAGGGCTTTCGCCCGTGTCGGCGGCGACTCCTTGCGAGCTTTCATACGGGCTGGACGGCTCGTTCGTACAGCACAAACGCTACTGGGCAAGGGTGCGGGCCGTGAACGATGGCGGATATGATGTCGAACATACGATAGAGTTTGCCGGCGACCCGCTTGCTGACGAGTTGTCCTGGTTCGAGGCTGTGGACGGGAACTTCGAGGACGTCTCTCGCTGGAAGATCGGTGACAATCCCGCCGGGACGTTTCCCCACAACGAAGACCACGTGAAGTGGAAGGCGAGTTCCCGCACTCACTATACGGTTTCATTCACCAACGACGCCCAGGTCGCCTACTTCGCACAGTACGGCACGGCTTCGCACAGCCCGATCACCCTTGACCTCGGCGGTCACTCGCTGACGATGAACGATGTCCGCAGCGGCACAGTTCTCACCTTGTGCCTGTCGGGCACGGAGGAAGGGGGCGCAAACACGAACTGGTGCGGTTCGACGATGCTGTTGCGGAACGGAACGGTTTCCATCCCCCCGACGGCATATTCCGCGTCTGGCTTTGCCCTTGGAGGCTCTTCGTTTGGCGCAAGCTCAAAGGTGTGTGGAACGCTTGTTCTCGAGGACAGGACCTCGTTCACGGCCAACATAAAGTACTTCATGAACTCCAGCCGGTTCTTTGTCCTCTCCGGGAGCGAATACCACACGATTTCGCAGGAGCTCAGGATGCAGAACCACACGGCCAACTGCGGTAACGGACGCATCATGGTGGCTGGCGCCGGGTCTCTGTTCGACATGAATACGTATAATCTGTACGTGCGCGGCGAGAACGCCGTGTGCGAAGTCCTCGACGGCGGCAGGATTATCGCCGGCAACCTTCTCGTCGGCGGGACGAACCACCTGTGGGGAGCGGGCACGGTGGCGTCCGACAACACGCAGGTCCGATTCGACAACGGCACGGCGGCGATTTCCGGGAATGTCGAGCTCGGCTGGTTCCACGACATGAAGTGCAACGCGCGGCTGGACATCGAAGGCACCAACACGTCGATTGTCGCACAGGGGCCTCTCTTGATCCACGAACAGCTCGCCTCGACCCTTGCGTTCTCGGTTCCCGAGGCCGGCTACAACGCCTGTCCGCTGCAGGTCGGCAATCTCGAGTTCGTCGCCAAGCCGGAGGGGAACGCCGACTACGGCGCAACGAGGCTGTCGCTGTCGGCCAAGGCCTGGATGAAGGCGCATCCCTGCGAGGAGCAGGAGCTTGTGCTGCTTTCGACGCCGAACGTCGCGGCCCTGGAGCGGCTGAAGGCATACGCCGTGTTCGCCGACGTCAGCACTGGTCGTTATCCGGGCCACGAGTTCCTGGTCGTGTCGGGAGGCGGGACGAAACTCGTTCTACGCGCGCCGGCGAGGAACGGCGCCATGCTGATATTCAGGTAGCTTCGCCGACGCGCGGTTGATTTCGGGCGGGGCGGTAGTGTATAATCTCACGCATGAAAACTACAGCTGTATTCTTCGCGGCGGCCTGCGTACTCCAGGCCTGCGCCGGCGAAATCCGCGTCGCGTCGCCGGACGGACGCAACGAGATACGCCTTGAGGGCGGCGACTCTCTCAAGTGCTCCGTCTGGCGCGACGGAACGCGGCGCCTCGACGCCGAGGGCGTGGCGCTGTCGGTGCGCGGCAGGAAGTTCCCGGCGCGCGTCGTGTCGAGCGAAAGGTTCGCCCTCTCCGGCGAGGAGCGCACCCCGATATACAAGAAGTCGTCCGTCTCGCTCGCGGCGAACGGCTGCCGCGTTGCGCTCGGCGAAGGCTTCTCCGTGGAGCTCGTCGCCCGCGACGACGGCGTCGCCTACCGCTTCTCGACGGACCTCGCCGACGGCGAGGTGCTGGTCGACGGCGAGACCGCCGACGTGTCGTTCCCGGAGCTCGGCACGTCCCTGTGGATCGGCTATCCCGACATAAACGTAAAGGGCGGACAGCGCGGCTACATAACCGGGTGGGAGCCGGTCTACACCAACCTCTCCGCCGACGCGGCCGGCGCCTCCACGAACTGGTTCATCGCCCTCCCGCTCGTCGCGGAGTACGGCGACGGATCGTGCGTGTGCGTGACGGAGTCCGACCAGCGAGACTACCCGGGCTGGATGCTGCGCGGCAGCGGGAAGGGCGGGCGCTTCCGCTCTGAGTTCGCGCGCGAGCCGGTCGAGGAGCTGTGCACGGGAACGTACCAACACGACAACATGACGCGCCACGACTACATCGCGCGGACGACGGGCCGCCGCACGTACCCGTGGCGGCTCTTCGCGATCGCCGCGTCCTGCGCGAAGCTCTGCGAGGGAGACGCGCCGTATGCGCTCGCGCAGCAGTGTCAGCTCGACGACGTGTCGTGGATACGCCCTGGGCTCGTGCAGTGGGACTGGTGGCACGCCCGCAACCTGACGCGGGTCGGATTCCGCGCCGGAGTCAACACTGCGACCTACCTATACTATGTCGACTTCGCCGCAGACAACGGCATACCCTACGTGATCGTCGACGGCGGGTGGAGCGCCGACTACAACGTGCTCAACCACAAGCCGGAGATAGACGTGTTCGCCGTCGCGGCGAGGGCGCGCGAACGCGGCGTCTCGCTCGTGCTCTGGACTCCATGGGCGGCGCTCATCGGCCGGCAGGAGGAGACATTCGCGGCGTACGAGCGGATCGGCGTCAGGGGCGCGAAGATCGACGGAATAAGCCGCAACGACCGCTACCTCACCGCATTTCTCGAGGAGACCGCGCGCATCGCGGCAAGGCACCACATTGTGATCGACTACCACGGCGTCTCGAAGCCGTCGGGCCTGAGCCGGGCCTATCCGAACGTGCTCACCTACGAGGGCGTGCACGGTCTGGAGAACACCAAGTGGGAGGGCGGCGACTACATGGCGAAGTGCGACTTCCCGAGGAACGACCTCACCTGCCTGTTCTGCCGGATGCCGGCAGGGCCGATGGACTACACGCCGGGGGCGATGCGCAACTTCGCGAAGGGGCTCTACCGCTTCAGCGAAACCGAGCCGGGGTCCGACGGCACCCGCGCGAGGCAGCTGGCCATGTACGTCATGTACGAGTCTCCACTGCAGATGCTTTGCGACTCGCCGACCCTCTACATGGAGAACCGCGAGTGCTTCGACTTCATGCGCTCCGTGCCGACCGTGTGGGACGAGACGCGCGGACTCGACGGCCGGATAGGCGAATGGGCGGTGGTGGCGAGGCGTTCCGGCGAGACATGGTACGTCGGGGCGATGACGGACTGGACTGCGCGCGAGCTCGACATCCCGACGGACTTCCTCGGCTGTGGCGAATGGCAGGCCGATGCATTCGCGGACGGCGTCAACGCCGATCGCAACGGAACCGACTGGCGCCGGCAGTCCGTCCGCGTGCGCGCGGGCGAGAAGATTCGCGTCAGCCTGGCGCCTGGCGGCGGCTGGGCCGCCCGCCTCGCCAGGGTGCGCTGCGACTGAACGGCGCCGCCCGCAATTCGCTCATGGGGCGCTGCTAACGCGGCGCCTTGAGCTTCGCGTCTTTCAGCCGCAGATGTTAGCCTGCCACTCGATGTCTGGCGCTGGCGCGCGACCACGAACGCTGGCGCGCGCGTCAGTCGGCATGCGCCGACGCGGAGTGAGCCGGCCGTCGCGCATCTTCGAGCGATCTCGAAGCGCGTCGCCCGGCCCACTTCGGCCCGTCGGGCCTGACGCGCACGCCAGACACGAAAGCTCGCCTTCGCGAGACACGAACTCTTTACCACTGCACCTGCCTCGAGTGTCACCTTCCAAGAGCGGAACGGTCTTGAGCCGTGACACCTAGTGTGCTTGCGTCCGACTACCCAAGAGCAGAACGCTGTTGTCCTTGCGCGCACCCCCATTCCCCGTTCCCCATTCCCCGAATCAAGGCCGTTCTGCCTCTTTGAGGATGATTCGAGGCAGAGGGGGCATTGCCTGCGTTCAAGACCGTTCTGCTCTTGATGAAGCAAATGAAGAGCCTAGGAGGATTAAAGATGTTCGTGGCCGCGCGTAGCGCTCTTGCCTCGACAGCGTTTTCCTAAGGTGGGGATATTCCAGGACACGCTGCGATTGAACCGGGGCGGTAGAAATGGTATAATTCCCCACATGATTACTTTGGCATTGGCGATTGCCGCGGGAGGCGGGGCGTTCGCCGCGGCGTATGTCGCGGGCGACTGGGGAATTGGCTGGAGCGTGTTCGCCGGCGTGCTTGGCTTCGGCGTGTTCCAGGGAATTGTCGGCTACCTGATACAAAAGCGCGTAAAGCGCGAGATGGAGAAGGTCCAGGCGGTCCTTGCCGACGGGCAGAAGCAGCTCCAGCAGAAGATGCAGAGATGGCAGATCCGCCCGCCAGGGTCTGTGCAGGCAGCCCAGCGCGAGATCGAGGCGGACACCCGCGTGTTCGTGAAGAGGGCCCTGGAGCAGACGTCCTCCCTCGAGCGCTTCAGGCCGTGGGTGCCGATGATGGGCCGCCAGATAGCGACCGCGCGCCTCCAGCTGTGCTGGATGATCAAGGACTTCAAGACGGTCGACGCGCTGATGCCCAAGGCGATCTGCATCGACCCGATGATGTCGGCGATCAAGATGTCGCGCATGTACATGACCGACTCGCCGACGGAAGAGATAGCGAAGGTTTACCGAAAGGCGGTCGCCCGTACGCGCTACAACGGCAACGTGATGCTTGCCGCCGCGATGAGCTGGATACAGGTGCGCAGGGGCGACGCGGACGGCGCGTTCAAGACGCTCACCGAGGCCCTGAAGAAGAGCGACAACGCGACGCTGAAGCAGAACCACGAGCTGCTCATGAACAACCGCGTGGCGCACTTCTCCAATTCCGGCCTCGGCGACCAGTGGTATTCGCTTCTTCTCGAAGAGCCGCGCATCCGCGCGCAGCGCCAGCGGAGCGTCTACAGATGAGAGTGCACAAAGCAGTCGTGCTGGCGGCGGGCCACGGAACCCGTCTTCGCCCATTCACCTGTGCGACGCCCAAGCCCCTCCTGCCGGTCTGGGGCGAGCCGATGCTCGGGCGCATCATCTCCCTGCTGCGCGAGCGCGGGGTGGACGACATTGTCGTGAACTCGCACCACCTCGCCGAGCAGATACGCGCGTGGACCGACGCGTGGCGCCGCGCGGCGCAGGCGGCGGGCGAGAAGGTGCGCATAAAGATAAGCCACGAGCCGGAGATCCTCGGCAACGGCGGGGCGCTGAACCCGGTGCGCGACTGGATAGGGAACGAGCCGTTCTACCTCGTCAGCTCGGACATCGTGATGGAGAACGTGCCCGACGTCGCGGCGGCCTTCGAGACGGACGCCTCGCCGGACGTCATAGGCTGCGCGCTCGTGACCGAGTCGGGCCCGCGGACCGTCGAGGTGGAGCCGCTCAGCAGGTTTGTCACGAACTGGAGGAGCGACGACGCCGGAGCGGACGGCACCTTCACCTACTGCGGGTTCGCCGTGCTGAAGCCCGAGATCCTGTCCTATGTCAAGCCCGATGGATTCTCGTCGATAGTGGCGGCGTACGAGCGGGCGGCGATGGACGGCAAGTTCGTGCGGGTCGTGCAGTCCGACGACCTGCTCTGGGAGGACGCCGGGACCGTGCAACGCTACATCGCGCTCAACAGCGACGGCGACGACAACGCGTTCGCGGACATTCCCCAGCTGAGGGAGCTCGGCGCAAAGGACATTCGATTCCTCGGCGCGCGCGGCAGCGAGCGCGTGTTCTTCGGCTGCGACAAGGGCATCGCGATACTGTACGACGACGGGAACCGGGACGAGAACGGCAAGTACCCCGGCCACTCGCGCTGGCTGAAGAGCAAGGGCGTCCCAGTGCCAGAGGTGGTCGCCGACGTCCCGTCCATGAAGGCTATGCTTCTGTCGGACGCCGGCAAGGAGCGCCACATGTCCCTCGAGGACTACGTCCGCGTGGTGGAGGAGCTTGTGCGCTTCAACGCGCTGGGCTCGGAACTGGACCTGCCCGACCTGCTGCCTCCGTTCGACGACGAGACGTGGGAGTGGGAGCGCGGGCTGTTCGCCAAGTATTGCCTCGGGGCCAACTTCCACCGGGAGATGCCCGAGGCCACGGCAAGGGAGCTCGAGGGCGTGGCCGAGCGGCTCATGCGCGAGCCGCCGGCGCTTGTGCACCGCGACTTCCAGTCCACGAACGTGCTGTGGAAGGACGACAAGCTGACCTTCATCGACTATCAGGGCATGCGCATCGGCCCGGCCGCATATGACCTCGCGTCCCTCGTGTACGACCCATACGTCAAGTTCACGGAAGGGGAGCGGCGCGCGCTGGTGGCGCTTTACGCGAAGAAGTCCGGCAGGCCCGAAATCGTCGATGTGCTGCCGTTCGCCGCCGTCCAGCGCCTTGTGCAGTGCCTTGGCGCATACGGGCGCCTCGCGTCCGTCGGGCAGCCCCATTTCTCGGCCCACGTGCTGCCGGCGCTCGAGAACCTGCTCGACGCGGCTGACCACGCGGGGCTTGACGCCGTCGGTGCCCTGGCGGAGGACCTGATAGCCGTCCGGATGAAGGCGCACCAGCATGGCGAGTCCGACCATGACGGCGGCTGCTCGTGCGGCCACCACGACTGCGACCGATGAGCGTGTTCCGACAGTTCCTCCGGCGCGTAAAGACCGCCGGCGCGAAGCGCCACGGCGTCGTCACGGTCACGTCCATGGGGCGCGAGCGCGCGTTCACTGCGTACGACGTCGGCCCCGACACGTACATCGTGGAGAAGGGCGTGGGCGGCCATCTCGGCGACCATCCGAGCGTGCTTGTCGTGGAGAAGGCGGCCCTTCGCCGCCGCGCCGCGGGCCGCGTGATGACCGTGACGACGGGCAACCACGCCGTCGCCGCGATTCCGCTCCTCGACGGCAGGTTCTGGCGCCTCTCGAGCCTCTCCCGCAACAAGAGGGGCGAGGTGATGATGCACGCGGTCCTCTGCGCGAACATCGTTGGGGACAGGCTGGAGGTCTCGCAGAGGGACGTGCCGACGGAGGTGCTCGTAAGGAGCGACGGCTGGCTCGTCGGCGGCGCGGGGCTTACGATGGCCGACGTCGTGATGACGGAGAGGATCGACGCCACGCTCGACCACTACCATCGCCTCGGCCAGGAGTGGCGCATAAAGCCGCTTGCGTGGACCGAGTCGGAGATGCGCACGGTGCTGGCCGGCTCCCGCAAGCGGATATCGTCCGACTTCCTCTACTACCACTCCACGCGCGGCGTCCACTTCCTCTCCTTCGCTGAGTTCCGCCGGGTGGCGCAGTTCTCCGAGACCGACCCCGAGCGGTTCGTCAGGTGCATGCGCGAGCTCGTGAGCGTCTACGAGGGGAACGAATGCTCGTTCTCCCGGATGCAGCGGTACCGCGGCCACCACGAGATAGAGTTCTTCGGGCTGCGCAGGGGCGTTGGCGTCGAGAAGCTCATCCCCGAGGTCGAGAAGCTCATGGAGGCGATAACCCTCGGCCGCATCGGCCAGCTGGGCGTCATACAGAGGGCGTGCGAGATAGTCGCCCTCTTCGAGTCGCTGCTGACGCGCCCCGAGCTGGCGGACCCCGACTCGCCGGCCTTCATCGAGTCGCTGTACCTGCACCTCACCGGCGAGGTCTACGCGCACTCCGGCGAGAACCCCGTGCCGACGTTCGGCGACCGCAGGAGCGCGATCCCGGGGGCGACGTTCGTCAACGGACGCCAGACGCTCCATCCCGGCGCCGACGCCAGGACGGAGGTGCTGCTTTCGAACCTCCGCGGGCTGATGTCCAAGGACGAGATAATCGAGTACGTCAACGTCTACGAGCTCCGGAACGGCGACGAGTCCGTGTCCGTGGGCGCTGGCGCGACGCGCGAGGTCGTCTTCAAGACAAACAGGAATCCCATCGAGACGAGCCTCGTAGAGAAGAGGCTGTCGCGCTCCGCGCGCGGCTACGCGGCATACGTCCTCTCCCGCATCGGGGCGCTGCGCTCGCTCGGCATAGCGCTCAGCGACTTCTACCTCATGCTCCGCCGCCGCCCTGGCTCGGGGATGCGCCCGCTGGACTACTACATCCGGCGCCGCTGCGAGGGCGAGTCGATGGATTCCATACCGGCCAGCTACTTCCGCAGCGCCGACGACGCGTCGGTCGAGGAGGTCGAGGTGGTCCTGGGGCTCGCGACCCTGATGGGCGACGCCGCCGCGCAGAACATGGCGATGAAGAAGTTCGACCCGGAGACCCAGTCGCCGCTCTACGGCGTGGGCAAGGAGATCTACGAGTTCGAGTACGACATCATGCGCGAGCGGGTGTCGCCCAAGCGCGTGTCCACCTGCTCGATCCGCGGCAGCTTCGGCTGGCCCTGCCTCGACTACACCGACGAGAACCTCGACGGCATCGGCAACTTCTACATGGGGCACTTCGCGCACGCGCTGAAGGCATACCAGCGCAAGCACCCGAACGTGGAGATGGCGGCCCTCGCCGAGCGCTTCTTCGGGGGCTTCGAGTTCCGGACGCATGCCATGTGCTGGCAGCTCGCCGTCATGCGCGACAGCTTCGAGTCGTTCGCGCCGGACATGCCGCCCGTCTACGAGTTCGGCAGGAAGTGGAGCTTCGTCATGTGGGCGCTCGAGCGCCAGGAGCGTCGGCTCTCCGTGCTCAGGCGCCTGTTCTTCGAGAAAGTGAGGGTGGTGGAGAGTGAAGACGTACGCACTGATCCCGAGCAGGTTCGGGTCTAGCAGGTTCCCAGGCAAGCCGCTGGCGGTGCTGGCGGGCAAGCCCCTCGTCGCATGGGTCGTCGAGGCGGTGGGCCGCGCGAAGTCGCCGGACGAGGTTCTGGTGGCCACCGACGACGAGCGCATCGCGAAGGCCGTGAGGAGCTGCGGCGGCAAGGCCGTCATGACGCCGTCGGAACTTCCGAGCGGCACGGACAGGATCGCATGCGCGGCGCGGACGTTCCTCGGGCGGGACTTCGACGACGACGACTTGCTGGTGAACGTACAGGGCGACGAGCCGCTCATCGACCCCGCGCTTGTCGACGCCCTCGTAGCCAGGCTCCGGGACGACGCCAGGTGGGACATGGCGACCGCCGTCACTCCGATCCGCTCGGCGTCCGACTTGGCGGCGAAGACGGTCGTTAAGGTCGTCCTCGACCGCGACGACGGCGCGCTCTACTTCTCGCGCTCGCCGATTCCGTGCGACCGCGACAGGGAGCCGGACCTTTCGTCTGGGCTGTTCGTCCGCCACCTCGGCATATACGCCTACCGCGGCGGGTTCCTCAAGCGGTACATCGCCGAGCCCCCGTGCGAACTGGAGAAGACCGAGAAGCTCGAGCAGCTCCGCGCCCTCTGGATGGGGGCGAAGATAGCGGTCGTCCGCACCGAGGACGAGGGCGTTGGCGTCGACACGCCCGAGGACGCCGCGCGCGTCGAGAGGCTGCTTCTGGCAAGGAGGGCGTGACGTCATCCATGACGGCAGACGGAAGACCGGTTTTCCGGCGGGCGTTCGTGGACTCGCTGCCGGTGCTGATGGGCTACACGACGATGGGCTTCTGCGCCGGAGTGCTGCTCGCGGCGAAGGGGAACGTCGCATGGGCGCCGCTCTGGGGCGGCGTGTCCGCCGCGCTGTGGGTCTCCGGCACGATGGCGTTCGCGGCCGTGCCCGAGATCGCCGCCCGCGCGTCGCTCGGCGCCGTCGCCCTGCTGACCCTCGTCGTCAACTTCCGCTACGCGTTCTACGGCTTCGCGATGCTCCGCCGCTGGCGGAACGCGCCGCGCCTCGTGAAGTTCCTCCTCGTACTCGGGCTGGCGGACGAGAACTTCGCGCTCGAGGCGGCGCATCGCCCGGAGAGCGAGGCGGAGGACTTCCGCTACTGCACGGTCCTCACGCTTCTCGACATCTCCTACTGGGTCTTCGGCGTCGTCGCCGGCGCGCTTTCCGTCGTTCTTCTCGGGATGGCGGTCGACCCCGAGACGATACGGCGCCACACGAACGGCATGGAGTTCGCGATGGCCGCGCTCTTTCTCGTAATCTTCACCGACCAGATCAGGGGGTTCGTGTCGCATGAGAAATGATGCCGTCTACATGATCGGCGTGGTGCTTGTCGTGTTCGCCGTAACGTACGCCCTGCGGGCGCTGCCGTTCCTCCTCTTCGCCGGGCGCGACCGGGCCCTGCCCCCGTGGGTGGAGCGCGTGAGCGCGTACGTCTCGCCCGTCATCATCGCCGCCCTCATCGTATATTCGTTCGCCGGGCTCGCCTGGCGCACGCCGTGGCCGTATCTCGCAGGCGCGCTTACCGTCGGCCTCCACGTCTGGCGGCGCAATCCGCTGACGAGCATCGTGGCGGGGACCGCCCTCTACATGGCGCTCGTCGGCTGCTGCGGCTGCGCCACGAGCAGGACCACCATAGAGCTCGACGCGCAGCATCCCGCGGTCCGCATGACCGCCACTGGAATCCGCTTCGGCGACACGTCGGTGCGCCCGCAGGAGGTTCCGGAGATCCTCGAGGACTTCGACGTCCCCCATGACCGCACGATACACATCCTCCTCGACGAGGGCGTCTTGGACCTGCGCCCCGCGCGGCTTCTCATGGCCTG
>JAFRBA010000207.1 GCA_017405115.1 Kiritimatiellia bacterium
CGCGCCTGTCATGGTCGGTGTCGGCCATGCCGAATGTAAACTTTATCCAATGAAACATGGCTTGCCGTCGCAAACGGCGGCAAATGGCGCAACTCGCCCAGAGGAAGATTTCCTGATAATCCTAATTTCCTGATAACCCGAGCGGAGCGAGCCGCGAAGCGGGCTCAATGCGGGGTGCGCGCCCGCCCTACCGACGGTCTGGGCGGGTGTCGGGGCGCTCGGTGATCGCCCCCTACCGGCGGCGGACGCGATGGGGGCATCCTGCGACGACGAGGGTGTCGTCGCTACGTCGGGCAAGGCAAGCGAGGCAAGGCGCTGCTCGACAAGAGTCTTCTTCAGCCCGTCGAGTTCGCCTCCATCCATTGCCTTGCGGTAGTAGTTCGCCGCTCGCTCGCGGAAGAACTGCTCAACGCCCGCATAGCTAGGCTCGTAGCTCCACCAGAAGTCGCCGAGCTCCGCCGCGCGCGCCGTGCCGTCAGTTTCGCCCTTCGTCCATTTGCCGACGTCGCCGCTAACCTTCGAGAACTCCCTGAGTGCCTTTTTCCAGTCTCCGCCAAGTGCCAGCGCCTCGGCATATTGGCGCCGGGTGGGGTCCGTGCTAATCTGCCTTAACTGCACCGCGAGCTTACGAGCGTCCTTTGCGGCCTTGACCTGCGCCTGCGCAAGCAAAAGCTGCGACTGGAGACGCGGTGCCTTCCGGGCGTTCTCGCGACCAAGCGCGGACGAGATGACGTCTGCGATGTCGGACGGCGGGACGCCCCCGATCTTAGACTTGAGCAGATCGACGGTGTCGGCCGCCTTTCCGAATTCGCCGCCCCTGACATAATAGTTCACCGCCCCACGCAAAAAGAGGTATTTGACGGCTTCGCCTGTCGCCGACTCAGAATATTGTATGGAAATCTGGGCAACCTCGGCGGCGGTTTTCGTCTTGGCCTTGAACTCAGCCATCACAGGCTTCATCAGCTCCGCAACAAGCGGCCTTGCTTCGGCAAGTTCCTGTTTGGTGGGGTAGGCAACGGCAATTCCTGCGACGAGCGATGCTATTGCCGCGAATCCAAACTTCTTCATCCGATTTTCCCTTTCTTCGTTCTTGGCCTTTCTGCGGCAACGCCCGAACGAAACAAGAACGTCCCCGCAGCGTGATCCGCAGAGGCGACTGGTATGCCCGAAAGGAAACGCGACGCGGGGACAAAACCGACAAGACACGCCCAAAGGACGCGCCAAGACGATCTGCCTTTGCGTTGTGCCATCCCTTCAAGATGATTACCAGTCTTCCTGCGGTTTGACAGCGGACGGTATTATAGCAAAATCTCGCAGTCTAGTGCGGAAGAATCGCTAGTCATGCCGACCGCCGTCGCCCATCGGACAACCAGCCGCTTAACAACTATATACGCACGCGGCGCAGAAAAATTAGGCGGGAAATAAAATACGGTCGCGCGGGACGCGTAACCCTACCGAGCATACTGCTCTTCCACTGCGGCGATCATGCGGTCAAGGCGGTGCTTGAGCTGGCGAAGATTGTTCACGGTCATGCCGTGTCGAGCGGCGACTTCGACGGCAGGCTGCCCTTCCAAGGCATATTCGCGGTATGCGGAGACAGTGCGCCTTTCGAGCATCGTGCGGTTGAGGACGTGTTCGACGGCGGCATTGTGGCGGGCGAGAGCAAGGCGCATGTCAACGATTGCGGCAGGGTCGGGACATGAAGAGGGAAGGCCGTCGGGTGCGACGGGAGGGACGCGCTCCTGCGTGTCCGTTGCGGCCGCAGAGGACTGCGACCCTCCCATTGTGGCGGCGTAGGGGCACGCCGCCCTGCCGGGGCGCGCCATCTCGCGGCGGTGGCGGTCTATGAGAAGCCGCCGCACCATCGCCGCTAGGTAGTTCCTGAAGCGTCCCTTCTCTCGCTTGTATTCTCCCTTGCGCAGGACATTGACGAGCCTGATGAATATGTCCTGAATGATGTCATCGGCATCCGCCGCGCTGACGGTGCCGGATTGTGCGATGTACAGGCGAATCACGGGCTCGTAGAGTTCCGCGAACTTCGTCCATTCGGCGGCATCGTCGCCGTCGGCGTATTCGGCGATCTTTCTGAGAAGAGTTTGTGGGGTGTCGGGGAGCATAGTGGTTAGTGGTTAGTCGTTAGTGGTTAGTGGCTTGTCGTTAGTGGCTGGGGGCTAGTTGCGGGCCGATGCAGATGCGGATGAAGCCGGAAGGCTCTTTCATCAGCAGCCACCGCTGGAACTGGAACTGTCGGCTGAGGTTCAAAGCTCCCGTGCGGAGCGGGTCGATTTCCTCTGGCGCGTAAGAGATGGCGGTCGCGGCGGTTTTTGTGCCGACGCGCCCATCGACGGTATCGAGCACCGCCTGCTCGGTGTCGGTCCAAAGCGTCGCGAGGCCAAAAGAGTGGGGAACGGGGAACGGGGAATGGGGCAGTAGGCGGAGGTCGTTGCGGGGAGGCAAGCCTGCGGATTCCAAGAGACGATTCGTTTCCCTGTTGTCGCGGTAGACGTCTAGGTCGTCGGGCATTCTTTCGCCGCCCTCGCGGATTGCATACTCGAGCTCGGCCTCCGTCGGCAGACGAAACACGTAGCCGTCTGGAAGCGTCTGCCCATATTTCATGTTTAGCCGCTGGATGTACTCGCGCACCATGCCCCCCTGCATTTTGCAGGCCACAATCATGTTCGTGAACGTCGTCTCCATTGCCTTTGCCAATTCATCGCGCTCCGCGTTTGGAAACCCAAGCCGAAGCTGCCTTGCAGTCACGGGAGTCGCGGCAATCCAGAACGGGCGGGTAATCGTCACCTTGTGGCATGTGGACTTGTCGAGGTTCGACATCATGAACGTCCCTGCCGGACACGCGCAGAAATCCATTTCAACGCCGTTCCCGAGATCGAGCGATTTTACAAGCGGCGTGGCGAAGGACGGCGGAAGGGAAAAGGAATGAGACGGCGGCGTGAGGACACGCCGCCCTACCGTGAAAGCGATGCCAACGACAATGAGCGCAACGGTCGCGGCAACAAGCGAGATCCTCCAGATGCGGCGGCGGTCACGCGGGACGCGTGACCCTACCTGCGGCGGCTTCGTCGAGGCCGCCCTGTCGGCGACGTTGAGCAACTTCGGCAACTCATTGCGCCAGAATCCCGGAAATGGCGCAAGCAAGTCGAGCGCGTTTGTGCCAGGCTCATACCACATTCCCGTAAGCAGGCGAAAAAATGCGACGCCGAGCGCGTAGCCGTCAGTCGCAGCCGTCGCGGGCGCTCCGGCGCGAATCTCCGGCGGAATGTAGAAGTACGTTCCCATCACGGGGCGCGTTCCCGTCGTCTCGCCGGTCACAAGCGTGGATTCAACGCCAACCTCGGCCTTGAGTTTTCCATCGATTATGCGTGAGACGCCAAAGTCCGCAAGCCTTGCGTGTCCGTCTCTGTCGATGAGGATGTTTTCGAGTTTCACGTCGCGGTGGACGACTCCGCACCTGTGCAGATAGTCGAGCGCAGACTTTGTCTCTGCGAACCACGTCCGTAGCTGCGCGTCGCCGATTCCGCCTTCTTTTCGCGCGTTTTCAAGCGTCCTCGCCTTCCCGTCCGCGTCAAGCACAAGATCCATCGCGAACCACGCGCGGCCGCTTTCTCCGTCGATCCCGCAGTCGTGAACGCGGACGATGTTCGGGTGGTAGAGCGTTTTAAGAAGCCGAGCCTCGGCCATGAAACGGTTTCGCAGGAAACGACTCTGCTTCTCGTCGCGGAACACCTTGACGGCAAGTCTGCGTCCGTCGGTAGCCTCGGCCTCGTAGACCTCGGACATCCCGCCTCTACCAAGCAAACGCCCGATTCTGTACGGCATGTCAGCCATCGGCCCCCATTCCCCGTCAGTGGCGTTGCCGCGGTCGCAGTTGGCCATGCCTCCCTGGACGCGAAGGTCTATTCGCATGCGTTCAAGGAAGCCTCCGCTGCCGATATCCCACCAAGGTTTCATTCATCAAGTCTTGTCGCTGGTTTCACCGCTGCATGAACGAATTATACCACAAAACCGCGCAGTTCACCTGTGCCTTGTCGCTACAGCTTAGGGTGCGAATTCATGTCCGAGTCCGGTCTTGTGATAATGCTCGAATGTTCACGGCCGCCCATTGACTATGCCGAGTTGGTTTGATATCATACGCGCACAAGTTCAAGTGGACAATGCAAGATCAAGAGAAGGCAGGACCGAGTTCCATGTCACGAAGGAGACGATCGCGCACTTCCAGGAGGCCGAAGCTCACCAGTTCGATGGCGTGACCGACGACGACCGGCCGCTTTGCCACGGGCTTTTCGGCGTCGAAGACACCATACTCGCCTCACAGACGCGACCCGTCTTCGAGCAGCACTATCCGGGAATGTCGCATACCTTTCCCGGCGGGCACCGCATGAATACGCAGGTCGTAACGCATACGCTCCTCCCGTACATCAGGTCATTGAACGTCTTTTCGCCCTTCTAAAGCGGCCCATGATCATCGCCATGTCAAATCCGCGGAACGCGTCCATCGACACGAGACGCCACGCGCACGCCCTGGTGCCGACAGGGGTCACTTGTCGCCGTCTGTGATGAGTTCGTAGGTGGAGCCGTCGAAGGACACGTCAACGCCGCCGCACAGGAGCGCGGTGAGCTGCACGGAGTTCAGCCCGCCCCTTCCCTTCGCCATCAGCATCTTCTCGACATGCCCGTCCGCAAAGGCGACATGCGCGCAGTAGCGCTTTCCGCTTCTGTGGTTGAAGTGTATCGCCTCGGCCGTTCCGCCCCAGTCGGAGTTGTAGTCCTTGCCGTTGACGCTAGCCTTGTACTGCAGAACGCAGTCCACCAGCTCCGTGTCGTTGCCCGTGGCGTAGGCGGAGTCTTCGGAGACCTCGTTCGCCGAGTCGCTTGCGTTGGGGATGGCGAACGGCAGCTCGGAGAAGAGAATCTTCCTGTCGAGGCGGGTGGAATGCATAGACACCGTGCCGGCGTGCTCAGTGGTCGCGGCCTTGGACCCCTGCGTCCAGTCGTAGCCGAAGTAGGCGCTCATCGCATAGCTGAACCGCGCGGTCACTGCGTGCCTCTTGGCCTGGATCGCGTGCGCCGGGCAGACGTACGTCTCGCGGTTCTGGCCAACCCACCTCCAGAGCGCGCCGTTCGTTATGGCGAAGGTGGTGTCTTCATCGTCGGTGCAGAAGGCGCTGATGTTCGAGCATTTCTGGAAGCTTCTGGCCGGGCCGCCGCGCGTTCCGTGGGTGTAGTACTCGTCGTTCTTGGAGAGCCAGCTGATCCAGCCGACGTTCTCCTTGAAATACGACTTGCCCTCGCCATCGACGCCAATCGCCGCATGGCTGCCCGCGTAGGGATAGAACCCGTATTTGTTGCTTGCGGCGTAGCTTATCGCCCCCTGCGCGAGGTTGCGCATGTTGGAGAGGCACTTGGCGGCCCGTGCGGCCTCCGTGCCGCCTGAGAAGCTCGCCAGGAGAACCCCGGCGAGTATTCCGATGATGGCGACCACGACGAGGAGCTCGACGAGCGTGAAGCCACTGCGCGGCATTGCTTTCTGGTTTCTCATTCCACCGCCCCCTTTTCCCTTTTCCTTTTTACTTCTTCTTTAATCAAACTGGTGGTAGAAGAGGACGCGCGTACGGTGGGGCGGACATTCCTCGCGCGCGTCTAGCACGGCGTCACGAGAGTTGAGTTCCGTCCGGGCCTTGCGGTTTGCCTTGTTCTTCTCCGGAATCTCCGGATCGCGCCACACGAGGGCGACTGCGCGGGCGCCGAGCTGCGACGACGCGCGGCTCATGCCGCCGCCGCCGACGGACGAAGGCTCGGCGCGCACGAATATCAGGAACAGCTGCTGCCTGTTGTCGAAGCAGTCACGCCAGAACGAGTACAGGTACTTGCGGTCGACGCCATGCAGAGTCTCAGACAGCTGCAACGAAGAGTCCATGAACGTCTTGTTGTTTTCATTGACGTGGTTGGCGTCATTGCTCTGCCATAGCAGGTCGTCCTCCCAGGCAGAAAGCCAGTCGGCATCGCCACTGTCGGCCACATCATCGAAACCACTCCGGATTTCCTCGGCGATACTCTTGATGTCGCTGTTGCTGAGTTTGGCAACGCCGCTTTTCCCGAACGAAAACGTATCCATCATATTCTTGAGCGACATGTTCTCGGCGATGCTGTTGTTCTGCGCACCGGACTGCCTGTGGTTGTAGTTGGTCGATGCCACGTAGTAGTCGAACGGAGTTCCGACGAGCGCCGCAAAGAGGACGCGATCATCACGCGAGAACGGGTTCAGCTTAAATGAGTTTCCGCCGGACAGCACCGTAACCTCTTCGCCAGTTTTGTCGCGCAGATAGTACGGATTCCTGTCGGCTGTGCCAGCTACGCTGCCGCAGGGATACGCACTGTACGTGCGCCAGAACCTGTTGCCATTTGCGAAGTTCCCGGAACCTGTACCCATCCTTTCTGAAAACGGCTTTGCGCAAAGTCCGCGCCCGGGCAGGTTGATGTCCGGGTTGTAGATTCCGCCGACGAGCTTGCCGTCCTGATAGGTCAAGTCCTCGATATATGGCAGGAACTGCAGTTCGCCGATGGACTGCAGATACTCCTGGTCCGAGACGAACATGAATATGTCGTGGTCACGGCCACCGACACCGAGCAGCGGCGTTAGGTTCTGAAGCCATTTATTCCCAGTCGCGAACTGCCCCTCTTCTGCGTACCAGTCCTCCGGCGCGAAGTTGTAGCGCGGATCGACGGCATATAGAGACCCCCAGTTTTCAAAAGCGACGGTTGACGGCAGGGTAGTGTCAATGTCCTTGAACTTCACATCGGTGTTACCCCTGAATCCAAGGAGAGGAGTCCCGTTGCCCATCTTGGCGTCCAGGTCGCCGGCGGAATGCTTGAGCCAGGTGTCGTCGTCCTTGGCGCATGCGGGAGCCATGTCTACCACTTCGCCGTTGTTGTCCACAATCTGAAGCCATATCGCGGCATGGATGCGGAAATCCGCGACATCTCCGCTCTGAAGCTCGGGCAGCCCGCCGCCGCCAGGGGGCGGGGAGTAGGGTCTTGCCGGATCGTAACTGCGGGCGGCGGCGGATGCCGAGGCCGTCCAGTCTGCGGCCACAGTGCCGTCGAGCGCCAGCGGACGAAACGCACGGTCCTTGTAGCTGGCGTTCGAGTAGATGTCGCCCAAGGACTTGTAGTCCGCATTGAAATTCTTCGGATCCGCATTAAAGTTCTTATAATCAGGGTTGTTTTTCCCAGACGCACCCTGGTCGACTTCCTCATGAACCGCGTAGAACACCGGCATCGTTGGCACCCCAGAGCAGTTGAATTCCAATGTTATGTCGGCAACGGCCTCATCAGTAGTGCGCACGTCAATGCTGCTGAACGGCAACGACTTCTCGGCACTTACAAACGTGGCGACGCCATTCTTCGCATCTTTTGCAAATGTCGCTGGATACAGATTGCCGTCACGGTCCTGCGGACGGCAGCCCATCTCCTTAGGAGCTGCCCAAACCTTCATTATGCCGCGCACCTTCCAGTTCTTTGCCCGGTTAGTAGTCTTGAGGCGCTTGAACGGGCATGTGACCACCACAGGGACATTCGCGGAGCCGCTGAACTTGACTCCCATGAGCTTGACGTTTCGCTTGGCGACGATGTTGCCAACGTTCTCCAGCCCGCCGCCAGCCTTTGGTTCAGCCGTTCCAGTAAGGCCCGTCACTTCGTAGTCTTTGCCGTCCATGCTGTCGAGCGACATTTCGATGCCAAGCGGAGACGATATTCCAACTGCCATCGGCACCGCCTCCGTGGTCGGCATCGCAAGCGACACGGGCTGGGAGTCGCCGTCGAGATAGTCGTAGAGGCAAATCAGGCCGGCGCCGAGGTTGTTGGCGTAGAGCTCATATGTCTTCGTATTCCCGACCACCGTCTCGTTGAGGGCACCAATCAATTCATCGAACGACTTGGCCGTATACTCCCTAAACGGCTGGGCGTTGGACGCAAGGTCGAAGACCGGCTTGCCGGAAGACGTGGCGAGCGGCGGGAACCACGTGTCCGTGATGAACATGGCGTTGGCCGTCTTGGACGAACCGCTCTTGGAGGTGAGGGGGCCGGTCTCCGTAGTGCCTATGAAGTCCATGAACGGGGCGTATTCGCTGCCGGAGCCCGTCAAAACATTGAAGTCGGCGAGCGACGTGAACGGAACGACGTTGCCGTTGATCTTGCCGTGGTCTTCCACGCTGTCAAGCAGATCGTCGAGCGCCTGGGCAGAATTTTCTTTTATGCTCATTATATCGCCGAGGGAATCCGCGCAGAGCGAGACCAGCGTCACGCGGTCAAGGCCGGAATTGCGCGGCACGTTCGCGCGCAGGCGGTTGATGTCGAAGAGGTCCGAGACGTTCACCGCGCAGTAAGCGTAGCGGCCTGCGTCGTACGAGAACGACCGCCAGCTCGCGGTGCGCGTCAGGCGAGAGAGCCGACGCACGTCGTCGATGATCGCTGGCGGCAGATACGCGAGGGCCTCCAGGGTGAGCGTCGGAACCGTCGCGTCCGTGCTGCGCACTGCGCCAAAGGGCATGAAGACGCGCCCCAGCCAGTAGTCGCCGTTATGGAGCGGATTGGATCGCGCCGTCGCGTCGCCGAGCACGACGCCTGGAAACGGATCGTCGTAGATGCCGTAGAACCGCTGCGACACGTCGGTCTCGCTGTCGTCCACCTTGCCCCAGTCTGGATCGCGGTTGTAGTCGCCCTCCAGCTCCTCTATGGCCTTGGCGAGGGCGGAGCGAACGAGATAGCGCGCCGCGACGTTGCGCCTGAGGTAGCTCGACGGCGTGCGGCTTGAGCGCATGTAGATGGAGAAGCCCACGGCCGACACGACCATGAACGACAGCATGCCGAGAACGATGAGAAGCGCTGAACCCTTTTTCATTGTCTCTCCTCGTCCGCAAGGCGGTAGAAGTTAGGCAGGCTGGGGGCCGTCTGGAAGCCCGAGCCGCTCGGCGGCGTTATGTTGCCTGCCAGCTTGATCATGTACTGGTATGGAGTCCCCCACGGGTCGAGTATCTGCCCGTTTCGGATCTGGGCGTTGTAGAGAACAGGCACCTGCTCTCCGCTGTCGGAGGTCTCGCCGCCGAGGATCATCGACATCGAGCTTTCCGTCGTGTCCCTCCAGCTGCCGCTTGCATAGTTCGCGAGCGAACGGCCCCTGGCGTAGTTCTCGAACGCGAGGATTGCGTTGGTCATCTCCTTCACGTCCTGCGTCGCCTTGGAAATCATAGCCCGCTTGCGCGCCTGGTTCATGCTGGAGCCGATGGCGCCCATGAGAATGGCGATCATGGCGATCACCACAAGAAGCTCGATGAGAGTGAAGCCGCGCCTCATCAGTCTACCTCCTCGGGGAATGTGCTGATGTCGTCGGCTGTGCTCCACTGCTTGTCGGGACCGGCGCTGCGCACGCCGACGACATATGCGCTGCCACCCGGCACCGTGCCCGAGCCCACGCCGTTGTTGGCGCGGCCGACGCGCGCATCCTGGATCGTGAACTGTATGGGAGTCGCCTCGTACCACTTGAGCTGGTCGTAAAGGCGCCCGCGGCAGTTGCCGTCGTCGCGTTCGGCGTTCTGCTGGAGCTTTCCGTTTCCGCTCCACCCCTTGAACACGGAGACGGTGCGGTAGAGGACGTCGCGGTTGTCAGAACTGCCGCTCTGCACGTTGTCCTGGCCGAGGCCCGGCAAGGCGTCGTCCTCGATGTCGTGGTACGTGCCCAGGCGCGCACGCACGCGGTCCAGCTCGACCACTCCCGCGACGCCCGTGCGCCAGGCGATGGACGACTGGTTGAAGATCATCGTAAGCACCGTCACCAGCATCGCCAGCAGAAGCGAGGCCACGAGCAGTTCCAAAACTGTAAAACCAGGGCGTTTCATTGGTCCGTCCTCCCCTGGAAGTGCACTTCGGTGTAGTACACGGGCTGGCTCATGAGGGCCTCGCGGCGGCGGCTCGCGCGGAACGCAAGCGATATCGTGGAGCCCTTGCGCGTCGCCACAAGCCCGTAGCAGTAGTCGGAATCCACGGAGGGAAGACTGCCCCTGTACTCGCTTGGCGCCTGACCGACGATCCTGCCGAACACCCCGTCGGCGAGGCCCTTCCAGCCGGAGTTGACGCGGAAGGTCTCGTAGGTGCCGTCGGAATTGGCGTCCATCTTCGTAACGTAGGAAGCCCAGCCATTCTGGGGCGCAAGGCCGTTGCAGGCGTCGCTGTTGACGTCCGGCACTGCGTTGCACCAGCCGCTCCAAGTCATGTTCGTCGCCGAAAGGCCCGCGACAAGCGGCGCGAAGAACGCGTCGGCGATTCCGGCGGATGCGACGTCCTCCTCGCTCTGGCGGCTCTCGCGGAAGCCGAGCGAGTAGAGCGACACCATGCCGAGCACGCCCGCCGCCATGATGAAGATGGCGAGGTTCACCTCCATAAGCGTGAAGGCCCTGCGGAGCTTTCCCCTTGTCATTTCGCCTTGTCTCCGTCGGAAGAGGCGGTGCCCGCCTTGTGATGGGCCTGCGGCACGCCGCTTGCGCCCGTCATGCACGCCCAGATGTCTATGGTCTCGTTCTCCGAGAAGTTCGCCGGGTTGAAGACAAACGCACCCGTCTGCACGATGTCGCCGACCGAGGACGGCACCGCGTTCTTGAATATGAAGCCGTTCGGCAGCCGGAGCGTCATGAACTCGAAGCCGTAGCCGTTGCCGACCTGCCACGACGGAGGCTCGTGGTCGCTCTTGCCCAAGTTGAAGAACGCGCAGGCGCGAATCTTGAGGTCCCCATTCTTCAGCTCCTGGGCAACCGTGCCGTTGCCGGACTGTGTGTTGTTGTCGTCGTCGTCAAGCTGGTTGCTCCACGACGTGAACGAGACGCCAGGCACGTCGTCGTCGTCCAGCACGGCGTCTGAAACGACCGAGTACTGCATCCGGCTCATGTCCCGGTCGTCGAAGCGCCACAGACGCATCCCCTTCCTGCTCTGCAAGTCGGACTGCTGGCTCGGCTTCTTCCTGTCGTAGCTGCGGTCGAGGTCGCCGAACTCGTCGTAGAGGTAGTTGCCCTGCACGCGGGTGATGCGCCCCGCGCGGCGGATCGCGACGGCCTCGCCTACGACGATGGCGTTCTCGTCGTCAGTCGCCTCGCGAACCATCCTGTTGTAGCAGAACACCGCCGTCGGCACGCGGTCGACCATCGCGCGCTCCTTCGCCGCCTTCAGGAGGGCGCTCGCGGCGTCGACCGCGCCGCGCTCCGCGATGCCGCGCTGGAGCGCGTTGTACCCGCCTGTCGCGGCGACGCCGAGGAACGCCATGATTCCCACGACGACCATCAGCTCCATCAATGTAAAAGCGCGCCGCATCTTCTTGTCTCACTCGTCCCAGTCTGACGGATAGGTCTTCTCCGGATGCTTGCGGGACACGCTCACGGAGTCTGTCTGCGAATTGTAGGTAATCCAGTAGCGACAGAACTTCCCGTTGGTGCGCCCCTGCCATCCGAACGCCATGCTGTTGAGCGGAATGTGCACTTTCGAGTCCTTCTTGGAGGCAAGCGAGAAGTCCACGCCGTTTATGCAGCGCTGGTCGCCGCAGTATGCCGAGCTGTTACGGTCGCTGTGCACGTCAAAGCATCCGTCGCCATGAACACGGCCCGCGTTCGCCACGAAGAGCGCGGTTGCGTCCACGAGCGGCCGCGAGACGGAGGAACCGACGGACTTGCGCACGACATCCCGGAATATCTGGTCGGCCTCTGTCGCGCTGAAGGTGTACTTGATCTTGTTGCCCATGCTGGAGCTGCGGGACTCGATCGCATCCGGCCACTTGCCCTCCTGGGCGTAGTAGGCGGCTATCGCCTGCTCCAGCGCCCGGCCCATCGCTTCCGCGCGGCGCGAACGCGCGTTCTTCACCGACGCCGTCGCTGCGGTCGTGACGATGCCTAGCAACACGCCGATGATCGCGATCACCACCAGAAGCTCGACGATCGTGAAGGCGCGGCGCGCCTTCACAACCCACTTCCCCATGACTCTCCCGTCCCTCATGTCACCTTGTCCCTTCACTTTACTTCTCCACCTGCTGGCGGCTCCAGCTGTAGGAGCAGTCGTGCCGCAGCCCCTCGGAGTACTTGTATTCCTTGCCGTCCTTGCCGCAGCACCAGGCAACCGCCGCCCCCCTGATCTTCACCGACTCTCCGCCGACTGACGCGTTCACGTAGCCGCGGCCCTCGGTGTCGACGGCGAAGTGCACGCGATGATCCTTTATGGTGCCGCCGGAAGGCACCTTCGTGCCGTCCGACACCCCGGAGTTCCCCTTGCGGCGCACGACCTCCTGCCCCCATGGCGTCAGGATGCCGCAGCGGTCGGACGCCGTGGTCTTCTTGGTATTCGTGTCGTAGGTGAGCGTCATCGCCTTGCGCTTGGCGAGTTCATAGGCGACCTCGGGGGTCATCTCGCCGTCGCTCGCGCCCTCCGCCAGCACGCGGCGGGGGAACACGCCGTCGCGCTGGTAGATAGCCTCGAGAGCCGTCGCCACGTTGGACACAACCTCTCGCGCCCGCGCCTGCTGGGCCTTTCGCGTGGCGGCAGAAAACGCCGTCATCCCCGCTCCGATCAGGATCGCAATGATCCCGATCACCACCAGCATCTCGACAAGCGTGAAACCTCTTTTCATCCCTTCATCCTTCCGCTAGTTCTGCATGTGCACGATGTCGTCGGCTATCCACGACTGCGCCTTGGCGCGGTCGGTTCCGCTCAGCTGCGACATCTCCTCGTCGGTGACCCACGGAGGAAACGTCTTGCCGTTCGCCCCTGCGCTCCACAGCGTGTACGACTGGTGCGGAGACGGCGAGTAGTAGTAGAATTCGTGGCCCCATCCGTCCAAAACCGTCATGCCGTCGAGAAGATACTGCTGGGAATAGTTCGACCCGCCGCTCTGCGACTCGGCCGCGGAGTAGAGCGTGGGGTCGACGGTGTCGGCCGTGACGATGGTGGAGCCATAGTAGGTGTCGCCCAGTTTTACGCCGTACAGTTCGCGGTTCCCGGCGCCAAAGACTATCCCCTCGAGGTTCGGCATCCAACGCGCGCATGTCGCCTGGGACGGCAGCGCCGCCACTTTCCAGCGGTCTCTCTGCATGTCGTTCAAGACCGCGTTCCAGTCGTCGTATTGCTGACCGGTCTCAAAGTCGCACGGCAGCTCGTTGTTCATGTACCACTGCTTCTGCTGGCGGAACAACTGGCTGAAGCCAGAGCTTGCACCGCTTCCTGAGGAGACGTTGAGCATGACGAGCATGCGCGGCAGAAGATAGCTCATCAGCCCGAACTTGAACACCTGCACGCGAGACCATTCGGAATACTGGCCCTTCTGCTGTATCTGCGAGTTGTCCGTCAGGGCGAAGAACCCATACTTCAGGGCTTCGTTGTTCTGAAAAGCCTTGTACCGCGCCTCGGACGAGTTCGCCTTTTCCATCAGCTGCCTGGCCACCTCTTCGACATACTGCGCGATGTTCTGGTTGGCAAAGGGATAGCTCATGCCGACAGGCTGGCAGCGGCAGGCCGCCTCGACGCGGGCCCAGTCCAGATCCTGCTCGTGGGTGCCGCTGCCGGACCCCGTGCCGACCTGCTGTATCCCATGGCCGTCGACGGTGTAGGTGTAGTCGCGGCTGCCGTGGAGAGCAACAGGCGGATAGCTACCGTAGGCCGCGTAGTAGCCGGAGAGACAGTTCTCGAGACGCTGCATGCGGTTGACCGTTCGCGCCTTGGAAGTCGATTCGGAACCAACACTGCCGAGGCGGAAGGTAATCGCCATCAGCGTGACAATCACCACCACCACGACGAGCAGCT
Organism: Kiritimatiellia bacterium; assembly: GCA_017405115.1. The sequence goes on from JAFRBA010000207.1 coordinate 13,846, forward strand.
CGACGAGTGTAAAAGCCTTTCTCATTCCGCTGCGGATTATACCATACTCGACCCCGCCGTGACAATGGTCTTTTTGCCTGGAGGCGACTTTGTCAGCAGACGGCCCTCGAGCGAGCCGTCGCCGTGCACCTTGGTGACGAAAATCTTCACAAGGGAGCGGCGTGGCGCAGTCCCTACCGCACTGCAGCAGAGGTATTCGCTGGTCCAGCCGGTACAGTGCCGGTCGCCTTCGACCGCGATCTCGACGGTGCGGCCGATGAACTTCTTCGCAAACGATTCGCGCTTTGCCGCCGCAAGGCTGGCGAGCCGATGCGCGCGCGCCGAGCGGATCCCCGCGTTCACCGAGCCGCTGAAGCCCGCCGCAAGAGTCCCCGGGCGCTCGGAGTACGGAAAGACATGCGCGTTCGTGAACGGAAGCCGCTTGAGCAGGCCCTTCGTCGCCTGGAAGTCAAGGTCCGACTCTCCGGGAAAGCCCGTCATCAGGTCGCATCCGATGCCCATGTCGGGAACCAGCTTGGACGCGGTCGACACCAGCGAATCGACGTCGCGGATGTCGTATGGCCTGCGCATCGCCTTGAGTATCTTGTTCGAACCAGACTGCGCGGACACGTGCAGGAACCGGCAGACCGAGCCGTTCTCGGCCATCGCGTGGACCGTCTCCAGGGCGCAGCTCCCGGGCTCCAGCGAACCGAGCCGGATGCGCGCCTCGCCGACCGCGGCCAGCTGCGAGACGAGTTCCGGCAGGCGCCGCCCCTCCGATGCGTACAAGGAGAGGTTGCAGCCCGTCACTACGACCTCGCGGTATCCGGCGTCGACGAACCGCCTGGCCCTGTCCATGACTTCGGAGAACGGAACCGAAACCGACTTGCCGCGGAACTGGGGGACGATGCAGAAGGTGCACGCACCACTGCAGCCGTCCTGGACCTTGAGGTAGGCGCGGGACGTGCGCATCGGGACTGGCACGTTTCCGCCGGACGCGGCCTGCGGGGCCTTCAGCATGGCCGCCTGCACGGCGGCAGGCGTCTTGGCGGACTTGTAGTCGAGGCAGCCGCATACGCGGATCGGCACCGCAGGGTAGCGCCGCCGGAGATGGTCTATCATCCGCTCGCATTCGCGCTGCGCGCGGGCGGTCACGGAACAGCCCCTGACGACGAAGAGGTCGGCCTCCTTGTGTTCGTCGGTCGACTCCCATCCCTTGGCCAGGTATTCGGCCTCCATCTGGAGCGCCTCCGCCTTGTTGAGGCGGCATCCGAACGTCTCGAAGCATACCTTCATTGCGGCAGGACCAAAAGGAGGACTATGTTCGTCAGGTTGAAGAGCGCATGGTTCAGCATGGGGCACCAGATGCGGTCGGTCTTCGCGTACAGCCAGCACTGGGCGAGGCCGAAGAAGAACAGCGCGATGAACGCGGAGTCGGGGAACGGCTGCGAGATGTAGTGTGCGGCGGAGAACAGCGCCGACGCGACGACAGCGAGGGTGCAGCCGAGCGCACCAGGCCGAGGGGCGACGAGCTGCTGTCCACCCTTCCCCGCAAGCCTTGCGGGCAGCATGAAGAGCAGCCACCGGAAGACCGCCTCCTCCAGAATCGGAAGAAGAAGAAGCACCTGGACGAGCAGGAACGCGCAGGTCGCGAAGTTGCGAGGAGAGTCGAAGGCGTGCAGCATCCACTGGCGCACGGTGTCGACGTTCTGCTGGTCCGGCAGGTCGATTCCGAAGAGTTTCGCGACCGACTGCGTTAAAAAGCAGAGTCCTATGGTCGCGGCGGCGATCACCGGCCATGCCCTCAGCGTCCGTTTCAGGTTTCCGTTCATGTTCACGCCGCAATTATACCATTTCAGCCGCGCTTTGTGTGGCTCGTCCCGCCGCGTTTCGCGAGTCCAAACATTGGGCGTGTCATGCGCTGGCTTTTGTGCTATAATACCGACTGATGAATGACAGACATCGCACTGCAAAGGAGCCAACCATGACATCGACAAGGCAGATCGCAACAGCCGCCACTTGCCTTTTTGTGCTGACTTCGTCGGCACTGCACGCCTCGCAGACGGTCATCGAGGGCGTTTCGATAGAGGCAGCGGACGGCTCTGCCTGGGAATACGCAAATGACGTCCTCACGCTGTCCGGCCGCGGACCATACGTATTGTCCGGCGCATGCACGATCGGCAGGGTGCAGGCGCGGGCGACATGCGCCGAGGGAACGCTTCTGGTGGCGTCCAACCTCACCCTGCGGGGCGGGGCGCCGCTGAGCGTCGCGGCGGGCGCGTCGCTGGTGCTCGCGCTGTACGGGCAGAACTCGTTCGCGGGCGGAGCGTCCTCGGCCGGCATAGGCGTGCCGCCGTCTGCGTCGCTGACTATACAATGCGCGCCGCGGTGCATCGCCACGAACGCGCTGCTCAATGCGGCGGGCGGATCCACCGCCGCGGGAATCGGCGGCGACTCCGACTCCGCGAACGGCGCGATAACCATAAAGGGCGGAATCGTGACCGCCACGGGCGGCGACCATGGCGCCGGCATCGGCACCGGCTACAAGAGCCCCATGGGAACGTTGGCCGGAGGCGACATCACGGTTTCTGGCGGACGCGTCGTCGCGACGGGATCCGGGCGCAACGCGGCAGGCATCGGCGGCGGCGACGGCGTGCAATACAATGGAGCCGTGAGGATAAACGACGGCGTCGTGATGGCGACCGGCGGCTTCGCCGGAATCGGATCCGGCACGCTGCCAACCGGCGGCTGCATGGTGTATGTCGGCGGTGGAAACGTCCACGGCAAGTATACGCTGACCTACGAGGGGAGCAACGGGCGCGCGTTCGACGCCAAGCCTCGGACCGACAGCGGGCGCGGGGCCGAAGAGCGCGTCTTCACCGGATTCGAACCGTGGCAGCCCGTTGCCGCGTCCAGCCTTCCTCCAGGCTATGGCGCGCGATACCTCACCGCCGACGCCGACGGAGAGGTCCGGCTCTATCTGGGCAACTCGATTTCCGGCTATTCGTATTCAAGCGCCAGAGTCGCCGCAAGCGAGACGACGGTAGGCGTGACGGCGAACGGAACGGATGTCGGCGAACGCTTCGGCATAGGCTGGGACTTTTCGCCGTCGACGAAGGTGCTCACCCTGGACGGCACCGAAGACGTCGTGCTGTCGAGCGACGGCGTGACGAACTCCATATCCGTGCTGCTGGACGCGGAAGGCGCAGCCACCGTCACGCTGTCGAATCTCTGCCTCCTTTGCGAGGCAAACACGAACCCGGTGTCCGTAGCGTCGGGCACCGACGCGCGCATTTTCATCGCCGGAACGAACGCCCTCGTCGCAAAGGCCATCTACAACGGGCTGGGGAACATGTGCGGCGTGTGCGTCCCGTCCGGAGCATCCGTCGTAATCGACAAGGCGGAGGGCCTCGCGGACGACGAGGTCCTCCTCGAGGCGACAGGCAACATCAGCGGCTCCGGAATCGGCGCGCCCGGCAACCGGCCTGGCGGCAGGGTTGAAATACGCGGTGGCACGATCATCGCCGGAACCGGCGCAGCCTCCGGCGTAGGCCTCGGCAACTGCGGCGGAACGGTCGCCATCTCTGGCGGCATCGTTACCGCAATCGGCAACGAATACGGCGCGGGCATAGGGGCAAACTACGAACGCGACGCAGGCACGACGATCATCTCCGGCGGCATCGTCCATGCGACCGGAGGCCGAAACAGCTGCGGCATCGGCGGCAACGACGGCTACCGCATCGCGGCGGGCGTCGGCTATGACGGGGGGACCATCGCGATATCAGGCGGCATCGTCACGGCTGTCGGCGGCGGGAGCTGCGCCGGCATTGGAAGCGGATACCGCGGCACCGGCGGACGCGTCACCATAACAGGCGGCACCGTCACGGCTTCGGGCGGGACCACGACCGGCTACTCCGACGGCTCGATGAGCTGTGACGTCGGCGGCGGGCGGCTGGCCTCGGAAAGCGTCGTCATCATCACGGGCGGCAGCGTAAAGGGAACGCGGGACATGATCACCAACGCCGTGAACGCCGCCGGCGCGGAAGTCGTCCGGCACGTCCTGGGCGGCCTCGAGCCCGGCAGGCGATACTCGCTTGAAGACGCGCCGGCGCGCTACGGCAAGAAGGACTTGTTTGCGGACGAAAACGGCGAGCTGCACATCTGGTGCGACGCGGGCCTGGAGCCACGCGCCGTCGAATGGACCGGGGGTGGCGACGAACCCGACGAACCTGGCGAACCCGACGAGCCGACAACAGCCGACGCGACGTCGACTACGCCCGTCCCCGTGCCATATGCTTGGCTTGATGCGTACCCGAGCGAACTGGCGCGGCATGGCGGCGACTACGAGCTGTTCGGCAACGCCCGTGCGGCCAACGGCCTTTTCGTATGGAGCTGCTATGTCGCCGGGCTGAACCCGACCAATGCCGAAAGCAGGTTCACCGCGTACATACAGATGCGCGACGGCAGGCCGCTGATCTCCTGGACACCCGACCTGAACACGAACGGCGAACAGCGCGTCTACACTATCTGGGGCGCGACAAACCTTGAGAACGCCGTCTGGTACACGCCCACGAACTCCGCCTCCCGCTTCTTCCGCGTGGAAGTCTCCATGCCGTAATCCGCATCTCAGGCAAGCGGAATCGACAGGCAAAAGCGGCAGCCGTGCGGCTTCGCCGCGGAAAGAGTGACGTCGCCACCATGCAGTCGCGCGATGCGGCGCACTATCGCAAGCCCGAGCCCCGCGCCGCCGGTCTCCGCCGCGCGCGCGGGGTCGACGCGGTGAAAGCGCTCGAAGACGCGCTCCGCCTCCGCGGGCGGAATCCCCACGCCGTGGTCCTCCACGACGATCCTGGCCTCTCCGCCCGCCTGCGCCAGCGAGACGCATATCTCCTTCGAGCCGGAATGGCGCACCGCGTTGGCAATCAGGTTTGACAGCGCCTGGGACACCAGCTGTGCATCGCAGGCGACCACGCAAGGCTCGCCGGCCTCGCACTCGCACGGGTACCGCGACGCGACGTCGCGCACGAGGTCGGAAAGATCGGTCTCCGTGCGGTTGAGCGCCTCCCCTTCGCGTTCCAGCCTCGCCAGGTCGAGGATCGACTGGACTAGCCCGTTGAGCCGCGTCGCCTCCTTGCGGATAAGCGGCACCAGCGGCGAATCGCCCTCCAGCATGTCCACGGCTCCGAGAATGCCAGTAAGCGGCGTTTTTATCTCGTGCGAGACGTCGGCCACGAAATCCCTGCGGAACTTCTCCAGCCTGGCCAGCTCGCGTATCCTCACGCGCTGGCGGTACAGCACGAAGAACACGGCACCGAGCGCGAGTATCCCGACAAGCCCGGCGACCACGACAACCGCGAGCGCGCCGAGGAAAGGCAGCAGCATCTGCCCCACCGGACGCCCGACGCCGACCTGGAAGTCTCCCGCAGATGCGACGCCCCACTGGCATACGAGATCGGGCGGATTAGGCTCGCCGAGGGTGTCGTAGAACCCCTGGCGCTCTTCGCCTTCGCTCACGTAGAACCGCTGGCCGGCGCATATTCTCAGGCGCAGCCTGTCACTCTTTAGCCGCGCGGCGGTTGCGTCAATCGCCCTGAAGTCGAGCGTGCGCAATGGCTCGACCAGCGCCGCCGCCGTCATCTCCGCGCGCGACCTGAGGTCGTCCGCAGACCATTCGTTCACACGCCTGAAGTAGTGCCACAGTGCCGCCACGAACACGCCAAGCGCAAGCGCGAAGGCAGCCGCCGCGACCGTCGGCGCGAGCCATAGCCTAACCCTGTACACGGTAGCCGACCCCTCGGACTGTCTCGATGTGCGAACCCCAGCGCCCGAGCTTGCGGCGCAGGTTGGCGACCTGCACGTCGACGGTCCGCTCGTCCGCGGGGCGCGCGAAGATGCGCCCGCGGTGGGCCACGAGCCTCGCGAGCAGGCTGAACTCCCCGGCGGTCAGGGCGAGCTCCTTGCCGCGCAGCTTCGCCACGCGGTTCGGCTCGTCAATCGTAAGCCCGTCGAAGTCGACGCCCTCGGTCACGGGCAGGCCGCGCCGCAGGACCGCGCGGACGCGAGCGAGCAGCACCTTGCGATCGAAGGGCTTGGTCACGTAGTCGTCGGCGCCGCACTCGAGCCCGCGCACGATGTCCTCGCTCTGGGTGCGGGCCGTCAGCATGATGATCCTGGTGCCGGAGAGCTCCGGAGTCTCGCGTATGCGCTTCGCCACGGTGAAGCCGTCGAGGCCGGGAAGCATCAGGTCGAGGAGCACGAGATCCGGCTTCTCGCGTCGCGCCGCGTCCAGCCCGTCGTCGCCGCGGCCCGCCATCGACACGTCCTTGAAGCCCGCGCCGTCCAGCGCCATCCCGAGGATCGTGCGGATTGTCGAGTCGTCCTCGACGACGAGTATCTTCGTGCGGTCGTCCATGCCCTCTACCCCGATCTTTTTTAACCACAAAATACACGAAGCACACGAAAGTCACGAAAGGCTGCCTTTCGTGTATTTAGTGTATTTCGTGGTTTAGCCATCTGCATTTCAGAGAGCCGAGAGTATCCGCTTAGCCCATTCCTTCGCTGCCGCGAACTGGCGGAGCGAGAACGATTCGTTCGGGGAGTGTATGCGGTCCTCGGGCTGTCCCCAGCCCACGAGAAGCGGCGCCGCGCATGTCGCCTCGCGAAGCGCCGAGACGACCGGTATCGACGCGCCGTCCCACATGAAGACGGCGCCGCGGGGATCCATCTCGGACAGCACGCTTTCGGCGAGCCTGAAGAGCGGGGAGGCGAGCGGCAGGCGCATCGCCGCGGAGAGCCCGCACTCCTCCGGGAACGACACCTCCATGCCCTTCGGGCACTTCTCCCTGAGATGCGCCTTGACGGCCTCGTACGTGCGCGCGGGGTTCTGCCCCGGGACGAGGCGCGTCGAGAGCTTGGCTATGGCCTCGCAGGGGATCACCGTCTTCGAGCCCGGTCCGCCGTAGCCCGTGTGGATGCCGTTTATCTCTATCGTCGGGTCGAAGCAGTTGCGCTGGACGATCGTCCTGCCCGCCGCCCCGCCGCACGGTTCCGTGCCCATGTCCTTCTCGTACGCGGCCGCGTCGGCGAAGCCGGCCTCGGCCGCGGCGAGCTCCTCGTCGGTCGGCGGCTCGATGCCGTCGCAGAAGCCGGCGATGGCGATGGAGCCGTCCGGATTGTGCAGCGAGGCCATGAGCTCGGCCATGCCCTGCGCGGCGTTCGGCGCGATGCCGCCGTATTCGCCGGAATGCAGGTCGCGGTTGGCCGCGGAGAGCTTCACGGTGAAGTGGTTCACGCCCCTGAGGCCAGCGACTATCGCGGGGCGAAGCTCCGCCGCCGCGCTCGTGTCGCACACGAGCATGACGTCCGCCGCGATCTTCCTGCGGAACTCGCGGTCCTCGAGAAGCCTGAACAGCGTGCCCGAGCCCGACTCCTCCTGCCCGTCCAGAACGAACTTCACGTTCGGCGTCGGCCCGCCCTTCGCGGCGAGCTCTCGCACGCCGCAGAGGAAGGCGAACATCTGGCCCTTGTCGTCCTGCGCGCCGCGGCAGTAGACGCGGTCGCCCTTTACGGTCGGCTCGAACGGGGGCGTCTCCCAGAGGTCCAGCGGATCCGGCGGCTGCACGTCGTAGTGCCCGTAGACGAGCACCGTCGTCGCGCCCTCGGCGCCCTTGAGCTCGCCGAACACGACGGGGACGGACGCGGACTGCCCCGGGGCGCCCTCGGGCAGGACGAGCCCTGCCTCAGCCCCTATCGACCTTAGCCATTCCCTCAACCACGTCGCGGCCTGCACGCAGTCCCTGAGATGCGCCGGGTCGGCCCCGACCGTCGGAAGCCTTAGAAGCTCGAAGTATTCCCTCGAGTCGTTTGATTTCAGCCATTCGCCGATCTCTTCGCTCATAGTCTCCGTCCGCCATCACGCCTTCTTCATCTGGGGGAAAAGCACCACGTCGCGGATCGAGTCGCAGCCGGTGAGGAACATGACGAGCCGGTCGACGCCGAAGCCGAGGCCGCCGGTCGGCGGCATGCCGCACTCGAGCGCGCGGATGAAGTCCTCGTCAATCTTCTCGGTGTCCTCGCCCGCCTGGTTCTCAAGGGCCTTGCGCTGCTCTATCGGGTCGTTCTGCTCGGTGTAGCCGGGGCAGAGCTCACGCCCGGCGACGACGAACTCGAACACGTCCACGAGCGACGGGTCGTCGGGGCACGCCTTCGCGAGCGGCACGAACGCATGCGGGATGCGCGTGACGAACGTCGGCTGCATCAGGCTGCGCTCGATGAGCTTGTCGTAGACCTCGTGCGTGAGCATCAGCTCGGTCGTCACGCCGTCGAGCTCTAGGTTGGTGTCGGTCTCGCGGGCCTTGGCCTTCGCCTTCTCGAGCTGCGTCGCGAAGTCGAGGTCGAACCAGTCGTCGCCCATGAGCTCCTTCACGAGGTCCTTGTACGCGACGCGGCGGTAGGGCGGGGTGAAGTCGATCACCGTCTTGTCCTCTCCGTACTCCACCTTGCGCGTGCCGACCACCGTGTCGCAGAGGTGTGGCAGGAGGCCCTCCATTATCGCCTCCATCGACGTGCGGTCGCCGTACGCCTCGTACACCTCGCAGACGGTGAACTCCGGGTTGTGGGGCCTGTCGATGCCCTCGTTGCGGAAGTCCTTCCCGAGCTCGAACGCCGTGTTCATTCCGCCGACGAGGAGC
>JAFRBA010000208.1 GCA_017405115.1 Kiritimatiellia bacterium
CGGTGCCGCAGCCAGCCCCGTCCGTCGCCGCGCCCGCCGCGTCGGCCATGCCCGCTCCTGCGCCCGTGCCGGTCGAGTTCGCGATTGAGCCGGACTCCCCGCGGTCTCGGCCGTGGCGCTGGTTCCGCTACCTCGCGCAGAGCGAGTCTGGCTATCTGCTCATAGAGACGGATGCCGGCATAGTGACGATAAACCCGCATGCGGCGCGCGAGCGCGTCGCCTACGAGCGGCTGGTGCATGCCGACAAGACGCCGCCGACGGTGCAGACGCTCCTGATCCCGGAGACCGTGCAGCTTGGCCCCGTCGACTTCGCGCGCGTGCGCGCGTCGCTCGAGACCATACAGAAGATGGGGTTCCAGCTGGAGGAGTTCGGCCGCGACACGTTCAAGGTGGATGCCGTTCCGCAGCTCATCGGGGCCATCTCGCCCTCGTCGCTTCTTTCGACGATCGCGCGCGACCTTGCCGACGGCGGCGTGCGCCGAGGCGAGCGCTGGCGCGAGGAGCTGATAGCGAAGTCCATCGCCCGCTCGTTCGCCGGCGCGTCGCAGGCGCTTACCGAGGAGGGGGCCGTGCGGCTGGTGGAAGACCTCTGCTCGTGCCAGATGCCATATGTCTGCCCGCGCGGGAAACCCGTCATGATCTTCACGTCGACGCGCGAGCTCGACCGCAAGTTCGCCCGATGACCCATCGGGGCGCAGAACCGTGCCGCGCGGCTTCGCTCTGGGACTTTTGCGCCCGATGCAAGCCTGCGGTTGCCGTTCGCAGGCTGGTGTGGTATAATATCTCTGCTTTAAAGTAGCGTGTAGTCACGCGTCAATGAAAAGTGAGGTAGATATGGTGTTCAAGAGAAATGCCTACGTCAGACGGCTGATGTCAAGCCGGAACAACGGTTTTGTCAAAATCATAACCGGTGTCCGCAGATGCGGCAAGAGCTATCTTCTTTTCAACTTGTTCAAGAAGCGGCTTGTCCAGGACGGCGTTCGTCGAGAGAACATAATCGAGGTGAAGCTCGACGAAGGCCGCAATGAGAAGTTGCGCAACCCCAGGGTGCTCGAGGAGTTCGTACGCCGTCGCGTGAGGTCGAAGCGTGAGCGTTATTGCGCATTCATCGACGAGATTCAGTACTGCTATGAAGTTCCGCTTGCGGACAATCCGAAGATCATGTTCACGTTCTACGATACCTTGAACGGCCTCATGAAAATCAGCAATCTTGACATATATGTGACAGGATCCAATTCACGATTGCTTTCAAAGGATGTGGCGACGCATTTTCGCGATCGCGGAGAGGAGGTTCAGGTTCATCCTCTCACCTTCGCGGAGGTGCACGAGGCGTTCAAGGGCGATATGTACCGGGAGTGGATGGCGTATCTGACGTTCGGCGGGATGCCTGGCGCGCTTCTGAAGAATACGGAAGAGGAGAAGAGGCGCTATCTCGCTGGATTGTTCAGAACCACATATCTCCGTGACATCGTGGAGCGCTACAATCTCAAAGACGATTATGCGCTTGGGCGGACAGTTGACATTGTCGCATCTGTTGCGGGGAGTCTCACAAATCCCACGAAACTCGCCCATGCGATGCAGAACGAACTTGGCGTTCGCATAAGCATTCCGACCGTTAAGAACTATCTTGGGTATCTTGAAGACGCCTTTCTGTTCCGCAAGGCCGACAGGTTCGACGTGAAGGGGAAGCGCTATCTGGATTATCCCGCCAAATACTATGCGGAAGACGTTGGTCTGCGGAATGCACGGCTCAATTTCCGGCAGATTGAGCCGGATCATCTGATGGAAAACGTGATATTCAGCGAATTGGTGGCAAGAGGCGCAAATGTTGACGTCGGTGTGGTGGATACGGAAGTCGTCAAGGACGGTGTTCGCCACAGGAGGCAACTTGAAATAGATTTTATCGTAAACCTCGGCCTTGGAAAGATCTACATACAATCTGCATACGCCATGAATTCTGAGCGAAAGAAGTCGCAGGAGACGGCTTCACTGGAGAAAAGCGGAGATTCGTTTAGGAAACTTGTGATTCTTGGCGTGCCTCAGCCCAGGTATACGGATGATAAGGGAATCACATACATTGGCGTCATGGACTTTTTGCTTGATCCTTCAGTTTTAAACGCCCTGATTGCTTGACCCAACGCCGCCCCGCCGAGGATATGCTGGCGATTCATCCTCGGCGCCAACGGGTAGGCGTAGCCTTGGCGAAGGCGGATGCCTGGTGCGGCGGGCGGGCTTCGGCCCGCCCGCCTTTTTACATTTCTACGTCATGGACAAGTGGCGGACTTGCCTGCGAACAGCGGGGTGGGGCCCCTTGACATACATACCCGAAAGTATGTATAATAGCGGCAAATGAGTGTTAGAGTAATCAGCGTGTCCGTTGCCCTCGCCGTGGCGATGGGCTGTTCGACGATTCGGAACGCGCGCGACGCGCAGGATTCCGTGGCGGCGAAGGGCTTGGGGGAGACTCCGCAAGTCTCAAAAGTCGATTTCCGCGGGCGCAGCCTCGAGTGGCTGGTGGGCTTCGCGATGACGAACAGGCCGTCGGTCGTCGCCGCGAGACTCGATGTCGAGGACGCGCGTCTCGCGATGAAGACAATCGCGGCCGACGCGCCGCTCGTGAGCGAGACGCCGTGGACGGCGCTGGCGCTGTCGGCTTCCGGCGGGTACAGCGAGTCCAGCGGCGGCACATCGCTGAGGGACCACCACTTCTCGACGAAGGGGAACGCGTCCGCGGCGCTGTCGCTCAACCTGCTTGTCTGGGACTTCGGGCGCTACGGCGCGCGTGCCAAGGCGCAGGCGGAGGCGGTCGTGGCGGCCGAGATCTCGCTGCTTAGGGAGGGCTTCCTCGTGTTCGAGGAGGTGTCGAGCTCGTATTTCTCGTTCCTCGAGAAGAACTCGCTTCTCGACGTCGCGCTCACGAACCAGGCACAGTACGCCGAGCGGCTGTTCCAGGCGGAGCGGCGGCTCGAGGCCGGCGAGGCCGACAGGCTGGACGTCCTGAAGGCCAGGCTCGACCTTGCGAGGGCGCGGCAGACCGCAGTCGCCGCCTCCAACCTGGTCGCGACCTCCGGCGCGAGGCTGATGGACGCCCTGGGCGTCGATGCGTCGCGCGGAACGTGCGAGGAGGCGTTCGGCCACCTTGGCCTCGGGATGGACGAAGTGGCGCGCGCGTTCGCGCGCACGAACTACGGGGTCGGCGAGGTCTTCGACTTCGCGCGGACCAACGCGCCGTCGGTGCAGGCGGCCCGTGCGAGGCTGCGCGCTGCATCCCACGACGTCGACTACGCGATCGCGAACCTGATGCCGGAGCTGTCGGCGTCCACGACGCTGAGCTGGGCGGACCCGCTCTGGTTCTGGCAGTGGGGCGCGTCGGCGGCCCAGTCGCTCTTCCAGGGGTTCCGCCGCACGACGGCGGTGGACAGGGCGGTCGTCGCCATGCGCAAGGCGGAGACGTCGGTCGACGAGGCGGAGCAGAGCCTCTCGGCAAACCTGGAGTCCGCCGTGGCGGTGCGCGACAACTCCGTCGAGGCGCTCAGGTGCGCAGTCGCGAGCGTGCGGAGCGCCAAGGAGAACCTCGACACGGCGCGGGAGCAGCTGCTCGTCGGGTCCGTGAGCCGCGTCGAGCTGTCGGACGCGATAGCGTCGTATTCGACGGCGCTCGGCGACAGCATCGTGGCGTTCTACGACGGGCAGCGCGCGGAGGCCGCCCTATTCGCGCTGGTGGGTAGGTTCCCGGTCTATTCGGAACGCATGGTCAAGGGAGGTGGAGATGAGGAGTAGCGTGTCTTTGGGCTCGGTCGCGCTCGCGGCCGCGCTTGTCGCAGGATGCGACGGAGCCTGGGAGAAGCCCGGCGGCGGCGCGCCGAGGTACCGCTACGCGCCGATCACCAGGGCCGACGTGGTGCGCACCGTCGAGGCGACCGGCACCATCACCCCGCGCAACACGTCGAAGGGCATACCGGTCGGCGCGCAGGTGAACGGCAAGGTGATCAAGATGTTCGTCGACTACAACTCCACGGTCACCAACGGGCAGGTCGTGGCGCTGATCGACCCGCTTGTGTACGAGGCGACCTACAAGAGCGCCGTCGCGCAGCTGCACGTGAACCAGGCGAACGTCAAGGTTCGCAAGGCGGCCATAAAGACGTGCGAGGCCGAGCTAACGCTGGCGGAGAAGACCTACGCCCGCAAGAAGAGCCTCACGGAGAAGTCGATGGCGTCGGTAGCCGAGCTGGACAGCGCGGTGGAGGCCCTGGACAAGGCGCGGGCGAGTCTGGAGAGCGCAAAGGCCGGCCTTGCGAGCGCCGAGGCGTCGGTGGAGCAGAGCGAGGCGTCGGTAAGCAAGGCGTGGGCGGACCTCGACTACTGCACGATCCGCTCGCCGGTGAACGGCGTCGTCATAGCCAGGAAGGTGGAGGAGGGCGAGACGGTCGTCTCGTCGTACAACGCCGTGCCCGTCCTGACGATCGCGGAGGATCTCAAGATCGTCTGGGTCGAGGCCACGGTCCCTGAGGCCGACGTGGGGAACATCAAGGAGGGCCAGGAGGTGACCTTCACCGCCGATGCGTACCGCCGCAGGTTCAAGGGCCGGGTCAAGCAGGTTCGCAAGGCCGCGACCACCACGAACAACGTCGTCACGTACCCCGTCATAATAGAGGCGGACAACCCGGACGAGCTGCTCTTCCCCGGCATGACCGCGACTCTCTCGATCGAGACGGCGCGCGCCGAGAACGCGGTGGTCGTCTCCGCCGCGGCGTTCAGGTTCCGCCCGAAGGAGGAGGACCGCGCCCCAGGCGAAGTCCCGCGCGGACGCAAGATATGGCTCGAGGGCGAGGGCGGCAAGCTGGTGCCGCACGTCGTGTCCGAAGGCGTCTCGGACGTCTCGTTCACCCAGATCTTGGGTGGCGAGAGCCTCGAGGGCAAGCAGGCCGTGGTGGGATACGAGACTGTCGCCACGCTTGCGGCGAAGGGTGACACGACGAATCCCTTCAAGCCGAAGTTCCCGCAGCGCAACAAGAACAAGGGCACCGCGCCGGAGCCGAAGAAGTAGCCGACAGATGCCGCACTTGATCGAGATTCGGGACCTGAAGAAGATCTACGCGCAGGGGGAGGAGCCCGTGCACGCGCTCGACGGCGTGTCCCTTGACATCGACGAAGGCGAGTTCGTCGCGATCATGGGTGCGTCCGGCTCGGGCAAGTCCACCATGCTGAACATCCTCGGCTGCCTGGACACCCCCACGAGCGGCAGCTACATGCTGGACGGGCTCGAGGTCGCGCGGCGCTCCCGCAAGGAACTCGCGGTGATCCGCAACAAGAAGCTCGGCTTCGTCTTCCAGAACTTCAACCTGCTGCCGCGCACGAGCGCGATAGAGCAGGTCGAGCTGCCGGACCTCTACATGGGGCGGCTCTCCCGGCGCGCCCGCCGCAGGCGCGCGCTCGAGCTCCTGGACCGCGTCGGGCTGGGCGGCCGCGGCACGCACACCCCGGCCCAGCGCGCGGGCGGCCAGCAGCTGCGCGTCGCCAGCGCGCGCGCCCTCATGA
>JAFRBA010000209.1 GCA_017405115.1 Kiritimatiellia bacterium
GGCGGACTTCCCGATGCACGGCTGGAGGGCGGTCATGCGCGGCGCCGGCTGCAGAGACTCCCCGGAGCTGCCGGTCCGGCTGACGTCGTCGTCCCCCGGCAGCGCCCGGCTCGTGTTCCGCTACTGGAACGTCGTCGCCGGCGCGTTCGTCGAGGACTCCGTTTCGCAGCGGATAACGTCGATCCGTCCGCCTCTCCGTCTTGACATATCCCGCGACGGTTCCATTGACGACGGCGACTCGGCTGCGTGGCTCGGCGGAAGGAGCTTCTACTATTGGGTGAACGAGTGCAAGGTCTACGGCGACTACATTGTACCTGGAAGGAAGTACACTGCGATGAACTCCTCGGACCTCGTGGTCAACGGCACGTTCGACCTCGTGAATTTCTTTCCCGTGGCCTTGGACTTCAAGCCGTTCATGGACGCATGGGGCGACCAGGTCACCTATGTCGTAAAGCCCGAATGGCCAAGCGAAAACTCGTTCAACTTTTGTTTCGCGGACGTGCCGTGGAATCGTGCAGGGTCGATACAGACGACGAATACGCTCACGATATCTGGGCACGGCCTCTCGTCGGCTCCATTGGCGGCGCTTCCGGCTGGTGGCGTTGCTTTGTCCGATGAGTTGCTTGGCCAGTTCTCCGAGAATGCTGGCCTGATGGTCTGCGAGGCGACTTCACAATCCGTCGCCCTGCGGGTTGACATCGAGGCAGGGGGCGAACTTCTTTTTTCTTATTCAGTTCCGATGACGATTCTCCCCGTCAAGGAAATGTACAGCTGGATAAACAGCCGCAGTCTCTCTGGCGAAAACGTCGTCCGCCCGACATCGCTTCACAAGATATGGGAGGAACAGAACACGAAGTCGCTAATATTCCTCCACGGCGCGAACGTCAGCGAGGAGGAGGCCGAGTCATGGGGCGACATCCTCTTCAAGCGAATGTGGGTTTCCGGCGTCCACGCCGACTTCTACAACGTGGACTGGCGCAGCGACATCGGAGGGCCTGCGAACTACCACGAGAATGCGTCCAACGCCTTTGTCGTTGCGAGTCAGCTTGCCACTACACTCTCGGACATCCCCGGCGAGAAGGTCATCATGGCGCACTCGCTCGGCAACATGGTCGTCTCGTCAATGATACAAGACCACGGGCTTCAGGTGTCGAAGTATATAATGTGCAATTCCGCCGTCCCTGCGGAGGCGTATGATACGACGTTAACTCCGACCAACGTGCTTGTACACAAGGATTGGAATGAATATCCAAGAAAGGCGTTTGCCAACGAGTGGTACAAGTGTTTCGAGGAGGATGTTGACGACGACAGGCAACTGCTGACATGGGGCGGTAGGTTTGCCGATGTGGTCAATGTGGCCGTAAACTTCTACTCAACAGGCGACCATGTTTTAGAACTGTATCCCAATAGCAATGTATGGCCAACAGACGGATATGAGAATTTGGCGCAGATGTTCGAGCGATATAGTTGGCACAAGCAAGAACTCTGGAAAGGCCGCGCGGGACTGCTCTTCAACGTTGGAACCACGGACTGGGCCGGCTGGAGCATACGTGAGAACATGTTTGGGTACAACACAATCCAGCCAACAAACGCATGGTTGATGAGTGGTGCGGAATTAAAAACAAATACTGTATTCAAGCTGCAACCAGAAACCATGAACACAAATTCCATTCCCTTGCTTCTCAGAGGAGCACTTCTTGCAAAGGGAATTCCGTCAAGGACTCCAGCGAGTGGAGCAACTAAATGGGGGCCATTATCGGTGAACGACTCGATGTACAACCTAAACTCTACTAATACCACGCAAAATGGCATATCTCGGCCTAATGGCTGGATCGCGCGTCCAAATGGGTTGTTAGGGAACTGGGGCGATCGATGGCTACACTCCGACATTAAGGACATGGCCTATTTCTTTGTCTTTAGAGTTTTTGAGAAAATCAAAGAAGAAGGGGGACTCGAATGAAAACAAAAGGCGTAATTGCGAGTTGCTTGATGTCAATGGTGGCATTGTGGGTTTTCCCTGCATTCGCCTTGTTTGGGTTTGGCCCCACAACTTTCCAGGAAGCGTGTCATAAAGGCGCAGAAGCAAGGGTTGAATTCAGGGTGGTAGATGACGAGGGGAATCCTGTTTCTGGCGCTAGTGACAATGCTTGCTTTGACATGACCGACCGTTCAAAGGGACGACGAGTAATTGTACAGACTGACACAAACGGCGTGTGTGTGTCCAATGCGAAAACAATGGGGGTCATAGAAATTGATGTGTCACGTGAAGGATATTATCGTTCAGGCGATTTGATCAGTTTTATCAACATGGGTCATGAGCATGAAGTAAAAAACGGAAAGTGGCAGCCATGGGGGATGGTTAAGCAAATCACATTGCTTCCTGTAAAGAATCCGCAGGCACAAATTGCTGGTACTCCAGATTGGAAAAGGACGAAGGAACTGAAAAAGTGGATGGGATTTGATTTAATGAAGTACGATTTTGTAAAGCCATACGGGAATGGCGTTGTTTCTGACGTGGAAGTTATGTTTGATTGGGATGGCGTGTGGGATCTTAAAGATTATAGTGGGATGGCTCTGAAGATGCGGTTCAAAGAGAAATACGCAGGTGGATACTACGCGGCAAAAACACCTGGGAGTGAATATGTAGGCATCTATCATGCCAATACTAACGAGGATTACAAGACGGAATTTTCCTACTTTGAACGAGTAATCGGCCGTGACAAGCGGGGAAATGTCACA
The DNA here is from genome assembly GCA_017405115.1 of Kiritimatiellia bacterium. The sequence continues at coordinate 2,740 of JAFRBA010000209.1, forward strand.
GGATATGACCGACATCCGTTTGATCCGTCAAAGGTCCTTGTTGTTAGGAGCAGGTGTAAACTGAATGAGGATGGTACGCTTAATTCCGCGAACTATTTTCAGATTTGTTATATTCAATTCGCTGGTGGTAAGAGAGGTGCGGCATTAAAATTCCTGTCAATCTACAATCTCACCCCCAACGACACGAACCTTGAGCCGAAATGAAAGCAGGTCTGAGATGAGAAGAACAATACATTTTGCTTGCGTGTTCGGCATTGTGTCTGCAATACATACGAACGCCACCTGTACGGATTTGCCGACTTATCCTGGCGTTGCCATTTCCCCAGAATGGGCCTTCCCCGCGAATGGAAGCGATGTTCTCGGCATTGATCTTTCGTTCACAACCGTGTCAAGGAATCGCGTTGCCGGATGCGGCGTGTCATTCGGCAAGAGTGAATACAAGTCATTATATGGGGTGCAGTTTGCATTGCTCAATGCCTATGTACAAAACGATATGTACGGGTTGCAATTTGGCGCGGCGACATCGGTAGCGACGCGAACTACCATCAGAATGCGTCAAACGCCTTTGTGGTCGCAAGCCAGCTTGCATCCACAATCGCGGCGATTCCTGGTGAGAAGGTCGTAATGGCGCATTCGCTCGGCAACATGGTCGTCTCGTCGATGATACAAGACCACGGGCTTGAGCCGTCCTGCTACCTCATGTGCAACTCGGCAGTTCCCGCCGAGGCGTATGAAACAGACCTGTCCCTTCGCGTCCAGCAGCTCGTCCATCCCGACTGGGTAGCATACCCAACGAATTCGTGGGCGTCGAGCTGGCATTGGTTGTTCAGGAACGAGCCGAACGACGACCGAAGACTTCTTGGCTGGCCAGCGCGGTTTGCCAACGTCATCTCGAACGCTGTGAACTTCTATTCAACCGGCGACGAGATACTGGAGCTTGCGTCCGTCAACAATCTCTGGCCGACGACTGGCACCTGGGGGAATAATTCGTGGGGGCATTTGTGCTGGCACAAGCAGGAGTTGTTCAAGGGGCGGGGACTCGGTGTAGGAGCCGGCGCAACGGACTGGTCTGGCTGGAACATAGAGGAAAGCTGGCTTGGTGTCAACAAGATTTCTGTTGACAAGGCTCAGACAATGACGGAGGAAGACTTCAAAACCAACACGGTCTTCTACTGCTATCCCTCCAGCATGAATTCCACGAACATCAGTCTGCTCGTTCGAGGTGCTCACCTTGCTCTAGGCATCCCTGCTCTTACTCCGGCGACAGGTCGAGTAAGATTCCAAGGATGGGACGCAATGACAAATTTTGATTTGAACAACACTGACGCGAACCAAGGAATGCCTCGTCCCAATAATTGGCCAGATCGTTCAGATTATCCGAGTCAATGGTGTCATTCCGACATGAAGGATGTTGCATATTTCTATAATTTTAAGTTCTATGACAAGGCAGTTGAGAAAGGAAACCTGAAATGAAGCAGATTGCAGGAGCGTTGTTAATCGCGGCAATGACACTGAACTTAGCCTCATTTGCCGGACAGCATAGTCCGGAAGTCTTGAAGGCGATGCATGAGGGTGCGACGGCCGAGGTGCATCTAAAAGTCTTGGATGACAGAGGCTTGCCAGTGACGAATGCTAGTGTCAGGGCGGTATTCGACATACTGCCAATTCCTCGCTCGGTCTATGGGAAAACAGACATGAATGGTGTATGTGTTGCCAAAGGCAAGACAAATGGAAACTACATTGAGTTTTTTGTGGGCAAGAAAGGTTATTATGGCTCCCGGAAGAAGATAACACTTATAGAAATGGGTGCTGAGCACGGCGTAAAAGAGGGCAAATGGCAGCCGTACGGGGATGATCAGGAAATCGTACTACGTCGCATAATCAGCCCCTGTCATCTTGTGGATATTGTAAAATGGATTTATGTTCCTCGCACAAATGAATGGATTGGGTTTGACATGAAAAATGGCGATTTTGTCCAACCCTTTGGCACTGGCGAAGATGCCGATTTCGAAGTGAAGGTTGCATGGGACGGCTTTAGCGCGTCACAGTGCAGACAATGCGTTGCTTCTGTTCGCTTTGCCGATGGAAAAAACGGAGGGTATTTTGCTCCGAAGTCAGATGGAAGCGATTTTCCGTTTGACTACAGGGCAAACACCAACAAGGCATTGGAAGTGTCTTTTAAGACGATAAACCGCGATGGTGACTTCAATCAAACGCATCGCCCATTTCCCAAAGATGAGTTTTTCGTGACAAGAACCAGATGTAAACTTAATGCAAATGGAGAGTTGATTTCCGCAAATTACGGGATGCTGCGAAGATTTGACATATATCCGTCTCGTGAATCCGCTGCCGTGATAGATTATAGCGGCGTATTCAACCCGACGCCGAACGACACGAACATCGAAGACGTCGAGACAGCTAAGAGGTCGCGCCACTTCATCCGCCAATGCGAGCCGCCGCAAAGCGAGAATAAACGCAAGTCGATCTGGCCGTTCTAAGGACATTGAGAAGGAGAATGCTTCTGCCGTAAACGAGAAAGGCGATGACAGATGAAACCAACCGAGACAAGCGCAATAGAGTCGTACGTCGCAGAGGTCGCGAAGCTCGCGAAGACAGGCAAGGCGACGGAGCACACGTTTCGCGGCGCACTTGCCGCGCTCATTGACGCGCTCGCTCCAGGGCTTAAGGCTGTGAACGAGCCGAAGCGGACTGACTGCGGAGCGCCAGACTACATCGTTCAGGACAAGACAGGCCTTGGCGTTTTCTATGTGGAGGTGAAGGAGCTGACATGAAAGCATTTTGCCTTGTTGCGGCGGCGCTTGGCGTGGCGATGGCTGCGGCGGGAGCGCCGGAGGTGACGTGGTCGGTGATGCATCCGACGAAGCTCGATCCCGCCTACATGGCACGGGTCGCGGCGAAGGCCGCGGAATACGGCGGCGTGGACTCGTTCGAGGTCTGCGGCAAGTGCCATTCCGGCGAGAACGGGATGGACGGGCTTCTCCTCTTCGAGCCGTATCCGAATGCCGCCGCCGCATGCGACAGGGCGCGCGTGATGCAAACGCGCGCCGCGCTCAAGGGAGTCGCCGCCGCCGCGCACAAGGCCGGGAAGAAGCTCTACTACTGGCATCGCGAGGGCTTTCTGCCGAAGGGCCTCATCTCCGACGTGCCGGGTCTGAAGGACTCCGACGGCGAAATCGACCTGCTCGGAAAATCCTTCGCTGGCTACCTGAAGTGGAAGGTCTCAGCCGCGTTCGACGCGGTTCCCGAGGTGGACGGCTTTGTGCTGACGCTCACGGAGGCCGATTTCTCCGTGATCCACAACTCGCGCGCCGACCGCTATCCGCCGCCGAAAGTGGTCGAGTCGATCGTGCGCATCTTCTGCGAAGAGCACGAAAAGAGGGGCAAGCGGTTCGTCCTGCGCTCGTTCGGCTCCGTTGCGAAGGACTATGAGGACATTCTTGCCGGCGCGGCGGCGGCCGCGAAAGACCACAAGTTCGAAATCGAGACGAAGGTGACGCCATACGACTTCAGTCCGTTCCTTCCCGACAATCCGTTTCTGCGCAAGGTCCCCGGAACGACGCTTGGCGTGGAGTGCGACGGAATCGGCGAGTTCTTCGGAGCGGGCTATCTGCCATGCGCGCAGGTTTCGCAGATTCCACGGTACGTCACGGCGGGCCGGCGTGCGCGCGCCGACCGATACGTCATCCGCATCGACCGCGTCGGCAACTCGATATTCGACTCCGCGCAGGAGGTGAACCTCTACGCCTACATGCGGCTCATCAGGAGCGGCTCGCCGGTGTCGCGGGCGAAGATCCTGTCCGAATGGGCGGCGAAGAGGTGGCCGGGCTGCGAGAAGGAGATGTCGAAGCTCGCCAACACTAGCTTCGACATGGCCAAGGCGCTGGAGTTCGTCGACGGGAACGTCACGTTCCACCAGCACCCCGCCGCTCCGAACTTCAAGTTCATCAAGGCGGGCGGAGTGTTCTCCGTGTTCCGCGACGACGCCGACCTCCACATGGCGACGCGACTCTGGGGGCTGCTTGCGGACCGCAAGACGCCCGGACGCGGCCGGATCCTCGCCGAGAAGGAGAAGGCGGTTAAGCTTGCCGAAGAGGGACTTGCCGCCGTCGAGGGCCTGAAGGGGCGGCTTGACGGCGCGGAGTACGAAAGGCAGCATCGCGCGTGGAGCACGGCGGTCAAGGCCGCGCGCGCCACCCGCGCGTTCGCCAGATGCGCCGCCGCGTATTTCGAAGACATGGACATGTGCAACGACGAGCCCGCCGAGCTGGCCGACGCCGTCAAGGCCGCCGACGTGGAGATCTCCGCGATGATGGCTAATCCCGCCGCAGGAACCGAGGGCTTCAACGTGAAGCACAGCGAGGCCGTGGGCGCGAATCTCGACAGGGTGTACTTCATTCCGCTCAGGTGGCTGTGCCGCGAGTTCCTGAACGAGTACCGCGCGGAGCGGAAGGTGCGCCGGGCGCTGGAAGGGCGCGTCGACGTCGCAGACTTCGTCGTCGCCGGCGGAATCTACGACGACAACCGCTGCGACCGGCAGATGCACGGCGCCTATACGGAGCTGAAGGACGGAGTTCCGGTGCGCTGGGTCGGAAACGCGATATTCCCCAACGGAACGCTTGCCGTGGAGTTCGACGCGAAGCCGGGCGACACCGTTGAGATCGCGCTGGCCCCGCAGGGGGCGCAGGAGGTTTCGCTTTCGGTGGACGGCGGCGAATGGCTGCGATTGGCTGCGGCGGGCGGCGTGGCGCGAACGCAGCTTGGCACGGAGAGTAAGGTTCGCGTGGAGATCGGAAAGAGCGGCGCGGCGTTTCCTGGCGTGGTCAGCGTCGCCCTGCTGCGAAAGGGCGGCGCGCGGCCGGAGGTGGTGAAGGTCTCTGACTTTGGATTCGACGCGGAGGATTCCACGCGCTTCCTGCAGGCGGCGCTCGACTCAGGCGCGCGGAAGGTGGTGGTGGACAAGCGCGAGTCGCCGTGGGTGACGCGGCCGCTTTTCTGCAAGTCGTCTTCGCAGGAGGTGTTCTTCGAGGAAGGCGTCGAGGTGGTGGCGAAACGCGGCGAGTTCAAGGGTCGGAACGACTGCCTGCTGACGGTGGACGGGCTGCACGACGTGCGGCTTGCCGGCGGCGGGAAGGGCGCTACGCTGCGCATGTGGCGGGAAGACTACCTGAAGCCCCCGTACGAGAAGGCCGAATGGCGGCACTGCCTGTCGGTAAACGGCTCCGCGCGAGTGACGGTTGAGAGGCTCTTCCTGCGCGACTCGGGCGGAGACGGCGTCTATGTCGGCAGGAGGCGGCCCAGCAAGGGATACGTGTGCCTTCGCCGCGTTCCGCGCGACATCGTGGTTCGCGACGTGGTTGCCGACGGCAACGCGCGTCAGGGCTCGTCCATCACTTCGGTAGAGAACCTGCTCTACGAAAACTGCACGTTCTCCAACACTCGCGGACGGCCGCCGCAGGCGGGGATCGACGTCGAGCCGAACGGCAAGGACGACCCGATAGTGAACCTCGCGTTTCGCAACTGCAAGTTTCTGGACAACAAGACGGAGGGGCTTACTTTTGCGATATTCTACCACGACGAGACGAGCAAGCCCCTCACGGCCGTCGTGGAAGACTGCTTCTTCTCCGGCAACAGGGCCGCTTTCACCTACGCGCAGAACAAGCGGCTGACCGGGAAGCGCGGATGGAACAGGACCCATGGGCGGATTTCCGTGAAGAGGTGCGTTTTCGAGAAGTCGCGCGAAAGGGCGGTTGTCGTCCGCAAGCCGGGCGCGTATCTCAGGCTGGAAATCGACGACTGCGTGATCCGCGATTGCGGCACGGAAAAGCCGTCGCTGTCGGACGTGCATTTCGACCAACTCTACGGCGACATTCCTCCCGTGGACGCGGTGTCTCTCAAGAACCTCAAGGTGTTCCAGCCGGTGGACCGCGAATGGGTCACGTTCGGAGACATAGGCTACGGCGCGGCAAAGACGGAAGACTTCACAGGCGACGTCACGGTGTCTTCGCCTTCCGGGACGAAGAAGATTGTGCTGGACGCGGCGTTTCGCAAATGGGCGTTCCCTGCGTTCTGGGCGAAGGGCGAGCCACGGCGCCGTTCGCCCGCTGCTCAAGGGGACAAGGTCGTAGACGAGGCTCCTGGGCGGCGCGTACCGCTCGCGAAGCTGCGCGTGCGCGGCGACGTCCGGTACGTATTCCACGCGCCGAAGGCCGGCCCTGTGTCGTTCAAGGGCAGGCTCATGACTGTCGGCAAAAAGCCTCTGCCCGAGGGCGTGGCATTCGCGGTCAGGCCGATACGCGGAGGGAAGGCATTCAAGGTCGCGATCCCTGAGGGCAGCGCCTTCGTCGAATTCCAGGTGGATGTTCCGGCGGCGGGATTCTACTCGATGCGTGTCGACCTGGGCGGACACTCGTTCTGCCTTTCGGAGTCTGACGTGCCCGTCGGGATCGACGTGTCGGAATGCCCTGTTTCGATTATAGGGAGCACCGGCGAAGTGTATCTTTCCGTTCGCGGCGGCGAGCCGTTCAACGTCATGGTTTCGGGATCGGGCGAAGGCGAGCGCGTGGGGGCGGAGCTGTTCGACCCGTCAGGTGCCAGCGTGTGGCGCGTCCCGTCGGCGCTCTGGTGGCACGGTTGGCGGGCGCGCGGCACCGTCGCGGGCGGGCTCTGGAAGCTGAGGCTCTTGCGTCCGTCGCCCGGCGGCATGGAGGACTACCACGTCGACGCCACGGGCGTCGACGGAACGCTGTTTCTTTCACCCGAGAAGCATTGGTCTCGGGCTCGCTGACAGCGCGAGAGGCCGAACGTGTATTTGTGAGGCTTCCCGCTTTGGTACGATTTTTGAACCAACGGGTTGACTCGTTGGTACGTATTTGGTACAATACGCGACGTGAAAAATGCCATAAAGACAGTATTGGCGGAATTTTACGAGGATGGACTGCCGGAGGTGGTCGTCCATCGCAATGTCGAGTATTATGAAAAGACTACCCTCGCGACGGTAATCAAGGGTATGCGCCGCACAGGCAAGACCTTCGTGACATACGAGCGCATGCGGGAGCTGATAAAGGGTGGAATTCCGCCGGGGCGCATAGTGCACCTCAATTTCGAGGATGAACGCATAAAGACGATAACTGTCGAACAGCTCCATTTGATCGGCGAGGCGCACGCGGAGCTTTTTCCGGAATTCGCCCAGGAGAAGATCTGGTATTTCCTCGATGAGCTGCAAAATGTGAATGGCTGGGAGGCGTATGCCCGCAGACTCGTCGATTCCCCGAAGGTGCAGTTGTGCCTGACGGGCTCGTCGTCGAAACTGCTTTCAGAGGAGATCGCGACGGCCATGCGCGGACGCTCTGTTCCGCTTGAGGTGTTTCCGCTTTCGTTCGGCGAATACCTGCGCTTCAATTCCGTATTGAAGAAGCCGTTGTCCCCCGGGGTCTACACTTCGGCGCAGAAAGGCGCGCTGCGCAATGCCATGGCGAGGTACTTCAATGTCGGAGGGTTCCCTGCGGTGCAGGACATGCCGGAGGCGGCAAGGATCGCCACGCTTCAGGATTATCTGCATGCGGTGGTCTATAGGGATGTGCTTCAGCGGCACAAGGTGGTAAGCGTGCAGTCGCTTCTGTACACGCTGGACTATCTTGTGCACAACTACGCACGGCGGATTTCGGTTCACGCGATATCCGGCGTTCTGAAAAATCTCGCCTACCCCTCCCGGCGCGAGGATGTCGCCGACTATGTGTCGTATTTCAAGGACGCCTATCTCGTGTATCCCGTCTCGGTGCTGTCCGATTCGCTGGCGGTAAAGCGGGTCAATCCTGACAAGTACTATGTTGTGGACACGGGTCTCATCTCCGCCGTCACGCCAAAGATCGACGCCGAGAGGGGTTGGAAGCTGGAGAACCTTGTCTATATGGCCTTGCGGCGCGGGATGCGGAAGGTGCACTATTTCACGTTGCCAGACAATCGCGAGGTCGATTTTCACGTGTACGATCAGCTGTCCGGTCGGCACAGCCTCGTACAGGTGGCGTGGGACATTTCCGACGATGCGACTTTCCGCCGCGAGTTGTCGGCCCTCCGGGAGGCCAAGGCGGCGACAGGAATCGAGGACTGTGCTGTTGTCACCTGGGATACGGAAGCCGATCTCGGGGACGGTATCCGCGCCGTTCCGGTCTGGCAGTGGAGCCTGGCTATCTGAGGGGGAAAAACAAAACAAGGAGAAATAGAATGAAGAAGACCATCATGTGTGCGGCGATTGCGGTCGCCTTTACGGCGTGCGCCGACGGAATCGCGGTGAAGGACGGCGACGCCATCGCCTTCCTCGGCGACTCCATAACCGCAGGCGGAAACAGGCCGGCGGGCTACATAAACCTCGTGATGAAAGGACTTGAGGTGGCGGGGGTCAAGAACGCGAAGAAGATCCCCGCGGGAATCGGCGGGCAGAAGTCCAACCACATGGTCGCGCGCGTCGAGAGGGACTGCCTCTCCAAGAAACCGGCGTTTCTTACGGTGTCGTGCGGGGTGAACGACGTGTGGCACGGCGCGAAGGGCGTTCCGCTGGACGAGTACAAGGTCAACATGTCCGGCATATTCGACAAGGCGGCGGCGGCTGGCGTGGCCGTGGTGGTGCTGACGCCGACGATGATATACGAGGACGAGAACAACGCGCAGAACAAGAAGCTGCAGGGCTACGTCGACTGGCTGGTGGAGGAGGCCGGCCGGCGCAGGCTGAGGCTTGCGGACCTCAACGCCGACATGCACGCCAAGCTGGCGGAGTTGCGCGCCAAGGCGCAGGCCGAGGGCAGGAAGCCGGCGGCGAAACTGCTGACCGTGGACGGCGTTCACATGGCGTTTCCCGGCAACTGCATGATGGCTTGGGGCGTGCTGAAGGCGCTAGGCGTGCCGGATTCGCTGAAGGGCGAAATCGAGGCGGCGTGGCGCAAGATGCCAGAGGCGTACGAGGTGTCGTTCAAGCTGACGGCGGAGGAGTACGACGCGCTCAAGGCACGCCTGGGCGGAGAAGACGCCTCGGAGTTCGCGAAGCGGGCGACGCTCGGGAAGTGAGGTGGCAATGAAGGCTGGAATAGCAGTGGCGCTGGCGCTTGCCGTCGCGGCAAGCGCGGAGGCGGCCAAGAAGTACATCTTCGCGAGCTGGGAGCTCGGCGACACCACGCCGTGGGAAGTGCTCGCCCACGCGGACGAGTTCGACAAGACGGGCTGCGACGGCATAACCTTCAACCTGAGGTCGATCCTCCCGGGCGCGACAGTGCAGAAGTCGCGGCACGTGATGGAGGAGCCGCGCTGGCTGGACTCCGAGCTGGACGCGCTCGCGCCGGTGTTCATCGAGCTGGCGAAGCATCCGTCAATGCGCCATTCGTTCTTCGGCGTCAACGCGGCGGCGCGCAAGGCGAGGCTCGACTGGCGCGACGACGCGTCGTGGAGACTGTTCGCGGACAATCTGGCGGCGGTGGCCCGGCTATCTAAGAAAGTGGGCGTTGACGGCATTCTCATGGACTTCGAGGACTACTGGAGGAAGAAGCAGTACTGGTGGCTCGAGGGCGATCCAGAATGGGCGGCGGCGACGGCGCTCGCGCGCAGGCGCGGCAGGGAGGTGTTCGAGGGAGTCTTCGCGGCCTATCCGGAGATAACGATCCTCTCGTTCCAGCTGCTCACTACCGACACCGAATACGCCAAGACCGACGATCCCGTCCAGCACATGGAGGAGAAGCGCGACCTGTGGCCTGCGTTCGTGAACGGGATCTACGACGCCATCACGCCGGGCGCGAAGATCGTGGACGGGAACGAGAGCTTCGGGTATCTCGCGAAGGCGGCGAAGAACGCGTTCTACAGGAGCGTCCGCGACCAGCTCGTCGGCGTGCTGCCGCTCGTCGCGCCGGAGAACCGCGCGAAGTACCGTGCGCAGACGAGCGTGAGCTACGGCCTGTACGTGGACTCGTACGCTCAGCCGACCAACTCGCCGTGGTATCTCGGCCCCGTGCGCGGCAAGCGCATCACCCACTTCGAGGACAACCTGAGGCAGGCTACGGAGTGCGCCGACGAATACATATGGTTCTGGGGCGAGAAAGGGTTCTGGATAGACTGGCCCGAGACGCTGAAGGACGGCGACCCCGCATGGCGCGACGTCGGCAAGCGCACATGGCGCGGCAAGTATTTCAAGGGAAGCTGGGGCCGCATCAAGCCCTGGAACGACACGCTCGACGGCAACTTCGACCTGCTTCTGCGCGGTGTGAAGGAGCCCGCGCGGTGCGTGCGAGAGCAATACGCGAAGCAGAAGGCCGATGGCACGTTCGTTGATCTCTTCGCCGGGAAGTCGATGAACGTCGCCACAAACGGCAATGCGTCGGCTTTCGTGCGTCAGCCGAAGTTCGAAGCGGACGGGTGGTACGGTCTGCGCGCGAAGGGGCGCGGCGATGTCGTGCGCGGCAACGTGTACTTCCAGTACAACGGCTCTTGGCGGTGGGGGCTTGGCAGCGCCAGATTCCACTTCGACAAGGCGGATGCGGACGGCTGGCGCGACGGTGTGGCGCTCGTGCGCATACCAGACGGCGCGAACAATCTCTACGTCCTTCTGGACGCGGGGAAGGACGAGAAGGCGCGCAAGGTTGAGTTCAGAGCCTTCGAGATATTTAGGATAAAGTAGTAGTCCGCCCGCTTCCATTGCGCTGGGGCGTGGTTTATGATATAGTAAATTCCATGATAGACAGAATTGTGGCAGTCGGGCTGTGTGTCATGGCCGCGGTCTCGTTCGCCGGGGCTGCGCCAATGCGCACGCACGCGCTCAAGGTCCCGTCGAAGATGGAGATGCTGCGGCCGGGAGAGGTGAAGCCGGAGCGGATGCGCGAGGTGTACGAGACGGTGAAGACGCCGCACAAGGTCGGCATGGTGCTGACGCCGGAAAAGGGAGAGATGCTCGACAACCCGACGGTGTTCCGCCACGGCGGTTCATGGTACATGATGTTCATCAGATTCGACGGCAAGGGGTACGAGACGCATCTTGCGAAGTCGGACGATCTTCTGAAATGGACTCGCCTCGGCTGCATCTTACGGCGCGGCGAGAAGGGCGTGTGGGATGCGTCGCAGGCCGACGGCTGGCCGGCGCTCGTCGATACGCGGTGGGACGGGCCGAACACGCTCAACACGTTTCAGGGGAAGTACTGGATGATGTACCTCGGCGGCGCAAAGGACGGCTACGAGACCGATCCGCTTTCCACAGGCGTCGCATGGACGGACGACCCGTCCGCCGTGAAGCAATGGACGCGCTACGAGAAGAACCCGGTGCTGAGTCCGTCAGATCCAGATGCGCGAGATTTCGAGAAGAAGACGATCTACAAGCACTTCACGGTCGAGGATCCGTCGCGTTCGTGCGACGGGAGGTTCGTCAACTTCTACAATGCGAAGCCGTGCGGCGTATGGCGAGAGACAATCGGCATGGCCGTCTCCGACGACATGCTGCACTGGCGTCGTGTCGGCGGCGTCCCGGTTGTCGAGAATGGAGACGTGTCAAGGGCGGGGATCTCTGGCGACCCGATGATCCGCAGGATAGGCGATCTGTGGGTGATGTTCTACTTCGGTTACCAGTGGAAGCCAGGCGTGAACGGAGCATTCGACACGTTCGCCTGCTCGTATGACCTGAAGAGCTGGACGAAGTGGGACGGGGAGCCGCTTGTGAAGCCTTCGAAGCCCTATGACGCCACGCACGCACACAAGCCGTGGGTGCTGAAACACGACGGCGTGGTGTACCACTACTATTGCGCGGTAGGCGATAAAGGTCGCGGCATCGCGCTGGCGACTTCTGAACACAAAATGGAAGCGAGAGGTAAGACGGAAGACTGGGCGCTCAGGATCGCCGGACGCTCCATGTGGTTCTCGACGGCGGAGAGCTCGCCCGGCAAGATGCTCGTCCTCTTTAGCTCGCCGTGGGAGGCGGACGTCTCGCGAGACGGAAGCGGCAAGGTGACGCTGACGTATTCCTATTCGCATCCCGACCATCCGGACTGGGCGTGGACAATCAAGCTCTCCTTCGTGCCGACGGACGCCGACGAGATGGAGTGCGAGTTCTTCGAGACGCGCGCGAACCGCCCCGGCGGCGACATCCGCGCGAAGGGCGTCGCGAAGCGGATACCTCCGCTTCCGCCTGCGCCGGACCTCGGGAAGCTCGCGTTCGGCGAGCCGATAGACCTTTTGGCGGATGGATTGGACGGATGGGAGACGATAGGGGACCGCAAGAGCCTCTGGACGTTCAAGGACGGCGTTCTCGAGAATGGCGGCCGCGGCGGCGCCAACATCCGCACGAAGCGCAACGACTTCACGGACTTCAGGCTGAGCTACGACGTCCGGGCGGACAAGGGCTGCAACTCCGGCGTCTATCTGCGGGGCATCTACGAGATACAGACCATCGACAGCTACGGCAAGGAGCCGGACAGCCACAACATGGGGGCGGTGTACGGCCGCGCGACCCCGTCCGTCACGGCAGACCGTCCGTCCGGCGAGTGGCAGCACGTCGACGTCACGCTGTGCGACCGGCATGCGACCGTAGTGCTGAACGGCGTCAAGATCATAGACAACGCCCCGCTGCGCGGCGTCACGGGCGGCGCGTTGTCGCCAGACCAGTTCGCGCCGGGGCCGATAATGATCCAGGGCAGCCACAACGGCGGCGCGTACCGCAAGATGGTCCTCACGCCGATACGTTGAGCTGGATTCTGTGCCGCCGAGGAATGTGTGCATCTAGGCGTCTTCTGACGTTGATTTGCGCCAGATTCGCGGCGTAAGGCCCGTTTCGCGGCGGAATGCGGTTGGCTGGAGGCTGGGTGGGCGCATTTCTGAACGGTTGTCCTTGACTTTCTGATTCGCCTTCTGTTGCGGCGTGGCAGCCTGCGAGCAGGTCGGGCCAAGGACCGCTGCCCAAGAAGTTTTTGGGGCACGCATTCTCATGGCGCGCCGCAAATATGATATAATTCGCGGCATGAAGAGCAGGAGAAAAGACCTTAAGATACCCTACGGCGTCTCGGATTTTAGGACAATCCGGAACGAGGGGCTTTACTATGTCGACAAGACGCGGCATCTCTCAATGATGGAGGCAAGAGACCGGTTCATCTTCTTCGTCCGTCCGCGCAGGTTCGGCAAGTCGCTCTTCATCTCGATGCTGGAGAGCTACTACGACCTCAACCAGAAGAAGGACTTCAAGAAGCTCTTCGGCGGACTCTGGATCGGCAGCCATCCCACGGAGAACGCCAACCGCTTCATGACGCTGAAGCTCGACTTCTCCAAGGTCGGCGGAACCGGCAAGGCGCTGGAACATGCGTTCGAGGCGCATATCGGGAAGCAGCTCGACGACATGGTCGAACGCTATCCAACCTGTTTCGACGGGAGATTCAGGGCATCATTCGCCGGGCAGTCCGCGTCCGACAAGCTGGCGGACGTTGTGAACACGTCTCGTCGCGCCGGCGTCCCGCTCTACATGATCATTGACGAGTACGACAACTTCACGAACCAGATGATACGCGCCGTCGGTGTGACCGACTATCGCAAGATCACGCACGGCACGGGCTTCTACCGGAACTGGTTCAAGAAGTTCAAGGGCGACTTCGACCGCATCTTCATGACGGGGGTCTCGCCTGTCACGCTGGACGATTTGACGAGCGGCTTCAACATCGCGACAAACCTCACGCTCGACGCCGAATGCAACGCGACGCTCGGCTTCACCGAGGAGGAGGCCGTCGCGATGTACTCGGACTTCAAGGGTACAGGCAGGTTCACGAGCGGCGATCCGGCCGAGATCGTGAAGTCCATAAAGCCCTGGTACGACGGCTACTGCTTCGCAAAGAAGAAGATTGGCAAGGAGAGCGTGTTCAACTCCGACATGGTGCTCTACTACCTCAAGAGCCTTGTCGAGACTGGCGCGCAGCCGGAGAACATGGTGGACGCCAACATCAAGACGGACTACGAGAAGCTCAAGACGATCTCCGACCTCCAGCGCGTTGTGTTCGACATGGAGCCGCTCGAGGCGCTTCCGATGACCGAGCAGGCGCTCGCCAAGGGCGGCATCCAGTTCCCGCTCGTCGAGTCGTTCCCCGCCGAGGCGATAATAAAGCCTGAGAACTTCCACTCGCTTTTCTTCTACTACGGACTTCTCTCCATGACCGACTGGAAGATGGGGCGCCCGGTGTTCGGCGTCCCGAACGCCTGCGTGGAGAATCAGATATACGGCTATCTCCGAGAACGGTACTTCCCGCCGACGAAGAGCTTCCTCGACTGGGAAGACGCCGCGTACCGCTTCGCCTACGAGGGCAGGTGGCGCGAGTTCTTCGACCTTGTCGCGAAGAACTTCGCCGAGACGACGCCGATACGCGGCGGCATAAGCGGCGAGATCCGGCTCCAGGGCTACTTTCAGTGCGAGATGGGCCATCTCCCGCAGTTCATCACCTGTCCGGAGCTGGAGCTTTCGCACGGCAACTGCGACTTCTTCCTCTTCCCGGAGCGCACGTACTTCGGCGATGTCCCGCACAGCTACATCGTCGAGTTCAAGTACGCGAAGAAGGGCGCGAGGAAGGCCGAGATGGACGCGCAGCGCAAGGAGGGCGTCGCGCAGCTGAAGAAGTACGCAAAGGACAGGATGGTGCCGGCTCTCGCCAAGGGTACGACGCTCCACCTGATTCTCGTGCAGTACCGCGGCCCGAAGATGGCCAACTGCGAACTTGTCGGCGAGAGGAACTACTGACCTCTCAATGCCGGAAGGCTGATGGGCGGACGCCGAGTCTGATGCGGAACGTGGCGGAAAGATGGGTGGCGTTGTAGAATCCGCATTTGGCGGCGATTCGCTCCTGTGAGTCGTCGGTGGTTGCAAGCAGCTGCTTGGCGCGTTGGATTCGCAGTCGCGTCACCTCTTCCGCTATCGTCGTGCCGGTGACGGCGCGGAAGTGAGTCTCCAGCGTCCGGCGCGACACGCGAAAGCGCTCGGCGAGGTCGGAGATGCGGATTGGCGAGGCGAACTCCGTCTCCAGGACTTCCCGGCAACGGCGCACAAGCATGTCGTATGCGAACGACCGCGCAGTGGAAAGCCGCTCCACGACCGAATCGCCGGTGTAAGGCACGGCGGGCATTTCGCCGGGCGCGATTTCGCCGCGCATGGCGCGGTCGAGAATCTCCGCCGAGCGGTAGCCCGCATCCCGGGACGACAGCGGTATGCTTGAAAGCGTTGGGTTGCACATCTCGCAGAACGTCGAATCGTTGTCGACTCCGAGGATTAGCACATCGTCCGGCACACTGCATCCGCTGACGCGGCATGCGTCGAGCGTGGCGCGGGCGAGGATGTCCGTGGCGGCGAACACGCCGAGGGGCTTCGGTGCGTCGGCGAGGAGTCGCGGGAGAGCCTTTCGGTCGCTCGTCCGCCATATGAAGACTCTGTTGCCGTCGGCAACTGCCTTGGCGAAGAGCCTTCCTCGGACGTCCGACCAGCATTGTCCGGCAGAATGCACGAACGCATACGCTTTGCAGCGCTTCGACAGCAGGTACTTCGCCGCCGTAGCCGCGATGGGCGCGTTGTCGCAGTAGATGTGGCAGCACGGGAAGTCTGGCGCAACGTCATGGGCAACGATTGCCGCCGGAATCCTGCGGAAGTCTATTCCCCGCATCCATTTTGGCATTCGGTCGGAGATGAATATCCCGTCAAACTCCTTTGCGCAGAATCGCTTCTGCTCGTCGTGACGACCTGTCATGAGGTGAAGATTCCATGACGTGTGCGTTTTGACATACGACATGATTCCGCTCAGCATGTCCTGTTTTGTACTGTAGGCGCGATTGATGTCCGCGAGGACGTTGAATGTACGATTGATGTCCATGTGCGCAATTATATCATACGCTTTTGCGTCATGCTATGTTGTGTGTCCAAGAGGTTTTTGGGATAATACGCAGCATCAGCGATCATAAGGAGACAGGCAAGGAGTGAAATTCATATGAAGAGCAATCTGAAGAGCATGGTGGCTTCCGGGCTGTGTGCCGTGGCTGCGGCCTCGTTTGCCGGAATTGCGCCAGAGCGCACGCACGCGCTCAAGGTCCCGGCGAAGATGGAGATGCTGCGTCCGGGAGAGGTAAAGCCGAAGGGATGGCTGCGCGACTGGTGCGTGACCGCACGCAACGGCTATGTTTCGCGTCTAGGGGAAGTCGATCCGAACATTGACCGAGCATGGGCTGCCGGATATGAGTTGCGGGGGAAGTATCTCAACTGGGGCGATCCAAATAAAGGTGCGTTGCCGTTCGACAACGCCGCCTACTGGTTCGAGGGACTGGTGCGCCTTGCGTGGCAGCTGGATGACGACGGGTTAAAGGAGATGGCGAGGCGCAAGTTCGAGAACCTTCTGAACAGCACGAATCCCAATGCGATTGGGTTTCTCTACTGGCTAGATCGGGCGAATCCGAGTCACATGAAAGAGGTCGAGGATGCCAACCACGGCTTTATCATCGGGTCATGCGGGAGACTGGCGCGTGGCGTGATTTCATATTACGAGACGACTGGGGACAAGCGCGCTCTGAAAGCGCTCGATTCTGCCCTGTCCGAACCCCGTATCTACTTTTTGGGCGGCCCTGTGGCGATTCCGCAGGAGGCGATAGATACTTGGCGGTACAGTGGCGATGCAGCCGTGGCCAAGGCGCTTGATCATTTCTACGCTAATGTGCCGTCCCAGAAGACATGGAATCCAACGCGTTACTCGCGCGCTGTACAGTATGGTGACATCAAGATGCGCGTACGCAGGGATGCAGACCGCAATCCAGACTGGAACTGGCGGCTGCAGCACGGTGTTCAGTGTTGGGAAAGCCTGCTCGCCTGGGCCAAGGGAACATCCTGGACTGGTGACGGAAAATGGCTTTCCAACACTCGCGCATGGGTGGATTTCTTCGACACGCGAGCGCATCTGCCGAATGGCACGGTCGTTTCTGACGAACAGTTCGGCTGGCCAGGTCCTTGGCGTGGCACGGAAACATGCGTGGTCTTGGGGGACATCTTCATCCATGCCACGCTTGCGTCGCTCACGGGCGAAGGGCGTTTCGCCGATTATGTTGAGCGCTGCTTCTTCAACGCCGCGCCGCAATGCGCTTCACGCGACTACATGCATCACGTGTATATGCAGAGCGTGAACCGACCGGACGGTAACGTTGAATTCTATGCTGGACCTCACACGCACGGAGGTAAGGGAGGGTCGTTTGAGACGACGCACTGGCCGCGATGCTGCACGGCGGCGATGACCCGCTTCCATGGTGCCTTCGTGAAGTGCATGTGGATGAAGCCTGCGTCCGGCGGCCTTGCCGCAATTCTCTATGCGCCCAATGTGCTGGAGACGGACTTGGACGGTGTGGCGGTAAAGATCGAGACCAAGACCGACTATCCGTTCAACGAGACGATGGAGATGTCGGTCACGGCGGCGAAGCCAACGAAGTTCCCGTTGCGCCTGCGCATCCCGGAATGGTGCGTGAATCCGTGTATCGCCGTGAACGGCGAGAACGTCGATTTGCCGGTATGTGGCGACGGCTTTGCCGTAATCGACCGCGAATGGAATGCCGGCGACAGGGTGTCGATCCGTTTCCCGATGACGCCCAAGACGGAGACGATGCGCGACTACAACGACGGCGGCAGGCCATACGTCAGCCTGTCGTACGGTCCGCTCCTCTTTGCACACGGCCTCGCCGAGAAGGACGAGAACACGCCGGTGCCCGGGCAGAGGACGGACTGGAGGCTCGATTCGTCGCGCGTCCTCGACGGCGCGAAAGTCGTCCGCGAGGCGATGCCCGCGAAGTGGGACTGGCCGCTTGCCGCGCCGTTGCGGCTGCAGGTGAAGTCGGCGGACGGAGACGCGCTTGAGCTTGTTCCCTACGGCTGCGCAAAGCTGCGTGTCGCCATGTTCCCCGACGACTGCGGAAGAGTGAAGTGACCCTGAAAGAGAAATGACAATGAAAAGAACAACAACATTCATTTGCGCGACGTTGATGTGCGGCATGGCGGCGGCGTCCGATCCTGTTTGGGTCAAGGTGGCGGCGGCGGGTTCGACTGCGGAGGCGAAGACCGCGGCCGACTTCGTCTGCGCGGGCACGAACGACCAGGAGACGATCCAGAAGGCGATCGACCTGTGCGCGAAGGACGGACGCAACCTGTACCTCTACAACGGGCTCTACATGATCGACGCCTTCCGCGAATGGGGCGACGGCGGTCCGAGGGCGGCATTGCGCATTCCCCTCTTCAAGCAGCATTTCACCCTGCGAGGACAGAAATTCTTCCAGGCAGGGAAAGGGACTATCGTCCAAGACGTGACTGAGTGGCGCAACGGGGTCGCAATCTACGTCCGGGAAGGGGTTTGGCAGACCGCAGGGAAGGATGTGCCGTCCGTTCTGCGCGGGGAACGTGCGTGCGATTCGTCTTATACGTCTCAGAATGGCTCTGGGCTGAGGATTGAAAACCTCGCCATGTTCCTCTGCGACAACCAGCATCCAGCGAGGTGCATCGACTGCCGGTGGACGGATGCCGTCGAAGTCCGCAACATGCGCCTGTACGGATTCGGCGGACGTCTCATGAACGGCGATGCGCATCCATACAAGAAGTTCGGGCCGCTCAAGGTGCCGCACATCGACTCGATCGGCATCACGATGACGAGCGGCAGCAACATTCCCGTGTCGCGCTTCGACAACATTGTTGCGACCGGATTCGGGCAGGGATTCCAGGCGGGCGGCGAACATGTAGTCTGCAACGACTGCCTGGGAGTGAAAGGGCTGTACGGCTGGACGTTCGGCAACTATAAGTACGCCGGCGGCAATCACAACCACCCGATTGTGCTGATCAACTGCTGCGACGAGGAGAATGTCCATATGCCGCTGTTCGCAGATGTGTCGAACGGTTGGCGCCAGCACCAGTCTGTCACGATGATCGGCTTCAATTTCGAGCGCATGGAGTATCTTACGACCGGCGGCAGGCTGGGCGACTGCATGCGCGAGACGAGGCCCGGTTCGTGGAGCGGGAGGATCGAATACACCGTCATGTCGACGGAATCTTCATGGAACATCGAGAATTTCCAGCTTTGGGAGTCGGACGGCAGCGGCAGCAGGTTCGAGTCGCGCAACCTCGCGCACAAGAAAGTCGGCACTTCCGACGAACGGCGCAGCTACTATCCGCATTTGGGCCAGGAGTTCTTTGACACCGATCTCGGCAAGCACCTCATCTGCACCGACCCCGCCAAGCGAAGGTGGGTCGACGCGATGGGCGTCCCCGCCGAGCGCGAGGTGCCGCCGGAGCGGATGCGCGAGATATACGAGACGGTGAAGACTCCGCACAAGGTCGGCATGGTGCTTGCGCCAGAAGAGGGCGAGATGCTCGACAACCCGATGGTGTTCCGCCACGGCGGTTCATGGTACATGATGTTCATCAGGTTCGACGGCAAGGGGTACGAGACGCACCTTGCGAAGTCGGACGACCTTCGGAAATGGACGCGCCTCGGCTGCATCTTCCGGCGCGGCGAGAAGGGCGCGTGGGACGCGGCTCAGGCCGACGGCTGGCCCGCGCTCGTCGATACGCGG
Organism: Kiritimatiellia bacterium; assembly: GCA_017405115.1. Next base: position 22,330 of record JAFRBA010000209.1, read on the forward strand.
TGGGACGGCCCGAACACGCTCAACACGTTCGACGGGAAATACTGGATGATGTACCTCGGCGGCGCGGCGGACGGCTACGAAACCGATCCGCTTTCCACGGGCGTCGCGTGGACGGACGACCCGTCCGCCGTGCGCGAATGGACGCGCTACGAGAAGAACCCGGTGCTGAGTCCGTCAGATCCTGATGCGCGTGATTTCGAGAAGAAGACGATCTACAAGCACTTCACGGTCGAGGATCCGTCGCGCTCGTGCGGCGGGCGGTTCGTAAATTTCTACAACGCGAAGCAGCTCCTTCGCACCTGGCGCGAGGCCATTGGCATGGCAGTCTCCGACGACATGCTGCACTGGCGTCGCGTAGGCGGCGGCCCGGTCGTCGAGAACGGAGACGTGTCAAGAGCGGGGATCTCCGGCGACCCGATGGTCCGCAGGATAGGCGACCTGTGGGTGATGTTCTACTTCGGCCACCAGTGGAAGCCCGGCGTCAACGGCGCGTTCGACACGTTCGCCTGCTCGTACGACCTGAAGAGCTGGACGAAGTGGGACGGTGAGCCGCTCGTGAAGCCTTCCGAGCCCTACGACGCCACGCACGCCCACAAGCCGTGGGTGCTGAAACACGACGGCGTGGTGTACCACTACTATTGCGCTGTCGGAAAGGTAGACGGGCGTGATGTGCGCGGCATCGCGCTGGCGACGTCGTCTGGCGGTGCTTCGCGTTTGTTGTAATTGTTTTGCGCAATTGTCCCTTTCACAAGTCAGCGGATTTTTGGTATACTTGCCATCGTCATACTAGGTAGGATTGCAAGTTTCAAGACCACGAACCATAAACAACCAACTCAAAGGAATACGAAAATGCGTGAAAGTGTAAGAAATCACAGGGCAATTATCGCCTTCCTGCTGGCGGTGGCTGTGACTATGTCATGTGTGCTGGGCGCATCTGCCGCGTTCATCCGCACTATCGAGGCGCCGGGAGGCGTGGGCGACGTCGTTGCGCTCACGAATGTGCTCACCCAGTTCAGCGCGCTTTCGGACGACGACCGAAAAAATGCCCGCATCTGGCTTCAGCCTGGTACATACAACCTTTCCGGCGTTTACATGAACAGTACGCATCACCTCTCCATGTCGCAGAGCGCGGGCGGTCTTTTCGCAGGTCTTGGCGACGGACCGGAGGATACGGTTCTCGTCGGCGGCGGCGAGACCGAGGCGCATGGTGTTCTAGTGATGGGCGGCGGCGGGAATTTCGGGTTCAACACGATTTCAAATCTCACCATCACGGGCGGATGGACTACGTCAAACGGCGGCGCTGTTAGCGGCTCTTCGTCTTCGGTGTACCGCAATCTAATAGTCTCTAACAATTGCGCGAAGGGCACGGGCAACGGCGCCGGCGGTGGCGGATGCTTCAAAGGGCGGGCGTACAACTGTCTTTTCGCCAACAACCGCACTTCGGAAAGATGGGGCGGCGGGATGGCCACCGGCAGCGAGACTTACTGCAACATGAGCCCTACCGAGGGCCAGGGTGCCTGGAGCTGCACATTCGTTGGCAATTCTGCATATCAGTGCGGTGGCGGGCTCGCCATAAACGGCGGCGGGCGGTGTGTTGGATGCTGTTTCACAAACAACACGACGTCTGGCAACGGCGGCGGCGTATTTGTGCAAACCGTGAACTATCGCTCAATGAATAAAGATGGTTATACCCCACTCACTTCCAAGATTGTTGACTGCGTTTTTGTGGGGAATGGAGGTGGCGGTTTTCACACCGCAGCTGGGCTTGTTGGTGTCTCCAATTGTGTATTCAGGCTGAACAAGGGAGGTGCCACCGCCATTCGTGGAGACATCAAGGACAGCATTTTTGAATGCAATACCAATGACACGGGCGTGGTGGGCAACAGCGCCATGGAGCGGTGCGTTGTCAGAAACAACGCCGTGAAGAACAGATATGCAACGGCTATAGACTACTGCGCAGACGGCACTACATGTTACACGAACGTGAACTGCCTCATTGAATCCAATGGATATCTGGACGAATACGGGAAGCTTCTCTATCGCAAGGCATACGTCAATTGTACGATTATTGGCAACTATATACCGAACGGCGGAAACTACGGCTATCTGGAGCGCAACTGCACATTCTGGAACTGCGTACTCTGGGGAAACAAGATATCCACATCTACGCAACGCGATGTGCGGACAATGGACATGTACAATAATCCTCTTGCCGTTGCGATGACGAACTGCGTCTTCGTTTCGAGCGATCTCGACGCGGCGGACATCGGCGCGGATGGAGTCATCACGCATGACGGCTTTGGCAACTGCCGCCAGATTGCGAAGGCGGCGCTGAAGCTGGTGGACGTGCCGAACGGCGACTACACGCCGTCAACCAGGTCTCCGCTCTACGACAAGGGCCTTGCAGACGACTGGATCGTAGACCTCGTAGGCTACAGGGACCTTGCCGATGGTCAACGCATCTTCGGCAGAGGTCTTGACATAGGCGCGTACGAGTGCCAGCTCGACAAGCCGGGCATGATGCTCATATTCAGGTAGCATCTTGAGGGCATTGGCATGAGGGTGCTGGCATTTGTATTGGCGATTGCTGCCTCTTCCGCCGTTGCGGCTGGGGCGACCAAGAAGTACATCTTCGCAGGGTGGGCGCTGAGCGACGCGAGTCCGCGGGAGATACTCGACCACGCGGACAAGTTCGACATGGCCGGATGCGACGGCGTGGCCGTGGCGCTTGGAAGCGCGTTTCCGTCTACGGGCCAGGACATCCGCAAGGGCCTGCACGTGGCGGAGCTGCCGCGCTGGCGGGACGAGGACGTGGCGTCGCTGATGCCCGTGCTGAAGGGGTTCGGCAGCCATCGCGGCCTGCGCCATTCGTTCTTCCGACTGAACCTCGCGCCGCGCAAGGAGCGGTTGGCGTGGGCGGACGACGCGGCATGGGCGCTGTACGCGGACAACCTCGCGACGGCGGCGCGGCTTGCGAAGGAGGTGTCGTTCGACGGCATCGTCGCCGACTTCGAGGACTACTGGAAGAAGAAGCAGTTCGTCCACCAGGAGGGCGACGGCGACTGGACGGCGGCAAAGGCCCTTGCCAGGCGGCGCGGACGCGAGGCGTTCGCCCGCGCTTTCGCCGCCTACCCGGAGATCGTCGTGCTTTCGTTCCAGCTTCTCACCACGGATACGGCGTATGCGCGGCAGTCCGATCCCGTCGCGCACATGGAGGCCAAGCGCGACCTGTGGCCGTCGTTCGTGAACGGCATCCTCGACGCGATGCCGCCGACGGCGAAGATCGTGGACGGCGACGAAAGCACCTCGTATCTGGCGAGGGCGTCGAGGCGCGACTTCTACAAGAGCGCGTGCGACCAGCTCGTGCGCGTGATGCCGCTCGTCGCGCCGGAGAACCGCGCGAAGTACCGCGCCCAGACGAGCGTTGGCTTCGGGCTGTACATGGATTCGTACTCGGTTCCGACGAACTCGCCGTACTACTTCGGCCCCGTGCGCGGCAAGCGCATCACGCACTTCGAGGACAATCTCAGGCAGGCGACGGAGTGCGCGGACGAATACGTGTGGTTCTGGGGCGAGAGGGGGCTCTACATAGACTGGCCGGCGGACTTGAAGGAGAAGACGGGCAACGTGTGGCGCAGCCATATCGGAATGACCTGGCGCAACAAGTACTTCAGGAACGAGAAGAGCCGCTACAGGCCGTGGCGCGAGACCATCGACGGCGACGTGGACCTGCTTCTGCGCGGCGTGAAGGACCCCGCGCAGTGCGTCCGCGAGGAGTACGCGCGGCAGAAGTCGTCGGGCGAGTTCCGCAACCTCTACGCGGGCAGGCTGGAGGGCGGGCCGCGGGCATTGTGGACGGGCCGCGTGTCGGACGTGGCTGTGGACGGCTGGTACGGCGTTACGGTGCGCGGGCGAGGGGAGGTGGTGCGCGGGCGGGCGCACTTCCAGGGACCGAAGGGCTGGCGCTGGGACCTCGGCGAGTTCCAGATGGCGTTCTCCGCCGCGCAGGGCGACGGCTGGCGCGACGGCGCGATGCTCGTGCGCGTTCCCGACGGGGCGACAAGGATATTCTTCCACCTTGACTCCGGCGAGACGAAACTGCCCGCCGAGTTCAAGGACCTGGAGGTGTTCAGGATAAGGTGAAAGCTCACCGCCATCGCCATGCACGGGAATGTAGATGAGGAGGTAATTGCAAAACCCATTCGCAAATCGTCGTTTGGTAGGGCGGTTTCGACGAAACCGCCGCAAACGGCGGCATCATCGATGCCGCCCTACCGGGTCTTGCAATCCCCTCTGAAGATGACATGATTATTGTTCACAAATCACAACTGGCAAATGAGGGAGGTCCGTATGGAAAGAAAAGAGACAAGTATGCTGAAAGCGCGCGGTCTGGGTATCGTCGTGGTGTTCGCCGCGATGCTTGCGGCGGTCGCGCTTGGTGGCGAATGGGACGCCGCTCGCGCGGAGTGGAAGACGTTCCGCGAAAACTACGAGCCGGACTGGTCGGACGGGTCGAAGTATCTTCTGCCGCCTGAAGGCAATCGGTTCGACGAGCCATTTGTCGTTGTCAAGGACGGCAAGCCGGCGGCAAAGATCGCGTGGAAGCGGGACGGCTGGTGGTACGATGCGCTTTCCACCGAAGTCGACAAGACGGCGGCGGAGGAACTGCAGGCGATAGTCAAGTTGCTGACTGGTGTGGAGCTCCCTATAGTGGGCTCGCTCGGCGAAGGGTCCGACCTGCCGGTCATCGGCGTGGGCAAGGGCGTGTTCTTCCCGTTCGACCTCAAGTTCATGGCGCCTCCGCTCGACAAGCGGTTCTCGCCCGAGATCATAAAGACTGTCAACGCCGACCTCAGGGCGCTGCGCGGAACGGACGGGTTCGCGATACGCAGGTTCGGGCGCGACATTTTCGTGTACGGAACGAGCGAGAAGGGCGCGATGAACGGCGTATACAGGCTCCTGGAGAACAACACAGACGTCATCTTCACGCGCCCGAACGAGAGCGCCGGGACGGTGTTCACGCCGCTGAAGGGGAATCTCTCGTTCGTGTGGGGCGACGGCGTTGTCGAAAAGCCTTCGATGGTCATGCGCGGATTCTGGAACCACCGTCATCCGCGCTACTACAACGCGAACTACCTCACGACGACGGCGTCGGCGAAGTGGACGGACGAGAGGCCGTTCTGCCGCGGCGGTCACAACTCTATGCAGTTCATACCGCTCGCCGCGGAACGCCCCGATCTCCACGGACTCGTCTCCGGCAAGCGCGGCGACTACGGCTACATGCTCTGCTTCTCGAATCCCGAACTGAAGTCCGTGTACCGCGAAGGTGTGCTTTCGCACATGGACCATCGCGAGCCGTCGAAGATGGCCGGCATGAACATCTACCTCGACGACACGAAGAACTGGTGCGAGTGCGAGGGATGTGCGAAGCCGCTCAGGCTCGCCGACGGGACTGTCGTGGCGAAGGACGACCCGGCGTTCCAGTGCACGCAGTGGTTCGACCTCCTCAACGACAGCGCCGCCGCGCTCGACGCCGCGTATCCCGGCATGATGGTGCACACGCTCGCGTACTTCCAGACAATCATGCCGCCGAAGTGCGCCGTAGCCGGGAACATTGAGGTCGGCTACTGCCCGTACCCGCGCGGCGACGACCTTGCGCCGGTGTATTCCGAGTCGAACCTGCACCTGCTGAACTACCTTGCCGCATGGTCGGAGAAGGTACCGAAGCCGAGGCTGTTCCTGCGTGGCTACGACGGGCTGGGGATGGCGTTTCCGCGTCCGCTCTCTCATACGCACAAGCGCGACTGGCGGCTGTACGCGAAGTACGTGCGTGGCATGAACCACGAGGCGGGCGCGACCGCCGGATGGGATAGGACCGAGCAGGACGGCAAGCCGTCGAAGGCGGCGGCGATCTTCGACTATTCGGCAATCGAGTTCTGGGTGATGAGCCGTCTCATGTGGAATCTCGACGAGGATGTCGAGGGGCTTTACAAGAAGTTCTGCTACCGCACCTACCGCGAGGCGGCCAAACCGATGGAGCGTTTCTACGGCACGATCCGCAGGACGTGGCTGAGAAGGGGCCTTCCCAGTTCCATCGGTGAGGACGGGATGAACGGGACGAAGGTGTACATCATCGACGGCGGGCTTGAGGACGAGCTGCGCAGCTACTTGAAAGAGGCTGAGAAGATGGTGAAGCACCCGGTCGCCGCCGGGCTCATCAAGCGCGTTCGCGGCCGGTTCGAGCATTTCATAGACGCGGTGAAGTCCGCAAAGACCAGCGCGCTGGTCGTGCCGCTTCAGGACCGCGCCGCCGCGCCCGGCTTCGACGATGCGGACTGGAAGGGCTCGGCGGTCATCGACCACCTCTACATTCCGTCGGAGGTGGACAAGGGACGCGACACCGAAGGACGCTTCCCGGCGCGGATAGACCTGACGCAGGACGGCAAAACGCTCTATGTGAGGGCGACGTTGTGGGAGGACATGAAGAAGATCGTAAGTTCGCCTGGCAAGCCCGGCGAGGAGTCGATATTCGGTTCGGCGTTCGAAAGCTTCTTCGCCGACAACTCCGCGTCCGGAACGTACCACCTCTTCCGCATTGACAACGCGGGGAATTTCTGCGACGTGAGGAACTACGACAGTTCCTGGACTTCGAAGGGCGTGAGGCACGAGGTGAAGAAGCTCTCCGACCGCTGGGTCGTCGTCCTTTCCATTCCATTCGGGGAACTTGGCATGAACATCATTGCGGACAACAAGATTGCCGCGGCGTTCATGCGGATCCGCAAGACATTCAAGCCAGAGCTTGGCGACGGCAAGTACGAGGACGAGTACACCGGATGGAAGTTCAACAAGTTCCACAAGCTCTCCACCTTCGGGACACTTACACTGCAGCGGTAGCGCAAGACAGGGCTATTCACTGTGCTTGAGGGTATGCCGCAAAAAGTGCGGTGAACAACATTTTGTAATCCTCAAAAAAGTGTATTGTAGTTATTGCGCATAAGCTCAAAAATGTGATATAATACTCACGAAAGAAAGGTGGATCATGAAACGGAAAGCATATGACAAGATGCTTGAGTGGAAGGCCAAGTATGCGGACAGATATGCTCTGATGCTTGACGGTGCCAGGCGAGTCGGCAAAAGCTGGCTTGCCGAGGAGTTCGCCAAGTCCGAATACGATTCGTATGTCTTGATTGACTTCAGCAAGGCCAAGAAAGACGTGAAGAATCTATTCGACGACTATCTGGTCGACCTTGACACTTTCTTCATGATGCTTGAAACCATGATGAAGGTTCGTCTCGTCAAGGGACGGTCTTTGGTGGTGTTCGACGAGGTCCAGCGGTTCCCCCGCGCACGTGAGGCAATAAAGCACCTTGTGAAAGACGGACGTTTCCATTACATGGAAACAGGATCGTTGATATCTATAAAGAAAAACGTCGAAGACAGACTCATACCCTCGGAGGAGATGCACATCGACGTTCACCCGATGGACTTCGAGGAATTCCTGTGGGCGACAGGCAATCCTGTCATGATGGACGCGATTCGGTCTGTGGTGGCTTCTGGCAAGGAGTTCGGTCAGTCTCTGCATCGGCAGATGATGGCTGTTTTCCGCCAGTATCTTGTTGTCGGCGGCATGCCGCAGGCTGTCGCCGAGTTCGTGAGGTCGCACGACCTTGAGCTTGTGGACGGAGCCAAGCGCGAGGTTCTTCGCATATATCGCCAGGATATCCACAAGTTCGGCGGTCGGCTGCGGCATCGGATCGAGTCGATTTGGGACGAGATACCCGCGCAGCTGTCCAAGCACGAAAAGCGATTCAAGCCAGGCGACATAGAGCCGGGTGTCAAGATGCGAGACCTAAAGGAATCGTTTCACTGGCTGCAGGAGGCACGCACGTTAAACATTGCCTACAACGTTACGGATCCAAACGTTGGACTGAAAATGACGATGGACGGGTTCGCCCTAAAGGGGTATCTTGCCGACACGGGGCTCTTGGTAAGCCACGCCTTTGACGAAAACGAACTTGCCTCCGCCGAAATACACAGGCGGATTCTCTTTGACAAGCTTGAACTCAACGAAGGGATGCTGATGGAGAATATCGTATGCCAGATGATCGTTGCAAGTGGAAGGAAGCCGTATTTCTATTCGCGAATAGACCCCAACGATGCGGAAGAGAGGATGGAAATTGACTTTCTCCTGTCAAAGACCAAGACTGGTCGCCGCAAAAACATAGTGCCGATTGAAGTGAAGTCGGCAAAGCGGTATACGCAGATCTCGCTCGGCAAGTTCTGCGGCAAATTTCGACCCTACATTGACTTGCCCACAGTCCTGGACGTAAACGACAGACGCGTCAAGGACGGCGTCGCCTATCTGCCGCTTTACGCAGCTCCAGCATTTCTTGAAGACATCTAAAGGACGCCGGCGAGGGTGACGACAAGAGCTGACATCTGTGTTGGACATTTGCGGAATATGGTATAATTCGCGGTATGAAGGGCAGAAGAAAAGACCTATGGCAGTCCATAAAGCGAGGTGGAAAATGAATCGGGCCATGAGAATGTGCATTGCCGTCGGCGCGGTGTTTGCATCGCTTTCGGCTCTTGCCGCCGGCGAAAAGGAGAAGGTACTTGTGGTGTGCGCGCATCCGGACGATTCCATCGCGATGGCGGGGACGATGTTCCTGATGAAGGACAAGTTCGACATACACGTGGCAGACTTGACAAAGGGGCAGGCGCGCGACATCTCGACGCTCGGACACGACGGTCCGCAGGCCGAGAGGCGGATGAAGGAGGAGGAGTCCGCCGCCGCCCTCGTCGGGGCGAAGGTGCACTGGCTCGGCTTTCAGGACGGACGGCTGTACGCGACGCCCGAGGCGTGCAAGGCCGTCGCCGACCTCGTCGCCGAGGTGAAGCCAAGGGCGATATTCTCGATGTGGCCGATAGACCGGCACCAGGACCATTCGATGGCCGGGGCGATCACGCTCAAGGGCGCGATGCTGGCGAAGTTCAAGGGCGAGTTCTACTACTACGAGGAGGTGTACGGCTCGAAGGGATTCGTGCCGATGCACTTCGTGGATGTGTCGTCTGTGGCGGAGATGAAGCGTAAGTACCTGCGCTGCCACGAGAGCCAGAACGGCGGCGACTATCTGCTGAACGTCGAGATGCACGGCGCGAAGGGACGCGGCTACCAGGCGATGTACTTCGGTGGACGCGAGTTCGCGGAGTGCTTCGCGCCACTGGCAGGCTTCCATGTGCAGGGCTCGCGCTGCATATTCAACGAATTATCGAGTCCGAAGGGGGGCGAACACTAAAATTGGAGGACATGAAAATGAAGAGAATACTCGTGGTTTTCGCGGCGTGTGCCGCGATGTGCGCGGCGGCGACGCCCGCGCTTGAGAAGGTGGTGTTTGTCGGCGGGCATCCCGACGACTTCGCCGCCGAGATCGGGCTTGCGCTCTTGATGCGCGGCAAATTCGAGGTGCACGTGGTGGACTTCACCCACGGCGAGCGCGGCTGCGGTCCGGAGAAGTTCAAGAGCGGCTGGACAAAGGCCAAGCGCACGAAAGAGGAGGAGAACGTCTGCGCGGCGGTCGGCGCGACGCTGCACTGGCTCGACGAGATCGACGGCGAGGCGTACGCCTGCCGCGAGACATGCGCGAAGTTCGCGGAGATACTGAAGGAGCTGCAGCCGCGTGCCGTCATAACGCACTGGCCGATGGACCAGCACCTCGACCACCTGATGGCGTACGCCGCGACGATGAAGGCGATACAGCTTGCGAAGATATCGCCTGAAGTCTACTACCACGAACAGGATCACCAGTCAAAGGGCTTCCAGCCTGCGTATTGGGTGGACATTACGTCCGTCGAGGACGAAAAGGAGCGCATAATCGGCCTCTACGAATGCCAGGGCGGCGCGACGTACATCGCGGCGAACAAGCGCCTCAACGGAGACTTCCGGGGGCGCAACATGCTCAAGCCAGTCAGGTTCGCAGAGGCGTACGCCGTCTATCCCGGCGCGCCGCAGGGGTCGAAGTGCATCTTCAACGAACTACCGAGGACTGAAAAATGAAAACGGAGACGGAGATGGGATCGAGGCTTCTTTCGCTCGATGCCTTGCGGGGCTTCGACATGCTGTTCATCATGGGGCTGTCGACTTTCTTGGCGCATCTGTGCGCGGCGTTTGGCGCGGGAGACGGCTGGCTTGCGCGGCAGATGCGCCACGTGAACTGGCACGGGTTCGCGCAGCACGACACGATATTCCCGCTGTTCCTCTTCATCGCGGGCGTGGCGTTTCCGTTCTCGTGCGCGAAGATGCGCGAGAAGGGGTGGAGTACGGCGCGCATCTGCGGCAAGATCGCATGGCGCGCGTTTGCGCTCGTCATGCTCGGCATGGTCTACAACGGTCTTCTCAACAAGGGCTTCGGCGAGGTGCGCTGGGCGAGCGTTCTCGGGCGCATCGGACTCGGCTGGGCGTTCGCGGCGCTTCTGTATCTCGCGTTCTCGCTGCGGATGCGCATCGGCGTGGCGGCGGGTCTTCTTCTCGGCTACTGGGCCGTCATGCGGTACGCGGCGGTTCCCGGCGCGCCGGCCGGGGCCGACCCATGGTCGGTAGAGTGGAACTTCGCGGCGTATGTCGACAAGCTGTTCCTGCCGAATCCGCTTGGCAAGACGGGGGCGGACCCAGAGGGGATACTGAGCACCTTGCCGGCAATCGTCACGGCGATGCTCGGCGTCTTCGCCGGCGAGTTCGTGCGATGGAACGGGGAACGGGGAACGAAGTGCTGGACGGTATCGTCGTGGGCGCGGGGCCGGCAGGACTTGCGGCGGCGTGTGCGGCAAAGGAGGCGGGAGCGGCGAACGTCCTTGTCATTGAGCGCGACGACGCGCCTGGCGGCATTCTCCA
>JAFRBA010000020.1 GCA_017405115.1 Kiritimatiellia bacterium
CACCTCCCTTTATGTCATTTATGCGATTACGATATAATTATATCATAATCGACGATGCCATGCAAGGGGGAATGTTGATTTTATTGAAGATTCCTATCGCGCACCATACCGAACGCTACCGACAAAGTGGCAAAGTCGGGAGGTCGCCCCTGCTGACGCGACAGGGAACGGGGACGCTGGAGATTTGCTATAATATGCTGTGAAGAGGCCTTTCCGATGGCATGTCGGGAAGTGTAACCTTCTAACGGCGTGTGTGTAGACAAGGCAGATCGGGAGATATGAACATCCAAAAGAAAGAAGGTGGCCAATGAGCGGATTGAATTCGATAGTGGGGCTGAACAAGGTCAGCGTGGATTATCGTCCCGAAATCGTTTCGACGGAAAAAAAACGAAGGCAAGAAGGATGTAGACAACATTGCGAAAGATGTAGACAACACCGTGAAAAATGTAGATAACATCGAAAGCGGTGTCGATAACGTGCAAAACGGCGACTACATGGACACACTTTTTATGGAATTCCCCAAAAAGGACAAGGACAAGAAGGGCGGAGAGAACGCGTAACCTTTTGCCTCGAGGCGTGTAAACAGACCAGAAAACAATTTCAGGCAAATATGGTCCCCGGCGGTATCCTCGCGATCTCGGATGTGTCCGCCGGCGGTGAGAGCAAAATCACGGCTAATAGAGTATTTGGTATAATATGCGCGAGCGTAAAGAAATACAAGAAATGAGAAAAGGTGTTGTGTAGAAAGCAAAGGCGATTGTTCCAAGGGATAAAAGCGATGGAAGTGATAGCAGGGATAAAGGATGAGCCCCTATCTCTTCGATCGCTTATATCCCTTTTATCGCTAACTTCCCTTTGCCCCTGAAAGGAGAGACCGCATGACCAAAATCGTTTTGCCGCATTCGGGTTATAAGAAGCTCATCGTCTACAAGAAGAGCGACGTGATATATCAGGGAACGGTAGTTTTCTGCCGGAGGTTTTTGCCGCAGTATGGCGACCGCACCGTCGACCAGATGACGCAAGCCGCCAGATCATGTAAGCAGAACATCGCCGAAGGCAGCGCGGCGGCGGGGACAAGCCTTGAAACGCAGATAAAGCTTACGAATGTCGCGCGGGCGACGCTCGACGAACTCCTTGAAGACTATCTCGACTATCTCAAGGCCCATGGCGCGGCCGAGTGGGCGATGGACAGTGAGAAGAAGACTGCCGCGCGCGAATTTGCCAAGGAACATGCAGAGTGGGAGGATTGGAAGCCGCTTTTTGAGTCACGTCCGGCAGAGACGCTCTGCAATCTTATGATTGTAATCATACAGCAGAGCCGCTATATGCTCGACAATATGCTCAAGTGGCAAGAGGAAGATTTCAAGGCGCATGGCGGCGTTCGCGAAAGAATGCACGCAGCACGTACCGAGACGCGTGGAGAGTCGTGGGACAAGGCAGTCTATTCAATGCTTGACCTTTCCGCGAGCCCTGCCGATCTCGAAGCGCGGCTCGCGAAGATCATTGAGTCAGCTAGACGCTCGGCACAGAGCATAAAGAGACGAAAAGGATGGTAATGCTCATGAAAGTCTCCATCCTATCCTTCTCGTACAAGCGAGGGTTGCCGGAGGACAAGACCGGTAATTCGGGTGGCTTTGTGTTCGACTGCAGGGCGATGCCGAATCCGTACTGGGACGAATCGCTGCGCGGCGGACAGGAATTCACGCACTGATAAAATGGTATAATATGCGCATCGAGTATCGGTAGTTAAGTATGAAGTGACAGGAGGACGATCCATGAAGAAAATCGAGAAAGAGTTTGAGCAGATCAGGGCATTTATAGCCAGTAGCCGCAATCGCGCTGCTGGTTTCATGAACTATGCCGCAGTGGCTACTTATTGGACAATTGGGGCTTATGTTTCAATTCGTCTTGCAAGCAGGGATTGGGGCGTGAAATCCGTGGGGCAGCTTTGTGATTACCTGAAGACCCGCGAACCTAAATTGCGTGGGTATGGACAGCGACAGGTATACAACATGATTGAATTTTTTAAGGCGTATTCTAATAAAGAGTTTTCAGAATTGCACAGTCAGTTGAAACTTGATGAATTTGTTGTTGGATACTCCAGAAAAGAGGATGAAGCTGACCCTTTGCAGTCAGTGACTGCAAAAATTGAAGCATCGGTTTCTGCCGCAAAATTGCAGTCGGTGACTGCAAAAGTTGTCGGTGGCGAAATCGCGCGTTCAGCGAAGGCACAGTTTTCAGGTGTCCTGGCCAATGTGCCGGAAATGCCGCAGTTTCTGGCGCTTACGACATTTACCAATCACACGGAAATCATCAATCGCTGTCGCTCAATGGAGGAAAAAGTATTTTACATTCTATACTCTGCACATGAAAGGCTTAAGTTACGCGAGCTGCGTAGAGCCATTGTGACGCAGACATACGAGTCTGTAATGAGCAAAGAGAAGAAGGTGTCAAGGACACTCAAAGAGAAATATCCAGATGCGGAGTTTATGCTTAAGGATCGTGCATTCCTTGACTTTTTGAATCTGCCAGAGAAGCATAACGAACGCCAGTTGCATTCTGGTATCCGCGAGAACATAAAGAAGTTCATTTTGGAGCTCGGAAAGGACTTCCTCTGGATGGGCGACGAGTATTCGATACAGGTCGGCGGCAAGCGGCGGAGGCTGGACCTTCTTTTCTATCACCGCGCGTTGCGGTGTCTGGTCGATGTGGAGTTGAAGGCTGTTCCGTTCGAGCCTGAATTCGCCGGAAAGATGGATTTCTATCTTGCTGCGATTGACGACCAGGTAAAACGCGAAGACGAGAATCCGTCTGTAGGCATTATTCTCTGCCCAGAGGCTGGGAAGTACGAAGTGAAATATGCGATAGATCGCACGATGAGTCCGATGATGATTGCCGAATACAAGCGATTGCTCATTCCAGAAGAAGTGATGAAGAAGTCGCTGGAGGAATATTGCACGTTCATGAAGAAGGAAGATGGTGGCCTGAAATAGAAGGTTTATGAAAGTCACCATCCTATCCTTCTCGTACAAGCGTGGTTTGCCGGAGGACAAGACCGGAAATGGCGGTGGCTTTGTGTTCGACTGCCGGGCGATGCCGAATCCGTACTGGGACGAATCGTTGCGCGGATACACCGGCCGCGACAAGCCTGTCTGCGACTTCTTCGACCGCTACAAGGACAAGGTGGATTGCTTCCTCGGCGCGGCGGAAACGCTTGTCCGCCAGTCGATCGACGAATATCTCAACGACGGCCGCGACCACCTTCAAGTCGCCTTCGGATGTACAGGAGGGCAGCATCGTTCCGTGTACTTCGCCGAGCGCATGGCCGAGCGGCTGGAGGGGATTGAAGGGGTGGTGATTGAGGTGATGCATTTGGTAAAACCATTTGGAAAGAGTGAAAAGGAGGCGAGTCATGTTGTTTGACTTGTGGATAATTAATGAAAGATGGCACACGAACGAGTTGGTGGAGACGCCAACTTGCAAGACAGATGTGTTTTTTGAGGAAGACGAACTAAAAACGGCAATTGATGAAATTGTCAAAAGTGCGAATAAAAAGGCGCAGTCTGTTGCAACATTACATCCAGATCTTGTCACAGATATAGAGTGTGTCAAGGAATCTAGCGCTTGGACTATTTATGCGAATCTAAAGCGGACGGTTGGCGCAGATCCATTAAAGGCAGAAATGTGCATTCAAAGATGTAGGTTGTGCGATATTGATCTCGTTCACCTTAAGCGACATCACACCGTTGGAGTGGGTTTGAGTCAACGAGACAGTGCTATTGAGAAATTGAGACAAGTAGCTTATGACTATGAGACGAAATTGAAGTCCATAGTCGACTGTTGCGACGCGGCCCGTAAAAGTGGTGATAGCAAGTTATTGATGAAAGCATTGTCACATGGAAGCATTGACAAATTCATAGATGAGCAGCGAGATTGTGTTAATAATACTTGTGACTTAGTTGAGATGTGGCAAGCTTTTGAGAAGGGCGAGCTGCCGGCATCAGCGATCCCGCTCTCGCCTGAAGAAAAATTACTTCGAGCAATATTTGGGGATATGATAGATGAAGAAGAGAGAGATGAGAGGACTGCTACAGTCAAAAGATATCGCCAGGCAGCAGAGATGTGGGATGCTGACGCACAGAACAACCTTGGAGCCTGTTACTATAAGGGCGAGGGCGTAGAGCGCGACATCAAGGAGGCGGTTAAGTGGTATCGTCGGGCTGCAGAACAGGGGCATGCTAGAGCGCAGAACAATCTTGGGGTTTGCTATGCTAATGGTGAGGGCATGGAGCAGGACATGGCCGAAGCCATGCGTTGGTATTGTAATGCGGCGGAACAGGGGGATGCTGTGGCACAGAACAATGTTGGAAACTGTTATTACAATGGTGATGGCGTAGCGCAGAATCTCAAAGAAGCTGTAAAGTGGTTCCGTAGGGCGTCTGATCAAGGTAATGTTAGTGCGCAGTACAACCTTGGGGTATGCTATGATAGGGGTAATGGTGTTGAACAAAATCTTGAAGAGGCAGTGACATGGTATCGTAAGGCGGCGGCGCAAGGATATGCCAGTGCACAATACGCCCTTGGTTGTTGCTATGAAAATGGTGAAGGTATAAAAAAGGATGCGAAAAAGGCAGTATATTGGTGTCGTCGGGCGGCATGGCAGGGACATGCTAAAGCGCAGTGCAAACTTGGTTACTACTATGATGTAGGCATGGGGGTGAAGCAGGACAAGAAAGAGGCAGTGAAGTGGTTTCGCATGGCTGCGGAACAGGGACATGCTGTTGCGCAGTATAATCTCGGACTTTGCTATGATTACGGTAAAGGTGTGGACGAGGATAAAGAAGAGGCAGTAAAATGGTACCGCTTGGCGGCGGAGCAAGGGCAACGCAATGCGCAATATAATCTTGGAGTTATCTATGCTAACGGCGAAGGTGTTGAGCAGAACGAAGAGGAGGCAGTTCGATGGTATCGTAAAGCGGCTGAGCAGGGAGATGCCGAGGCACAGTACGATCTTGGTTGTTATTACAACAACGGCGACGTTGTGGAACAAGACGATAAGGAGGCGGCGAAGTGGTTTCGTAAGGCTGCGGATCAGGGACTTGCCAATGCGCAATATATGTTTGGCCACTGTTGTTTTTACGGTAGAGGGGTTGCAGAGGACAAGGAAGAGGCGGTGAAATGGTATCGTTTAGCGGCTGATCAAGGGGTGCCTTTAGCACTGTATATACTTGGGGTATGCTATGACAAGGGAGAAGGTGTGGCGCAGGACAGTAAAGAGGCGATAGTGTGGTATCGCAAAGCGGCAGAGCAGGGTTTGGCTAGAGCGCAATACTGCCTTGGTGCCCGTTACAGTATGGGCAAGGGTGTTACACAAGACAAGACGGAGGCGGAGAAATGGTTTCGCAAGGCAATGGCGCAGGGATATTGGGAAGGTCGGCCTTTTTTAGGAAGTTTTGCAGGTACCTTCTGGATGCTTGCTGACGACGATAAGCCTGATAGTGCAATAGCCATGAAATGGTTCCGTTCGGCGGCAGAGCAAGGTGATGCAGATGCGCAATACTTTCTTGGTGGTTGTTATGATATGGGTGTTGGTGTGAAACGAGACGAGGAAGAGTCGGCGAAGTGGTTTCGTATGGCGGCGGAGCAAGGACATGTTGACGCAGCGCGTAGAATTGGGCGATGTTATGAGAATGGCGATGGTGTGGAGCAGAATCAAAAAGAGGCCGCGAAGTGGTATCGTGCGGTGGCGGAACGCGGTGGTGTCCGGGAACAGAAAATACTTGGTGACTGGTATCGGAGCGGCATAGGGGTTGAACAGGATATGAAGGAGGCGGTGAAGTGGTATCGTGCTGCTGCAGAGCAGGGGAATGTCTTGGCACAGTATGAACTAGGGTACTGCTATTACCACGGGAAAGGCGTAGAACAAAATAGAAATGAGGCGGTGAAGTGGTATCGTGCTGCCGCGGAGCAAGGAGATATTATAGCGCAGAATGAACTTGGGGAATGTTATTACTATGGTGAAGGTATTGAACAAGATAGGGAAGAAGCAGTAAAATGGTATCGTCAAGCTGCTGAACAGGACTATGCCGATGCAATGTACAGTCTTGGATACTGTTATTATTACGGCGAAGGTGTAGAACAAGACAGGGAAGAAGCAGTGAAATGGTACCGTGCGGCAGCAGATCTGGAGGATGACGAAGCGCAATTCCAACTCGGTGAGTGTTACGATAAAGGTGAAGGAGTGACGCAAAACAAGATTGAGGCAGAGAAGTGGTTTCGTATGGCGGCAGAGCAAGGGAATGAATACGCACAGAAAAAGTTACAGGAAAAAGGTTTATAATGTTAACAAACTCGCCAGCTTTGATTGGCGATTGCTACAATGATGCAATCGTGTCAGAAAAACTTGCTAAGGTTCCTGAGCGTAACTCCTGCAGGTACCACAAGATTTTTTTGCTTATCGTGGAAGAGGTTGAACAGGCACACAAATGGATATATTCATCATTGGGACAAATAATGTGGATGGAGATTGATGAAAATAGTTTTTCTACTCCGTTTAAATCTTATACCGCCAAAGAACAAGACGGACGTTTGGTGCCGGTGAGCATTGATACCTTATCAGAAGTTGAGTTACAGTTGTTTGCTTCGCTTATTGATGAAAATCGTGTAACGGATGCTCGTGTTAAAGCGCGTTTGGCTGATATACTTTGGTTGCGAAGGTGGACAATGGGGCAAAACAATCCTCGTCAGTATGCTGATATAGCGATAGACGCCTATCGAACGATACCGTTAACCTACATAGATTGGGTGCATGGTGATGGTCGCAAGTGTTGGTCTCGAGCGTTAAAATTAGCAATACATTTTAAAGATCATGAACGAATCAATTCAATCATAAAAAGTTTGTTGTCCACCTTTAACGCTGTGGGCGATTATGAAGATAGGACAATTGAAGATATAGCAAGGATCTTATTTGCGGAGAAAAATAGATTGCCAAATTCAACAAAGATAGAGGTGGCTCGGAAACTTGAGAAAATGGCGGAAGAGGGTATGAAGTCAGGATTACGGTCCGCTTGTGACGCAATTGAAGAAGTGAAGGCATGGTATGCAGCAGCAGATATGAAAACAGAAGCTAATCGTCTTGATTTGCGAAAGATTGAATGGATGGAGGCACAGGCGGACGAACTTGTGCGAACCCAAGATGATAGTCGAGGTAATCCGTTCATAGGGGCAGTCTCATTTTATGAAGAATCATTAGGATTGACGGAGAAATTACCGAAGCAAACTACGAACTTGCAGGACATTCAGCGAAGACTGCGAATTAAGTTACATGAGAGTCAGCAAAAAATGGTCAATTCAATGCGTACGATAGAGAGGGCAACAGATGTGGCAGAGTGGAAAGAATGGGTACATAGGCAAGTGTCTGGAGTCGATAAAGACAAGGTGCTTGTTAGATTTGTTGAATTGTCTTCAACTGTAGACAGTTCAAGTGCGGCGCAAGTTTCGCTATTGGATTGTATTTGTACCAAAACATATTGTGATAAGACGGGAAGAACGGTGCGGCGAGATGATGTTAGTAACACCAATGCCATCGCGAACACTGTAAACACAAAGTCATATGGCGACACAATCAAGTCTGTAACAGAAACGATCTTGTTTCCAGCATATCAAATTGTCAAGAGTGAACATATATTTCAAAGACGTGATTTTGCCAGTCTTGTCGAACATTCGATTTTCCTTCCTGAACATCAACGTAAGTGTTGGACGAATGCATTATGGCATGGGTGGCAAGGACATTTTCTTGAAGCGGAATTATTTATCGCACCCTTAATGGAAAGTTTAGTGCGAAGTTTATTGTCTCCACGTGGAGTTAAGGTTTCTTATCATCGTAAAGAAGATAATGCGGAGCAATATGAAGCACTTGGCTCGTTGATGAAACAGGTGGATAATGAGGGCGATGTTATGCCCCCGGAGTTGTCTCAGGAAATTGAGAATTTCTTTTGCGATACAGTAGGTCCGAATGTCCGGAATGTGGTTGCTCATGGCCTATTTGGCGATAATGACATCAATGGTCCTATCGCATTTTATACATGGTTTTTTGCATTGCGACTCGTGGTGAAAGGACGCCGATGTCAGGCGAAGGATACGAAATGAAAGTGAGAGTATGTCGGAAAGTTCGCAATGATCGTAAGAAAGTTCGCAAGAGATCGCAGAAGGCAAGATGATAGACGTAGAAAGTTCGAAACGGTTGTTTGAAAGTTCGTAAAAGAGCAATGAACATGCCGAGAAAGAAGTGAAGCATGCCGAGAAAGAATCAGAGTGTGCCGAGAACGTGAGTCGTACCGTACAAGTCGACCAGACAAGTAGCACCCGACAAGTCAACCAGACAAGTCTGACTGACAGGGAGACCAAAAGTAAGGAGTAAGGTAATGAGAAAAGTGTGGAGAACGGAGTGGAGAAAATCTTGAAACATCTATTATCTAACCCATGCGCTACACAAAATGAGTTTGCAAAAGTGGCAGGGCTTTCTGTTCGTGGTGTGGAGAAACCTTGAATCGTGGCACGACAAGTGCCACAATGGATTTGCGGAATGCCAAGGGCGGTACTTTGTACATCCATCGGCGAGTTGTGGTATAATGTTCCCGTGGCGGCGAGAGGAGAGAAATGACAGCAGGAGAATTTGCGAAGATAATTGCGCGGCATGAAATGAAAGAGCAAGGGACAAAAGGGACAGAAGCGACAGAAGGGACAAGCGAGACCATCTGGTAGCTTAAGTCGCTTCCGTCTTTTTCGTCCCTTTCTTCCAAAGAAGGCGCAAATGGCTGAAGCGCCGAAGATTGTTTTGCCTCATGGCGGCTACAAGAAACTGATCGTCTACCGCAAGAGCGATGTTATCTACCAGGGAACGGTCGCTTTTTGCCGTCGCTTTCTGCCGCAGTACGGCGACCGCACCGTCGACCAAATGACGCAGGCCGCCCGGTCTTGCAAGCAGAACATCGCCGAGGGAAGCGCGGCGAGCGGCACGTCGAAGGAGACCGAGATCAAGCTCACTAATGTCGCGCGGGCAACGCTTGACGAACTGCTTGAAGACTATCTCGACTACTTGAAGTCGCACGGCTCGTCAGAATGGCCAGCCTCAAGCGAAAAGAAGACTGCTGCGCGGGACTTCGCGAAGAAACATGCCGACTGGGACGACTGGAAGCCTTTATTCGAGTCGCGTCCGGCGGAGACGTTGTGCAATTTGATGATTGTGGTCATCCAACAAACGAAATATCTTCTCGACAGGATGATTGCCGCGCAGGAGGAGGATTTTAAGCGACACGGCGGTGTGCGGGAGAGGATGCATGCGGCGCGTACGGCAGCGCGCGGAGAAGACTGGGACAAGGCGATCTACTCCAGGCTTGACGGCGCAGCTACGGCTATGGAACTCGTCTCACGCGCTGACGAAATGCGTGAGCGCATAGCCAAGGTGGTCTGTAGTATAAAACGGCGAAAGAATTGGCAATGAGGTGTCTTGAAGCCATAATAGCGGTTGGCTACAGAGTCAATTCTTCGCGGGCGACGCAAGGCTGATGAGGTATCGTAACCTTTCGCCGCGCGGCGTGTAGACGGGGTGAACGGGAATTTGAGATAAACCTTAAAGAAGGAGTAAAACAATGATCAACGCAGTCAGCTACCAGTTCAACAAGTTCGTTGAATTTGCCGAGGAGCGGGTCAAGGCCGGCAAGGAGTCGGCGATCGCCCGGACGGGCGAAGTGCGCATCGGAGCAGGCACTCCGCTCGAGGAGCGCGCGATCTACTCCACCGACAAGACCGACTTCGTCGGCATGACGATCCTTCGCACAAAGGACGCCAAGCGCGCAAACGACGAAGTGCGCGAGCTCTTCCGGAAGTCGATCGCCGAAATGTTCGGCGGGGAGGGGAACATCCCGGACAGCGTCAAGGACGCGATGCTCCTCAAGGACTACGGATCCGGCAAGCCGCTCACCGCGCGCCGCATCCTCGAGGTCAGCAACGCGATAGATGCCCTCGGCCGGGAAAACATCTTCCATCCATTCCAAGACCGTGAGATCATATCCAGACTTGAGAATCTGGCCTTTGAAAACGGTTACAAGAAAACCGACTTCGGCAAGCTCAACATGGCGGCCAACTTCCTCATGAAGAGTCTGGGCATGGATTCGGTGACTGCGCTCGGGGCGGTTGTCGCAAAGGGGTCCCCGGCCAACCGCGCGATGAACGCCGGCGCGCCGAGAACAACGGCCCGGCGGCTCTCCACGTCGCCGACGGGAAGAACGTCGACCTCAACTGGGTTTACAGGGAGGTTGTCGGGTGAGGCAATTGCAAAACCTGGTAGGGCGGCGTGACCTTTCGCCGCGCGGCGTGTAAACAAAGCAGAACCTTTCAAACAAACCGTCCAATCAAAGTGAAAAAATGGTATAATTTCATCCGCAATCCTAAGGAAGGAGAGTAAGACATGCTAGATGGTATTTCGCAGAGCCTCGTAAACATCGCCAGCAAAGTCGGCAAGGGCGACTTTGACAAGGAGATCACGTTCGACGAACAGAGCGGCAAGTTCACCGTGAACCGCAATGCGGATCACGTGGGCCGGGGCGACCACAACTTCTTCCAGAACGAGGCGCCGACGGAGCTGGGGAGGCAGAACGCCATCATCAGGGGCGCGCTCGCGAACTCCCTCAAGAAGATTCTGTCCGAAGGCGGCGGATTGATCGGCCAGACCCAGCAGAAGGCCCTGGACGAGATTCTTGCGACGCTGTTCGGTGCGACGGACGCAACCGGCAAGTACGGATCCGACATTGAAACCTACCGTCCGATTTCGGCCCGGACGGTGAAGCAGCTCGTCACAAAGGCCCAGAAGGCGCATGCGCAGGCTGCGCTCGAGGCGCTTCCGGCCGGGAGCGCGAAGATCGCCGCCGCCGAGAAGCTCATCGCCAGGCTCTGCGCCAACGCCTCCCTCCACGGGAAGACGCACACCGTCCAGAAGATGGTGGAGAAGCTCGAGATCGACCTCGCCAAGTGCGGCGCCAAGCTCGAGGCGGCGACGACGGAGAGGGCGCGCGCCAAGGTGGAGGCGTCGATCGTCGCGACGGTCGACAAGTTCATCCGCGAGGCTTCGCAGCTCGATGCTGAGATGCCGGGGGCGGATTTTGCGATCGAGGTGGCTATCGAGGAATATACGGACTCGACGGGGGAGTTCCTCGGTCCCGGATTCTGCGCGCAGTTCCACAAGCGCGCCATGGGCATGATCGAGCCGGGGATGACCTACGATGCATTCAAGGCGAAAATCGCCGAGGCACTGCCCGGAATCGTCAATGAGGCACTGGCGAACGCCTCCTCTCCGCTCGTCTTCAGCTCCAGGCAGCCCGGCGTCCCGCAGCCCGCCGACGTGGGCCTTTCGCAGGAGAAGATGAACGCCGTCCGCGCCGAGTTCCAGGGTTCCGTCGCGAACGGACAGAGGCTCGTCCAGAACGGGACGAACCTCACGTCCGTGCCGAGTTTCTCGATCGGCGCGGACAAGTTCGACACGACCGTGTTCCTCAAGGGCCAGCCGAAGCCGTCGGACAACAGCAGGAGCATGGACGAGAGTTTCACCGCGAACATGCGTTCCCGCGGCGAAGCGAGGCCCCTCGTCAAGGTGGTCAATCCAGACGGATCGGTCATTTCGCTTCAGCGCTGCGTCGCATCCCATGTCGACGCGGTCTGCGGAGGGGCCGGCGTGCAGTCCACCGCCGTCAAGGCCGCGATGATGCTCGACCTCGGCCGGCTCGTGGGCGGCATCGCGGAGGATCTGCATCTCGACGGCAAGCTCCGTGAGGGCCTCAAGCAGGGATGCGACTGCACCCTGACGCTCAACGACGACGGATCGATCGACGTCACGCTCTCGACCAAGCCGGAGAGCAGCGTGGAATGCTCGCTGAAGCTCAGGATCTCGACGGAGGGCGAGCGCTCGCTCGTCTCGTTCTCTGGCGTGAAGACGAGCGACGCCTTCGCCGCCAAGGTCGAGCAGGCCGAACGTCGCCGTCTTTTCGCGGCCAAGATGAATCCTGATACCGGCTCCATCGTCAAGATGGCCGCCGCCAAGCTCGCCGAGATCAAGCAGTATGTCGAAGCGCCGAACGTGTCCGCGCGCATCGGCGAAGAGAACATGAACTCCCTCCAGGTGTCCGTCACCGGGCTTTTCAACGGACTCATGGGCGAACTGCGCCGCCTCGCGAACGATCCCGCGGCGCGTCTCGAGAAGACGCCCGACCAGTACGAAAGGGACTTCGCCACGCAGATTGAGAATCTGCGCCAGCGCACGCTCGCGCGCGTCCAGTCGAACCTCTTCCTGGCGGTCGACTTCAAGAAGTCCTTCAATGACATCGCGGCGAAGTGCAACGCAGCTGCCGGCAGGCTGGACGCGGCGGGAATGAACGGGCTCGGGTACGTCGTGAGGGATTTCATGGTGCGGACCAACACCTACCTCGCGGACCTGCGGTCCAACTTCATCATCTCGGGGGAGGTGTCCGAAAGTGCGGCCAAGGAGCTTACGACGGCGGTGAAGGCCTTTGCCCGGCGCGCCATCGACGTCCTGACCTCGCTCAATGACAAGCCGACGGCGGAGGACGCCGTGGCGTTCGCGACAGGACTGAAGTCGCTGCGCTTCCCGGTGCTGGCGTTCAGGACGTTCTCCGAGGGTGCCCGCACCGCGATGCTTTCCGCGAGCGGACTCCTCTCAACCGAGGCCGTCGACCGGGCGGCGATCGGAAAGCCCGGGTACGGTCCCGTGGCCAAGGCGGTTTCCGATTTCGCGGATGTCGTCAACAATCTGCTCTCGCAGGCGCGCGGATGGGGGAACAACGCTCAGGCGCTGGAGTTCATGAGCCTCGCCGAGGGCAGGCTCCGTCGCATAATCCAGACGGTCGTAAGGGGCATCGACAGCGGGACGGACCTGAGCCAGGGCATCGGCGGGGTCCTCGCCGAAGAGCTTGCGCCCATCTTCGGCACCTTCGCGAACTACGAGCGCCAGAACATCCAGGACACGTTCTCCCGGAAGGCCGACGCTCACATCGCCACGCTCCAGGACATCCGGAACAACGGCGTGTCGGTCAACGGCGTCCCCGTTCCGCTGAGCGAAGCCCAGCGCGCCGACGTTGACGACGCGATCGCCAGGATAGGCGCCCTCAAGGATGGCCTCCAGAACGTGCAGGGCGACAACCGTCCGATCACCCGCGAGGGGCTCGCGGCGTTCATGTCCAGACTTGACGGCGCCGTCGGCAAGTTCATGGAGAAGCTGGCGAATCCGGGTCCGAGCCGCGCCCCGAAGCAGAACTTCTTCGCCAAGGCGTTCGGCGGCCTCGGCGGCAAGCTGGATGGCGACGCCGACTACCGCATCGCCCTGCCGGCGGTGCCGACGGACTACAACGCATCCGCCACCAACGCGGCGAATCCCTTTGCGGGACAGGGCGGCGCCGGGTTCGCGTCCTTCGACGAGCTGTCGCGCACCATACGCGCCCAGACCGCGATCGGCAGGACGATCAACGCCGACAACCCCGAGCTCAAGACGATGGCGCTCGACGTCTTCTACGAACTCGAGGAGGCGAGGCCGTACCTGGATATCGACGATGACAACAACATCCTGGGGTTCAAGGAGATCAACGGCGAGAAGACCGGCGAGCTCATCGTCGCCGCGGCGCTGAAGGCCGCGGTCGCCAGGCGCACCGCCGCCTGCGTCGCCGAGCTGGCGACGCTCCAGAACGGCGTCGCGCTCGATGTCGAGAAGTACACCGGACCCGCCGGGATGACGGCGCTCAAGGCGGCGATCAGGGATGCCTTCCCGGCCGAGATCAACCGCTTTGCGGTGGTCGCCCGGGCGGAGGCACGGCCGGTCGGCGAACTCCTTCCGGGCGAAGTCCTGAAGCGCGGCAACAACATCTTCGGACTCGACCTTGAATACGTCCGCAAGCAGGGGAAGCTCGAAGCGCTGAAGACGATAGTCCTCGGAATGATGATTTCCAACGCCCGCCTCGAATACGAGCAGCTCCAGCGCAGCAATCCCGCCGCCGCCAACCAGCTGATGGAGCGGTGGCTGAGCCAGCGGGAGCCCCTCGGTGACGATTTGAAAACGCTCATGATGATCGACGGCGCCGCGATGAGGGGACTTCAGGCGTCGCTCCTCAACGGCGATCTGCCGCTCGACGGCAGCATCAATCTGCCGACGGTGCTTCTGCTGCAGCACCTCTCGAAGTTAGGTGGCGAACGAGCCAACGGGGAGCTGATCAACGCGGACGCGGGGTTCGTGAACCCCAATCCCGGCGAGAACTACATCATGCTCCTCAGGAACGGGCTCACTCCCGAGAGGATCGCCCAGTTCTGCAACGTAGCAAACGAACCGAATCAGAAGAACGTAGAAAACGAACCGAATCAGGAGAACGTAGAAAACGAGCCGAATCAAGGGTTGGCGGACAGCCGTATGACCTCGAAGGTCTCCTCGCTCTTTTCAATCCTCTCCAACCTGTACGTGATCGGCAGGTGCGATGCGGGGAGCGTCGACGAGGTGTGCCTGCGAGTCCTCCACAAGCACGTCTACGAGACCACCGCAAACGACTTCTCGAATACGCTCTCCCTCATGCGCAAGGGTGTGGTCGATCTCATCAAGCACCCGGATCCCAATGACGACACCCTTCCGCCCGCAGGCCTGCAGGATCTGGATCCGATGTCGCAGCTCAACGCCGAGCAGCGGGAAGGCGCGATGTTCTTCAAGCGCACCGCGATCCCGACGACCGCCCATGTTGCGGAGACGCTGGCCATCTACAACGTGCTCAAGCAGATGTCCGCGCCGAACGGTCCGGCCGAGTCGCAGGTTACCTACAACGGCGTACAGTTCACGCTCAGCGTCGCGAACGGCGTCCTCACCGCGAAGGAGCGGGTGAACATCGACGTCTGGCAGCTGCGCGACGGGTCGAATAAGGACGACTACCATCTCGAAAAGGTCCGGAAGAACGTCGAAATCCCGATCGTGTGCCCCCTCGACGTGCGCGGCTTCCTCTCGCAGATCGAAGACGAGATCGCGGCCAACGCGACGGTCTACGGACGCGAGGCGGCGCTCGCGCTCTTCAACGCGGAGGGCTTCGACGCCGGCTCCAGCCGCGCCCGCCAGCTCGCGCTGAACGTGATCGCCGGCATCACCGGCACGCTCGCGACTGAACTCTGCCACGTGCCCACCACGGACCTGACGGAACTCGCGCGCGGCATGCTGCAGACCCAGGGCGACCCGAAGGCGTTCTTCAAGGAGAGGCTCGCCGGACTCAACGGCGACGGCGTGACGCGCTTCAACGGCGCGGCCACGCTCGAACTCTACCGGAAGATGCAGGCGACCGACCGGAACCAGCTCGACGAGATGGTCAAGCTGCCCGTGGAAAACAAGACCCGCGAAGGCGAGACGCTCGTCCAGTCGCGCCGTCGCCGCGTCCACGAGTTCATCGCCGAACTCGTAATGCCCGACGACACGACTCGCTACGACATCGACCGCGACGCCGGCAGGACCGACGCGGACATCATGCGCCGGACGATACTCTCCCACAAGTACGAACTCGGCATCGTGCTGCGTTCGCTCGGCTCCGATTCGGACCTCCTCGACACCTTCAGCCTGGCCACCGGCGGCGAAGTCAACGGCGTGGTGCCGCGCACCCACGAGATCACCACGACCCTCAAGGCGCGCATGATCCAGCTGAAGTCCATGGTGGACGCGGCGGGCGGGCTGGACGCCTTCTTCCAGGCGCTGGAGACGAACGACGGCGCGGGCGTTCCCGGGCTCGCCGACTTCCTCAATGGATTCTCCTCCGACCTCGCCTCGGCCTCGGACAAGGTGCTCGCGAAGATGCAGGGCGTCCTCACCGAGAAGCTCGCCACCGCGTTCCGCCAGTCCACGGCGACCGCCAAGAACAAGCAGCTCTGGCAGAAGACGCTGGATGAAATCGCGGGATCCGGCACGCTCGACGTCGACACCGGCTACGGTCAGCTTCTCATGGAGGCGCTTTCGACCTACTTCTCCAAGATGGAGCCGATCGACCGCCACCGCATGGCGTCCTCGCTGCTGCGCTACGCCGGCTCCGAGTCCAACTCCGGCGAGATTCTGGGCGCACTCATCAAGGGTGCGGGCCCGGTGCT
This sequence comes from Kiritimatiellia bacterium, assembly GCA_017405115.1. Next base: position 16,162 of record JAFRBA010000020.1, read on the forward strand.
GCAGAAGCTCATGCAGGGCCTGCCGCAGACCGCGCTTCCGGCGGACCTCCGCCAGGCGGTGGCGGACCTCAAGTGCAACCTCCCGTCCATACCGCCGGAGATGGTTCGCGCCACGCTCCTCGACATGGTCCAGCGCTCCAACGGACGCATCACGTCTATCGAGCTGACGAAGTCCCTCGGCGCGGCGACGGTCGGCCAGGCGTTCCTCTGCAAGATCGTGACGGTCGACAACCCCGCCGGCGAGGAGTGCGTCGTCAAGATCCTGCGTCCGGACGTCCAGGCCCGCGCCCGCCGCGAGCGCGACCTCTTCCTCGACATCGCGAAGCGGACGAAGGGAATGGCGGGCGTGTTCGACGTCCGGCTGGAGGGCATCTTCAAGGAGCTTGACTTCACGGTTGAGGCCAACAACGTCAAGCAGGGCTCGATCTACACCTCCGGCGTCGTCGACGACAAGATCGAGGGCGTGCGCAGCATGGAGCTCTACCCGTTCATCGCGGCGACCGCCAACACCCTTGTCGTCCGCAAGGCCCCCGGCGTCACCTACGACCGCTTCATCGCCGACTCGAAGGCCAGGGTCGACACGGTCCTCGGCAAGCTGAAGAAGGTCCGCAACGCTGACGGAAGCGTAAACTACCTCAGCGGCGACCCCACCAAGATCCTCACGACGCGCGAGGCGCTCCTGGACACCTACAACGACATCCTCCAGCGGCAGAAGCAGCTCACCGGCTTCATCGAGAAGTGGACGTTCGAGGCCATCTTCGACGGCGGGTTCTTCCACGGCGACGTGCACGCCGGCAACCTGATGTGCGACGGAACGCGCCTCACGGTGATCGACTACGGCAACGCCTCCAGGTTCTCGGCGAGCGAGCTCAACAGCCTCAAGTGGGCGCTCGCCTGGATTCCGGCGAAGAAAGCGTCCAAGTTCCTGGAAAACTACGAGAATCTTCTCTCGGCCGAAGGCAAGAAGACCCTCGCCGCCAAGCGCAATGACCTCGTCAGGGCGCTGCAGGAGGTCTTCGACCGCGCGGACGCCTCCGACATCGGGCGCGTCATGTCGGCGGCCTTCCAGCTCATCCAGGAGATGGGCGTGGAACTGCCGGGTCCGATCTTCAGCATGCTGCAGAGCATGCAGCGTCTGGACGAGACGGTGAGACTCATGAACGAGCAGCTGTCGGAGATCAAGACAGCGCTCAGGTCGATGAGGCTCACCGACACCCTCCAGGATGGCGAGACGATGCCCGACTTCCTCGTGCAGATTAAAGAGATGATCGATCCCCAGACGCGGACGAAAGTCGCTAGCAACGGAATCACCCTCCAGGCGGTCTTCACCCAATTCCAGGATCTGATTTCCTCCGGAAACGTCGACGATGAGATGGCTCTCAGCGATCACATCCGGGCCTTCAATCATTACGTGCAGGGGACCATGGGTGTGCAGCAGGAGGGCGACAACCAGCAGAATCAGACCTACGAAGCCAAGTTGAACACTTTGGTCGACAACTGGGCGAACAATCCCGACTCCGCCGAAGCGAGGTCGGCCGTCTTCGCCCAGCTCGACCAGATTCGCGAGTACGCAGATTTCGTTGCCCGATTCGGCGCCACAGTCTCCCGTCTGAACGCAACCTCGATTCTGGCGACGCTCGCCGCCACGCCTTCCGAGCCCGTCTCGCAACACCGCGAAGAGTGGCGCCAGTTCGTGCATTCGCTGGTCGTGAACCAGCTCAAGCCGATGATCGCCAGCATCTTCAGCAACCTCAGGGAGACCCTTCTGGACGGCCAGGACCTGTACGGCGAAGTTATCCCGCTGATCAAGCCATACGAAGATGTGTCCGCCGGGTTCGGCAAGGCGATCATGCGCGGCAGCGAGAAGTTTGCGGCGTCCTTCAGGGGCCTCGGTGGGGTGTTCAGCGCCGTCAGCGGCGGCGGACTCAGCCTCAAGAACGCGATGAAGGAAGTCGCGAAGGACGCCGGCCGCCAGGCCCACCGCGAGACCTACGTGACGACGAACTACGGCAACTACGCCGCCGAGCACGGCCTCTACGACGCGGAGGTCGCCCAGATCGAGAAGTCGATGCAGGACTTCCGCTTCATGCCGGACCTCGTGAAGACGTTCACGAAGCCGGACTGGCACACCAAGCAGGCGAACCGTCTGGCGGTCGTCCAGTCGCTAAAGTTCAACATCGGCAACATCATGGCCGACCTCACCCGCGCCGGTTTCGCCGAGCGCGTCGCCGATGAGGTGAAGCGCAAGGAGTTCATCGAACTCGCGATGACGCGCCTGATCGCGCCCCATCCCGAATGGTACCACGCCCTCGAGCAGGTGAACGCCGCCGCTATCGACCAGATCGCCGGCGACGACGTGGATGTGAAGAACGCGCTCCTGTTCCTGAAGTCAGTCGCGTCGAATCCGCCGGATGACCAGCTTACCGCCGCCGAGGAGCATGAAATCGACGAACAGTTCAGCATCTTTTGATCAATAGCCCGTTTGCAGCGGAAAGGTTTAAATGACATTCGAAGAACTAATATCCGGTCTGGGTTCCAAAATCGGCGTCGAATTGACATCGGACGACGGAGAGTGCGTCATCAACGTGGACGACATGGTCGTAACGCTCATGAGCCTGCCGGACTCCGACAGGCTCGCCGTCTACGGCGAAATCGGCGATCCGCCCCCCGAGGGACTGGAGCAGCTGCTCTCGGCCATGCTCGAGGCGAACCACCTCTTCGCCGGGACTGCGGGAGCTACGATCTCGCGCGACCATGAAACGGGCAGGTTCCATCTCTGCCGGCATGAGCCGCTCGCGATCCTGGACGCGGACTCGCTCGCCGCACTCGTGGAATCATTCGTGAACACTCTCGAGATATTGCGCAAGGCGATTGCCTCCTACCGCCCCGTCGCGAAGTCGGCTGCGGAGGGCACCGACGAGGCCCCGCAGTTCGGCGCCACGGGTTTCGTTCGGGTGTAGGGTGCGCTCATGCCGCGCCCAAGGAAATAATTCTGTAGTCCCTGTAACCTTTCGCAGTGACATGTCCCTACCCGCGACACACCACCGCGCAATAAACTGTGGAACGGCCTGTTTTGCCACGTTTTTCGCGTATTTTCTTTAATTTAGCCAAAGCGCCCCATTGACTTACAGCACGAAATTTAGTATATTATCCATGCTCTCTTATTAGGGATACTATGCCTGAAACAGAAAGCAAGGACAAAAGAAATGGCTACGTCAAGCATTACTGCGAACTTCTACACTGACGACCCCAAGGCCGCCAATGCGATAGTTCATGCCCTCTTCACAAACGTTAAGCCATCGCCTCTGCCGCGAGGAAAGGTTAAAATCGTTCGCTTCAAAAGCGATGCGGAAAAGAGGCTATTCATGGAAAAGGCCGTTAGGAGGGCTAGGGAATGTCACCACGCTTAAGTTTGTTGACAATCTCTGAATTCGAAGATACTGTCGGCGCAATGCCAAGGACGGCATGGTTTACGACCAGATGTTCGCTGTGCTGGACGGCAAGTAACAATATCAATCTCAAATCGTAAAACTGGAAATGAAAGGATGCATGACAACCCAGTAAAGAGAAATGGCGGGCGTGAGTCCGCCACAAGACAATTTGCAATGCTTGCAATTTGTAAACCGCCGCGCTTGATTTCAGCGCGGCGGTTTTGGTATTATATACGCATCCCGCGAGGCGCATGCCGCGGCGCGGGGTCATAGTCCGGAAAACGGGAAGGGTGGTTCGCGGTCCGCCGCACCACGCCGGTAGGGCGCGCTCGCAGGCATCCCATTGGTAGGGGCCGATCACCGAGCGGCCCGCATCGGTAGGGCGGGCGCGCCGCGCACGCCGCATCTCCGCCGGGCGTTTAACAATGTAGCATCAACGCTACACGTCGTTCTGACAAAATACTAGCACTATTTAGAACTGAACGGCATGTAAGTGAAGATGCGCTCCGCTGGGGCGTATTCTTTCTTCATGTATTCAGTTCGGGCCTGTGCTAGGGCTTTGTCAGAGTGCATCGGAGGGAGAATGCGCCTCTTTTATGCACTGGACGGGCCAACGGCGAACAAAAGCGCAGGGAAAGATTTCGTCCGCACCATAATCTCACGCAGAGACGCAGAGGTGCGGAGAGGAAAGAAAGGGACGCATGAAAAGGTTGATTGCAATGGCGATTGTAGCACTAACGGCCATCGAGTTCGTTTCTGCCGCGCCGACGGTTACAGACATCACGGCAAAGCAGCGGTATCCGTGGAACGGGCTTGTGGACATTGCCTGCAAGGTATCTGGGATAGAAGCGGATGCTGGCGGATATGAGTTTGCAGTGGTTGCCGTCAACAAAGACACGGGCAGGGAATACACGGTCTCAACATTCTCCCTCCAGCATAATGGCGAAGAAGTGCCTGATGTTTGCGGCAACGGCGACTATTCGCTCTTGTGGAATGCGCGGGAAGATATGGGGCAGGTCGTCATTGAGCGCATGGCCGTGCGCGTCACGCTTGAAGCACTTGCCGTCTCTGTAGGGAAAGTTCCGCTCTGGGAAGGCGGCCCGTACTGGGCCGACCGGAACATCGGGGCAAAGAAGCCGGAGGATTACGGCCTCTACTTCTGGTGTGGCGACACGAAGGGACATCGCCCGTCGACGGATGGGACGTTCAGTTTCAATTTCGGTTCTGGTAATCCCGTCATTTACACATCGGGCAAGAGCGTATCGGAACTGCAAAGCGCCGGTTGGGTGACGAGTAGCGGTATCCTTGTGCCAAGTCATGACGCTGCGCATGTCAAGTGGGGCGGAAGCTGGCGCATGCCGACGGATCAGGAGCTGTCCGACCTGTGCAGTAAGTGCGACTGGACATGGATGACCCTGAATGGCGAGAATGGCTATGTCGTTCGCGGCAGGGGTTCCTACGTCTCCAACAGCATCTTTCTTCCCTGCGCCGGCCAAGGCGGCGGGACTTCGCGCGGCGGTACCGGTTCGAACGGCTACTACTGGTCGTCATTTCCGCGCGCGGGCGGCAACGACGGCGCGTGGTCACTCGATTTCTATTCGCGCAGATACTGGATGAGCAGCGACTGGTGCGTCCGCGGGCGGCCTATTCGCCCTGTCCAATGATCCACCAAATAGCGAACGAGATGCGCGAGCGCTATTTTACAAAGTCAGTTGAAAAGCCGCGTATGACACGTGCGACTTGTCGCAGGGCACGCAGATTACGGCGCGAGGCGGATAAGGCCGCCGACATGGTCGAAATGGCTGTCGTAGGATACGAGTCGCGCGCCGGTTTCGAGCGCGGTCGCGGCTATCCAGATGTCGTTCTCGGGAATTGGCGTGCCTTTTTTCGCGAGCGCGGCTTTCACATAGCCCCATCGTTCAGCGATGGACTTTGTGACGGGCTGGAAAGAAACAGGCTCTTCGTCGAGGAAGGAGGCGAGCAGTGATTCGTTTTCCGATGTCTTCCCGCCGCGGAGGAATCCGTATTCGAGTTCGGCGAATACCGCAGCCGGCACGAGTATTTCGTCGCACTCATTCAGAAGCGCGAGAAGCCGTTCGTTGCCGCGCCGCAGACTGCTGTAGGCGTTCGTGTCGAGGCAGACTTTCATTTCCACGCCTCCGCGTCGATTCGTTCGCAGTCGGCGACGGTGGCCTCGAATCTGTCATACTCCTTCTGCGACCAGCCGCCGCAGTATTTGGAGAAGTCGTTGACCGTCCGTTTCTTGCGGCGAGGAAGCACCTTGTCGGAAAGGAGACGGACGATGGTCGTGTTCACGCTTGCGTCGGATTGGTCCGCTATGCTCTTGAGAACAACGGCCACTTCGTCCGGTATGTTGCGGATTGTCATAGTCTTCATGCTTCGCCTCCATCTGCTGGTTGCAGTTTGAAATCAAAATCTGCAAGCATTATATCATACTGCGCCATTGGGTGCAATGGTCAACTTGAACTTAAAGGAACCAAACGATGAAAACGATAAAGACAACAGTGATGGCGGTTGCGGTTTTGGCCGCGATGGTCGGACGCGCGAGCGAGTCGGCGGAGTTCCGGCTTGACACGATGGACGGGCCGCGCACCGCGCGGGCGGTCGAGACGATTGCCTATTCAACGGTGTGGAACAATGGCGATTCTGTGAGCGTGGCCTTAGATGGCGTGGCGGTCAAAGAGGCGAATGCGCCAGCGTCGGGCGATGTCGTCTGGAACGCGGCGCAGGCCACGCCCGGCACGCACACGCTTACGCATACATGCGGCGGCGAGACGCTGACGGCGGTGTTCGAGGTGGTGCAGGTGCCACTGCCAGATGTTGTCGTCCACTTCAATGCCAACGGCGGGGTGTTCAGGGGTAAGGACGGAAACGAGGAGACACAGTTCGACCAGTGCTTCGTGTACGGTGAGCCGCAGAGACTCTTCGCCGACGAGCTGACGCCGATGAAGCCGGACGAGAACGGCAATCAGTTCGTTGGATGGGTGCGCGAATCGCCGGAGGTAACGACTGGGAGTTCCATTGTCGACGCCAGGGAGGAAAGAACATGGTATGAGTACGATGGTGTTACGGAAGTTACATATTACGCGGTGTGGACAACGACGGTAACTGTCTCGTTCTACAACGATACAGAGGAAAACTCTGGGAATCGTATATTGTCCCCGAATTCACTCGGCAATCATCTGTCGTGGAGCGTGGATGCCGGCGCAAAGCGATATAAAAACGGAGAGTTGGTGCAGGTTTTTCCTGGGCAGCGAATCATTCGCCTGTATGTCGATGACGAGTATCATTGGATTGCGGGGCGGTTCGATTTGGGCAGTTACGAGTCGAGTTTCCATCGAGCGTATGACTATCTTGAGTTGAACATTGGGAATGATTTCAGAGATGTTTTGGTTTATGGATCGACGCCACGCGAGTATGGGCACCACATCTATGTCAAGGTGGAGCCTGACATTAGCCAGCCCGAGACGCATGGGGATGTTGTGTTCTTTTATGAGGCAGCCGTGCGCGAAGGACTGCGCAGTCTTATAAATTCGCAGCGGGGCAATGTTCCGGCGTTCGACATATCAAAGGTGCGGATATCTATCGGCAAGACAGCGGTTAATCAGTCTGGTAATGTCGTGGAGGATTCGGCACACGGTCTTACCGGACTCGAACTGCACAAGTATTATTGTCTGCCGACAGGTCTCTATTATCTGAAAGATGTCGTATACGACGCCGACGCAAGCAGCGGCGATCCGTACTGGGGGGCGGTTCTTGATTCGACCTTTGAAAATCTGCTGTTTGAGGTAAAGGATAGCAGATTCGCCGAACGCACCATCGACTTCGATGTATTTGGCGGGCGTGCTGCCGTCAGAGTGGTGTTTGATCCTCAAGGAGGCGAATGCGCGAAGTCTGAAATGTGGCTCTTGTATCATAGCACTCCACATTCCAATTCTGGATGGATATCCATTGACAAGAAGACAGCGGAATCATTGCCAACTCCAGAGAAGGGAGAAGACTTCAAATTTCTGGGTTGGTTCACGGAGAGAAGTGGTGGTTTGGAACTTAAGAGCGGCGCTACCATGTCCGGCGATAAGGTTCACTGGATCCTTCCGTTTGAACACACCTTCTATGCGTATGCACAATGGACGACCATGGCGGACTATTGGATGTATCTTTTTCCGAATTTGGTCGCGGCGTCTGGCGGCGACATAGTGACTGCTGCGAAAATGCCAGCGGCGAATGGGTGTCGGACGGTTGGAGAGTGCTATGCGCTCGGAATCAATCCCGAAGACCCGAACGATGACTTGAAGATTACTGATTTCAAGATGGAGGATGGCAAGCCGGTAATTACTCTCAACCACACAAAGGATGGTTCTGGCAATTCGTTTGAGTCGCGCATCAAGACACTTGGCAAAGCGAATCTCACGGACGAAGATTGGGTTGATGTAACAGACAAAGACCAATCGCACTATCGCTTCTTCAAGGTGACGGTTGATATGCCGTAACGCGGTTGGACATTCTAATGGTCTAAGTTGGCGTCCCTCTTGGCGGTACGACGCGGCAGATGTTATGCGGGGCATCCTGCTTGGATATCTCCGCCAGCCCGTGATGACCGTTGACATGCGCAGCAGACAGGCCGCCTCGATCTCCTTTTAATCCCTCATTTTGCGGTTTTTGCGGAAATCAGCCACTCCCCAATCCAGCGGAGTAATGGTATAATCCGTGGCACAAATGCCAGAAAAGTAACATCACCAGCGAAGGCCATTACGGCACAATCGTGTAACCTTTTGCCGCATGGCGTGTAAACAAAGCAGAAACAATTTCAACAAAGGAGACAAGATCATGGCAATACAGTTCGACTTGAATGCGCTGAGCAGGTTCTCGAACGTAAACTTCGGCGACAACGCCGCCATTGCCAATCTTGACGGGGGCAACGGCCTGGTGCAGAACGAAAAGCTCGGATTCATCCTCACGAGGAAGTTCCGCAGCTCCACCGCCGAGAAGCAGAACAACGCCGTGCGCACAGAGTTCCTGAAGGCGCTCGGGAACGCCTTCGGCCTCAATGAAGGCATCGTCGTGAACAACGGCAAGACGACATTCACCGACCAGTTCATGAACCGGCTGGAGGAGATTCTCGGGCCCGCCTTCAAGCGCGGCGACTTCGGCATCAAGAACGGCGTGGTCGATTCTGGCAAGCCGCTCACCCAGCGCCGCATCCAGGCCATCGTCAAGGCGGCCCGGGCGAAGGGCGATGCCGTGGCCTACGACGGAACGACGTACTTGGCGAAGGTCGATTATATCAAGGGCTGGGTCAAAGGCAAAGGCGGACTGGATGCCGCCGCCAAGCAGTCCGCGCTCGACTTCTTCGACGTCAAGATCCGCAATACGATCGACTTCCTCGACAAGGAGTTCGAGGGACTCAGCTATGCCAAGGTGGGCGGGGATCACGCTGCTTTCAAAAAGCACATCAAGGATAAGACCGGACTGGACGTTGACGTCGAAAAGATCTTCTCGGACTTGAAGGCGAAAAACACCGTAAAGGACCCTGTGGGAAAAGGTGGCGTCATCAACATTGACGACATAAACAACGTCCACGACGAGTTCTTCGAGCCGGCCAAGCAAAAGATCGGGGCGCTCCTGAAGACTCTGGTCAAGAAGTCCGTCGATCTCTTCATCCACACGACGGAATCGAAACACGGTGAAAGTTACAAGTCTGTGATAGACGTTGTCTCCAAAAAAGACGCGCGCGTGGACGAAATCCTGTCCAGACTCGACAACGTGTCCGGGGTGATACGTAGAGTCGATCAGTACTGGGAAAAGAAGGAGCGCCAGCCTGACGAGGAAAGCGTGAGCGAATTTGAAGAGGCCAACGAATCGTACCTGGACGAGTGAACCATGGCAATTCTGCAACCGGCTGGGTGCAACGAGATTTCATATCGTGCGTTGCACCCAAAGGAGGTAAACCAATGGCAGTTCAATTTGATCCGAACGCGCTGAGCAGGTTCGCAGACGTCAATCTCAGAAAGTCCGACGCGATTGCCAACCTGGACGGAAAGGATGGCCTCAAGCAGAACGGCACCGAAACGCTGCCGGACGGTTCAACGCGTCCACACACTCTGAACGTCTATGACGTCGGCATGGGCGGGGATGGCTTGCGCGGATGCAACCGCACAGGGAGTCCAAACCCCTACGAGGTGTACCGTGCGCATGTGGACGCCCCCGAAGTCTACGACTCAAACGGAACGCTGCTCTCAGGCGGCAAGCACTACGGGCATCTGGAGGTCAACGTCTGCACAAACGAGACTGGCCTCTGGACGGCCACGCTCACCCCGGCATACGTGTTCGTATCCACGAACGCAGCCACAGGGAAACTTCTCTTCGACCGGCGAATCTATCCCGACGAAGTGGTGATCACAAACTCCGTCTCCAGAAAGAAAACCGGAATGAGCATCAAAGTCTGCCGCAAGGTCATTCGTTAAGGTTCTGCATGTAACCTTTCGCGTGCAACCTTCCGCCACGTAGTGTGTATACAAGTCGAAGCGACAAGAAAAGGAGAGCAAAACCATGGAGGAAGTAGGGCTGATCCTGAAGAAACTCGGCGAAAGCAACGGGCTCGAGATGTCTCTGGACGAAAACGGCGCCTGCACCCTGGAACTGTCTGACGGCCGCGTGATGCTCATCCAGGAGCGCGCCGACCTGGACGAGCTCGACTTCGTCGCGACGCTCGGCCCCGTGCCGGAGGAAAAGAGATCCGCCGTGTTCACAGACCTCCTTGCTGCGAACTTCTACTGGAGCGAGACGTTCGGCGCGACCATCTCCTGGAACGCCGACCTCGAGGAGGCGGTCATCATGTATCCGCTCGATCTCGCCGACGCGACGCCGGAGTCCGTCGAAACGATCTTCGACCGATTCCTCGAACTGCAGTCCGCCTGGGCGGATCGCCTCGCCGGACTCGTCGACGGCGCGCCGGATGGTGGCGAAGAAGACGGCGAAGACGACGCCGACTGGGAAGACTCCGATCTGATAATCAAGGCCTGACGGCCAGGAAAGGCAGGTGCACAATGTCGATTTCAATCCGCGAATTCAAGACCTGGGCCGGACAGAACCAGAACGCGGCGGTGTCTGTCGTCGACGGCGCGCTCGCCGACGCCTCGAACCAGATCGGCGTCGGCGATCGCATGTTCAGGCGCGGAACCGTCAACAGCGTGCGCAGCGCCGCCATGAAGGAATTCACGCGCGCTCTCAGTACCCGGTACGGCGCCACCATCGCGCGGCAGGCCATCTCCCAGGCGGGGCTCACGTCCAAGTCCGAGCTTACGGGAAGGAAGATATCCGCAGTTGTGGAGAGCGCAAAGAAGCTGCGCGCCGACATGCTGAGGCCGGTCGCCAGGCAGGATCTCGGGCTTGGCGGAACGACGATCGCCAAGTCGCAGTTCAAGAACCTAAGCAGGGACGACAAGGAATTCCTGCGCAAGTTCCTCCGGGGACGCGCCGTCGCGGTCGAGCTGCTCGGTGAGATTCCGCTGTCCATGCCTGACTACCAGGACTTTCACATCCGCGCGACGGCCCTAGTCGAGAGGCTCCGCTCGCTGACGGCCGGCATCATCCCCGCAAATGTGCCGACGGAAGATTTCACCGCGGAAGTGAATGCGCTCATCAAGGCGATCAACGACAAGGACGTCCAGATGCGCGACATCCTCGCCGGACAGCCCCTCGGCGAGGCGAACGTCAGGGAATACAGGGACATCTGGCATGCGATTTCCGTGAGGGCGATGGAGTCCCTCCGCGGGTCCGCAGGTGGCAACGCCGCCGCGGCGGCCGCGATCGGCAGGGCAATCGAGCATCTCCGCACGAATCCGCAGGTGCGCCGCGAATTCGACCGGCACGCGCAGATGTCGAGGGAAATCATAAAGAACCTCGCGCCTTTCATCGTCCAGCTGGTCAAGGGAGAGCTTAGGCAGGCGAACGTCCGTCGCTTCAGGGTGAGCACGGCCGACATGGTTGGTCGGCTGAACTCCGGGTTCCGCCAGGTGCTCAACGAGCGCCCCTGGCAGACCATCAGCAAGACCTTCTCGACCTCCGTGGGCAGGCGTCCCGTCGAGATCACGAGCACGATAGCACCGGCGGCGCAGCTCGGGCATTCGCAGGAGGCGCCGCGCGGACCCATCGCGGAGTGCTATCCGCAGGGGGTTAACGGCTACATGTGCCACACCGCGGACGCGACGCACGCCGTCAACCTCGCGGTCTCGAAGCTGACAGTCGCCGATCCTGGCGGCGCGCCGAAGCTCGCGTTCTGCGGCGTCCGCCACAGCGTGCACAACGCGTGGGAGATCAGGAACGCCGGCGAGCGCGCGGCGGCGAACGCCAGCCGCGCGGAGGAGGCCGTGATGGCGGCCTTCCTGGCGAAGTACTCGGTTCTGGAGAATCCCCCGGAGCTGCCGCCGCCGGGACAGGACGGCGTCGTGACCGTCGACCTCGACATGACGTCCGTCGCGCTGCTCACCCCCGACACGACGCGCCACGCCTTCGCGAAGGGGTCCTCCATGGACGAGCGCGCCATGCTCGTGGGCCAGACGGACGCATGGGGCGCAGTGGAGAGAACGGGCGTCACCTTCCGGTTCAACGGACGCGAGATCCGCGTGAGGCCGCACATCGTCACGTTCAACGTCGGCGTCAACGAAGGCGCGGTGAAGATGAGCGGCATCGCGCCTAACAGGGCGGGCGGCTGGGACCTTTCCGACCGCATGAACGCGCGCGCCTTCGAGACGCTCACGCGAGAGGTCATGGCGTTCGCCAACGACAAGACGAAGGACGGGAACATGAGGGCCACGGCCTTGGCGCTCTTCAACCAGTGCCGCAACGTCCTTGTGCTCAAGGGCGAGCGCAAGGACTCCCACGACGCCTACAAGGTCGCTGCGCGCCTTGCCGTGCTGAGCTATATCATCGGGAAGGTCCCGTGCTTCAACTGCAAGAGCGGCAAGGACCGCACCGGCGAAATGGACGTGGAGTGCAAGTTCCTCGCGGCGCTGATCGCCCGCGGCGAGAAGATCCCCGAGCCGGGGGCGAAGCTCACGGAGGAGCAGAAGGGGCTTTTCCGCGCGATTGCGCTTCAGGGCGGCAACTTCGAGCTCCAGAAGCATAACGTCGGCGTGGCGGGGTTCATGTCCGGAAGCGTGGCGTCCATCTCCGAACGCCTTGGCGGCAAGGCGTACCACGCATTCCACCGCGGGGGCGCCGACCGCGTCGCGAAATGACGGGATTCCGCGCCTGATAGCGGAAGTGAGATTCCGGGCACGAAACTATGCCTCCGCGCCGTCTTGACGGCGGCGCGCGATTTTGGGATAATATCGCGAAAGGAGCACAATACATGGACACGACTTTTCTCGGAATGGCGATCTTTGCGCTCGGCGGCCTCGCCGGCGCGACGTTTCTGATGCCCGCGCGCGGGATAAAGGGCTGGGCGTACGAGAGCTGGTGGCTCGTATACGCCTTTCTGGGGCTCATCGTGTGCCCGCCCGTGATCTGCTATTTCACGGTGCCTGATTTCTGGAACGTCGCCACCAAAGTGCCTGGGCGCGTCATCGGGCTTTGCTCGTTCTGCGGCGCGATGTGGGGCGTCGGGGCGCTGTGCTGGGGGCTGATGGTGCGGTATTTGGGCATCGGGCTCGGGCTTGCGGTCGGCTGCGGCGTGTGTTCCGGCACTGCGACGCTCATCCCGAAGGTCGTGAAGATCAAGGAAGGCCATTTCCAGGGGTTCGACTTCGTGTCCCTCTACAACACGACGGGCGCGAAGATCGTTCTTTTCGGCGTTCTCCTCTCCCTCGTCGGAATCGTGTTCGTGGGCCTGGCCGGAAAGTTCAAGGAAAACGAGCTTCCCGAAGAAGAGAAGAAAAAGGCCGTGGCGGAGTTCGATTTCAAGAAGGGCGTCATCACGGCGATCATGGCCGGCGTGTTCTCGGCGTTCATGAACTTCGGGCTCCAGTTCGCGCCCGAGATGGAGCAGGGAGCGCTCGCCGCGGGCGCGAAGGAATGCTGGAAGGGAATGCCCGTGATCATGGTGGTGCTGTGGGGCGGGTTCCTCGTGGAGTTTGCGTGGTGCATGCAGCAGAATTTCAAGAACAAGACGTTCGGCGACTACGTGCGCCTGCCCGCAGGCGGGGCTGGGCGGTATCTGGCGAACGTCTTGCTAGCCGGTTCCATCGGCATAATCTGGGTAATGCAGTTCGTCTGCACCAAGGCTGGTGAGCCGATGATGGGCGACATGAAGTACATCTCGTTTGCCGTGATGATGGGCTCCACGATCTTCTTCTCCACGCTCATAGGCGTGTTCACCGGCGAGTGGAGGGGGACAGGCGCCAAGACGAAGGGCCTGCTCGCGCTGGGCACCCTGGTTCTCTTCGCAAGCTTCTGCGCAATCTCCATCGGGTCGAAATGAGCGTGTTCCTGCCAATCGTGCTCGCTGCCGAGCTGGTCTTGCCCGTGGCGGAGGTCCGCGGCGTCGCGGACCGGCGCCCCCGCGACTACCCTGGCCGCGTCGTGGCCATACAGAAGGTCGACGTGGTGCCGCAGGTCTCCGGCGAGATACTGGAAGTGTGCTTCGAGAACGGCTCGGACGTGAAGAGCGGCGACGTCCTCTACCGCCTCGACCCCGTGAAGTACGAGGCGGCGGTGAAGAACGCCGAGTCCAAGCTCGCCGAGGCGAAGGCGAACGCGCAGTACGCGGAGCTTTCGTACGACCGCCACAAGAAGCTGCTTGAGTCCCGCGCGGTCTCGCTGGACGCGGTGGACAACGCCCTTTCCCAGCGCGACAGCTCGCGCGCCGCGCTGGCCGCCGCGCAGGCGGAGCTCGTGGCGGCCAAGGACGACCTGGCGCACTGCACGATCGTCGCCCCGATCGCGGGCAGGCTTGGAACGACAGGCAAGACCAAGGGCAACTACGTGAACAAGGGCTCCGAGACTCTCGTCACGCTCGTCCAGCAGGATCCGGTGCGCGTGCGCTTCTCGATGTCGAACCGCGACCTGCTCGAGAACTTCCGCGGCACGGGTATCAGCAGGGAGGACGCGACCGTCGACCTGACGCTGGCCGACGGCGTCACCATGGTCCGCGACGGGGTGCCGGAGTACATGGAGAACGCGGCAGACGAGCAGACCGACACTGTGCAGGTCTACGTGAGGTTCGGCAACGCCGACAAGCTGCTCACCGTAGGCGGCACGGTAGGCGTAACGCTTACCGCGCGCAAGGGCGCAGTCAGGCCGGCGATCCCGCCTACCGCGATCCTCCAGGACACGCAGGGCCCGTACGTCTGGGCGCTAGGCCCCGACGGCCGCGCCGAGCGGCGCACGGTGGCGCGCGGCGACCTCGGGGGCGACTGGCTGTTCATAGAGAAGGGCCTCAAGATCGGCGAGCGCGTCGTGGCCGACGGGGCGCACAAGGTCAGGAAGGGCGACGTGATAAGGCCTGCGCCAACCTCCAGATGAAGGCGCCCTCCGAGATGTTCATAAACCATCCGCGCGCGGCGTGGGTGGTGGCGATTCTCGTCGCGCTATGCGGCGCCATATGCCTGTCGAGGATGGCCGTGGCGGAGTACCCGAACGTGACGCCGGTCACGATCACGGTCAGCTGCAGCTACACCGGAGCCGGCGTCAAGGACCTCGCGGACTCGGTAGCGACCATCCTCGAGGACCAGATAAACGGCGTCGAGGACATCTGGTACTACAAGTCCAACTGCACGATGAAGGGGCTCTACAACTGCTACTGCACCTTCCGCCCCGGAACGCCGTCGAACATAGCGCTGATGAACGTCCAGAACGCCGTGAAGCGCGCCGAGCCCAAGCTGCCCACGGAAGTCACGCAGAACGGCATAACCGTGAAGAAGCGCCCCGAGGACAGGATGGTCATGTACTGCTTCATGACCGACGGCCGCGCGATGGACCTCATGGACCTCTCGAACTTCGTCGAGAAGCAGATAGCCGACGCCATCGCCCGCGTCGACGGGGTGGGGCAGGTCGACACCTCCGGCCGCACGTACGCGATGCGCATCTGGCTCGACCCCGTGAAGCTGGCCGGGCTCAACATGCAGATCTCGGAGCTGAAGAGCGCGATCGAGTCCCAGAACATCCAGGCGGCGGCCGGCACCGTCGGCGGCGAGTACGCCAACAAGTACCTGAGCTTCAAGCTGAACGTCAAGGGCCGCCTCACCACGAAGGAGGAGTTCGAGAACATCGTCGTGCGCAACGACCCTTCCACTGGCGCGCAGGTCCTCGTGCGCGACGTGGCGCGCGTGGAGCTCGGGTGCAAGGGCTACACCGTCCGCTCCAGGTTCAACGAGAACCCCGCAGTGTACCTCGAGGTCTACAAGTCCCCCGACGCCAACTCGGTGGAGACCGCTCAGCGCGTCAAGAAGGAGGTCGACAAGTGGATCGCGCGCATGCCGGCGGGCGTCAAGGGCGTCCTTGCCGACGACTCGACGGCGTTCACGCTCGTCTTTCTCAAGGAGACCTTCCGCACGCTCGTGATAGCGCTCGTGCTGGTGATCCTCATCACGTACCTCTTCCTCCAGGACTGGCGGGCCACGTTCGTGCCGGCCGTCGCGATCCCGATTGCGCTGCTGGGCACGTTCGCCTTCCTGTATCCGCTCGGCTACACGGTCAACGTGCTGACGATGTTCGGGCTCATCCTCGTCATCGGCTCGCTCGTCGACGACGCGATTGTCGTCGTCGAGAACTGCCAGGCCCTGATGGCCCGCGAGGGGCTCTCCGCGAAGGAGGCCGCCGTGAAGTCCATGCGCCAGATAACGGGCGCGATCATCGCGACGACGCTCGTCACCGTCTCCTGCTACCTGCCGCTGGCCTTCTACTCGGGCATGGTCGGCATGATGTACAAGCAGTTCGCCGTTACGATGTGCATCGCGCTCGTGCTCTCCACCGTCGTGGCGATGGTGCTCTCGCCCGTCCTCTGCGCGTACATGCTAAAGCCGCCGAGCTCCCGTCCGCTCGCGGCCTTCGCGCCGTTCAACTGGACGCTCGGGCGCTCCCGCGGCATGTACCTCTTCTTCGTGAGGATATTCGTACGGCGCGGCTTCCTCACGCTCGTCGCCCTAGCCGCCGCCGCGTTCGCCCTCTGGTACCTCTCCGGAAGGGTGCCCACCACGTTCCTCCCCAAGGAGGACCGCGGCTACATATCGTGGTTCTGCAGGCTCGCCGAGGGGCAGACGCTCGAGCGCACGATCGAGATGGCCGACACGCTGCACGACATAGCGGCGAGCACGCCGGGCGTGCAGTCGATGTCGTCGCGCTGCGGGTCGAACGGCATGTGGGGGTCCGGAGAGAACCTCTGCGGCGGGCTCATCCGCTTGGACCACTGGGACAATCGCCGCACCCCGGAGCTGCGCATAGACCATGTCATGGACAGTCTCCGCGCGTCGGTGTCCAACCTCTACGCGGGCGAGTTCTTCTTCAACCAGCCGGCCGCCATCAAGGGCCTCGGCGGGTCGTCTGGCGTGGGCTTCAACTTCTGCTCGATCGACGGATGCGAGCCCCCGGAGCTGCTGGCGGCGGCGGACGACTTCCTCGCCGCGCTCAGGGCTAGCCCGCTCGTGAAATCGGCCGTGCACGGGTTCACCTGCTCGACGCCGCAGCTCGAGCTGAAGCTCGACCGCCGCAAGGCGGAGATGCTCGGCCTCACGCCGAAGCTGATCTTCTCCACCCTGCAGAACAAGCTCGCGTCATTCTACGTGAACGACTTCAACCTCAAGGGCGGCGTGTACCAGGTGAAGCTCCAGAACGACCCAGACTACCGCGGCGGGGTGGCCGACGTCGAGGCAATCCGCATTCCCACGCCGAAGGGCGACTCAGTGCCGCTCTCGTCGCTCGGCCGCCTGGAGTACGTCGGCGGGACGCGCGAGACGATGAGCTACAACAAGATGCTCGCGGCGTGGTTCGACGTCCACCCCGCCGAGGGGGTTTCGTCCTCCGAGCTGATGCGCCTCATAGAGACGATGCCGAAGCCGAAGGGCTTCGACGTGGAGTGGGGCCCCGTGCAGCTGCAGGAGAAGGAGAACGAGGGCCGCCTCTTCTGGCTGATGACGCTCGCCATGCTCTTCGCCTACCTCTTCCTGGTGGCGAAGTACGAGAGCTGGACCGTGCCGGTGAGCGTGATGCTATCCGTCGCCTTCGCGCTGGCCGGGGCCTATTTCGCGCTCTGGATAACCAACACGCAGGCGTCGATCTACGCGCAGCTCGGCTGCGTGATGCTCATCGGCCTCGCGGCGAAGAACGCCATTCTCATGGTGGAGTTCTCGAAGCAGGAGCGTGCCGCCGGAAAGTCGATCGAGGAGGCTGCGTTCAACGGCGCGAACCTGCGCTACCGCGCGGTGCTGATGACCGCATGGAGCTTCGTGATCGGCGTGCTGCCGCTCGTGTTCGCCAGTTCCGCTGGCGCAGGCGCCATGCGGTCGATAGGCATATGCACGATGGGCGGGATGCTGGCGGCCACGTTCGTTGGCATAATCTTCGTCCCGGCGCTGTACGCGCTGTTCCAGCGCATGCGCGAACGCGTCTCCGGCTGGCGAGCCAGGAAGGGAAGCGCCGCATGAATGGCCCAGTCGCAATTGACGAGGCGATAGTCGCGGGCGCGGGCATCTGGGGCTGCACGGTCGCGCGCCGGCTCGCGGAGTCCGGCGTGAGGGTCCGCGTCGTGGAGGCGCGCGGCGCAGTGGGCGGCAACGTGCGATGCGAGACGGACCCCGACACCGGAATAGAGGTACACCTCTACGGTTCGCACATATTCCACACGCACGACCCGGCCGTCTGGTCGTTCGTCCGGCGGTTCGTCGACTTCAACGGCTACCAGCACAAGGTGCTCGCGCGCTACCGCGGTAAGACCTACCATCTGCCGCTGGGGCTCACGCTCGTGAACAAGTTCTTCGGGGTGGAGCTGAGCCCCGGGGAGGTGAAGGACTTCCTGGACAACACGCCCGGCACCAGGTACCACGAACCGGGCGCAGACCGCCGCCAGGCGATCTTCGACGCGTTCTTCCGCGGCTACACAAGCAAGCAGTGGGGCCGTCCGCCCGAAGAGGTCGATCCAAGCGTCATCCGGCGCGTTCCGGTGCGGGCGAACTACGACACGAACTACTTCAACGACTACTGGCAGGGGATACCGGCAACAGGGTACAATTCCCTCTTTGAACGCCTGCTCGACCATCCGAACATATCGGTAACGTGCGGCAGGGCGTTTCGCCTCGACGAATGGGACGGGAGAACCCGGGTGTACTACTCCGGGCCGATAGACGCCCTGTTCGGTTACCGGTACGGAGCACTGCCGTGGCGCAGCCTCAGATTCGAGACGGAGTGGCTCGACATCGCCGACTTCCAGGGCACGAGCGTCGTGAACTACACCGAGGCCGAGGTCGCCTACACCCGCATACACGAGTTCAAGCACTACCATCCAGAGCTCCGCGAAGTCATGTCCCGCAGCCGTACAGTCATATGCCGCGAGTATCCGCAGCCGTGGAGGCAGGGGGACGAGCCGTATTACCCGATAAACGACGCGGCGTCGGCCGAGTTGCTCGCAAAATACCGCGACGCGGCGGCCAAGTTGCCGGCTCTCGTGGTCGGCGGACGGCTCGGCGACTATCGCTACTACGACATGGACCAGGCCATGGCCGCCGGCCTGGCGGCCACGGAGCGCTAATCGTACGGAAATAATTCTCGCCGCGGATTGTGGTATGATTCCCTCGTCAACACAGGAGGGATATCATGCGGGAACATCGGTGGCTGCTGGCTGCAGCGGCGGTTGCATTCGGGGAGTTCGCGGCTTCGCGCGCGTCCAATTTCGCCGCGGCATGGCCCGTCGCGGCGGTTGCGGCGGCGCTTGTCGCGCTTTTCGGCTTCGGGGTGGGCGTGCGCGGCTGGCGCCATGCCTGCCTATTCCTGGTCGGGGCCGCGTTCTTCCTCCATGCGTCCGTTGAGCGCGAGAGGACCTTGCAGATGTGCCCGTGGCTGCGTGGTCGCGTGGAGCGGCGGATGCCGTGCCGCCGATCTGCCCTGCTGGCGTCGCTGAGGGCCGAGGCTGCGAGGAGGCTCTCCGTCGGCCTCGAGCGGCGCGCTTCGGCGTCCGCGCTTAACAGGGCCATCCTGCTCGGCGAGCGGACGCGCCTGCCGCCGGGTCTGCGCCGCATCTTCGCGGCGTCGGGGGCGATGCACGTGTTTGCTGTCTCGGGGCTTCACGTGATGGCCGTAGCGGGGGTGCTTGCGCTTCTCCTGCGGCTTGCGCTTGTCCCGCGCCGCGTGGCCGGCGCTGCGGCGCTGCCCGGCGTATGGGGGTATGTCTGTCTCATAGGTGCCCCTCCTAGCGCCGTGCGCGCGGCCTTGATGGCCAGCTTCTGCTGTGCGGCGCCTGTGTTCTGGCGGCGTCCCAGCGTTGTCGTGGCCTGGTCGCTGACCCTCTTGGCCGTGTGCGTGGCCGACCCCGTGCTTGTCACCGACGTCGGCTGTCAGCTGTCTTTCACGGTGATGCTGTCCATAATACTGGCGAGCTCGTGTTTGCGCGCGGGCGACGGGGTCGTTGCCGGAACGCTGTGGATGACGTTCGCCGCCTGGGTCGCTGGAGTGCCGATAACGGCGCATGTCTTCGGCCATGTCACACCCGGCGGGCTGCTGGCCAACCTGGTGCTGATTCCCGCGGCGGGCGTCACCGTCGCGGCCGGGGCGGCCGGGGTGCTGGCGGGTTTCGTGTCGGATGCCATTGCCGCCCACCTCAACAACCTGGCGGCGCTGGCGTCCGAGGCCATGGCGGGGGTCGCATCGGCGGTCGCGAGCATTCCCGGCGCCGACTTAACCGTAAGGCCGTGGCCCGTGCCCGTCTGCGCCGCATGGTACGGCGCGCTGGTCGCCGTGTTCGTCTTCGTCTCCGCCCGCCGCCGCAGCACGTCACTGTGACCCGCCGGGCATTTGCAATCGCATCGTGTAATAGTGTATACTACCCCAATGTTGGCTTGGGGATGGTTCCAGGCCGGCGAAAGGAAAGGCGTTCCCGATGGCATTCGGCGAAATCGACAAGGTGTTTCTGTGCGCATTGACGGCAGCCTTGCTTGCATCGGCAAGCTGCGGGGCGACGGCCTGCGGCGTGTACGACGACGTGCTGCCTGCGCTAAGGAAGGTGACGCCGCAATCCGGCGAGGTCGGCGCAGCGAGCCTTGCGGCGGCGAGATTCGTCCGCGGCACGGTCGCGGGTGCGCCGGAGCGCGTTGCGTCGCAGGCGTATTACATTGAGATATCGCGGGACGGAGTCGTGGTGACCGCAGGCGGCGACGCCGGCGAGCGATATGCGAGGACTACCCTGAGGCAGCTTGCGAAGCTGTCCGGCGGCGGACCGGTCCCGGCCGCGAAGGTCGTTGACTGGCCGGAGCTGGAATGGCGCGGCGTGATGAACGACTGCGGGCGTAACTACCTGGCCATGGAAGGCGTGAAGGCGTTCATCGACCTCGCTTCGGAATACAAGATGAACATCTTCCACTGGCACCTTTCGGACTACCACGGCTGGCGGCTGGAGTCGAAGCTGTATCCGGAGCTCGTCCATCCCGACACCATGACGCGCCAGGTGGGCAAGTTCTACTCGCAGGACGAGTTCCGCGAGATAGTGGCGTACGCCAAGGAAAGGGGCGTCGTGGTCATGCCCGAGCTCGACGTGCCGGGGCACACGCTCGCGCTCAGGCGCGGACTTGGCGTGAAGGAGATGCGCCATCCATCGGTGCGCAAGGCGGTTGCGGACCTTCTGGGCGAGCTCTGCTCTCTCGCGTCCGCCGAGGACATGCCGTTCGTGCATATCGGCACCGACGAAGTCAGGGTGGAGCAGGAGTACGTTCCGGACGGATGGTGCTCGGAATGGGCCGAAGCGGTCGCGGCGAAGGGCAGGGCTTGCGTCGTGTGGGCGCCCGGCAAGACCGTGCGTACTACGGGGGAGGTCGTCGACATGGCGTGGTATCGCAACCACGTGACGAATTCCAACAACCGGGCGTTTGACGCGGCTGGGATGTATTTCGCCGGGCAGGGCCCGGAGCTTGTCTTGAATCTCGCGGCGTTCTCGAAGCCCTGCGACTGGAATGTCGGCGACGCCCGCAAGCTTGGGGCCATCGCCTGCTGCTGGCACGACGACAACGTCGGAGACGACACCCTCAGGCTCTTCGCCAACGCGACGGTCGCCCCCGCGATACTCGGCTTCGCGGACAACTTCTGGGCTGGACGCGCCGAGCTTGGCGGGGACGCCTCGTTCAAGTGGCGCACAATGCTGCCGCCCGAGGGATCACGCGAGCTTGAAGTCGCGCGAGCGCTGGAGCGCCGCATCATCGCGCAGCGCGACAGGGTGCTTGCGGACTTCAAGCTGCCGTTTCCGTATCTCCGACAGACGGACCAGCACTGGCGTCTGCGGCGCGCGGACGGATCGACCATCGACGCCGACGCCGTCGGCGGGCTCGTCGATGTGATGGCGCGGGTGGCGGACAAGAGCGGCGAAGTCGTGGCGGAGACGTGGGTGAAGTCGCCCAAGACCATGACGGCCGGGGCGTGGATAGGCTTCACCGTCACCGGCGGCGTCTATTCGCGGCAGCACGACCAGCCGATGCCCGGGATCGGACAGTGGAACAAGTACGGGTCTTACGTGGAGGTCAACGGCAAGCGCATAGAGCCGCCGGTGTGGACGCACCCGGGCGCGCGCGTGAAGGCGAAGCCCGACCCGGACGGCAAGAGCTTCCGCGGAGCAGTGTATTCCAACGACCTGTGCGAAACGCCGCTCGAGGACGAATGGTACTACATACGCGAGCCGACGAAGGTCGACCTAAGGGCCGGGTGGAACCACGTTCGGCTCGTCCTGCGCAAGCCGAAGGAGATCTGGGGCCGTTCGTGGCGCGGAACGTTCCGCCTCCTCGAGGGCACGTCGGACCATCCTCGCGAAGTCCCCGGGCTCGTGTGGTCGGCAGAGCCGGGGCCTGGGTTGTGATTGGAGGCCGGTTTTGGTAGAATATTGCCGGAAACGGCAAGTTCCGTGCTGTTGAAAGGGGGAATTCTGTGGAAGGACATTGCATGACAACGGTTGGGCGTCGCGTTGCGCTGCTGACTGCGTTTACGATGTGCGCGGGAGGCCTTCTCGCATACGACACATACTACTGGGTCGACTCCGGCGACCACGACATGGCCGCCGCCGCGAACTGGCGGCTTAACAGCGCCACGGGCGAGGTTCCGGCGACGTTCCCGCCGCCGCTGGACACCGCTACTAGCGGAGGTACGCATCCGCTCCTGCGCATGCCCACCGGATCAACCCTTTCGCTGCCGAACAACGATACGCTGACGGTCAACTGGATGAGCGTGCAGGACGCAAATGCGGAGTGTTCGATCAATCTTGGCGCCGCATCGAAGATACTTTACCTCTTCGGCGGGGGCGACGCCTCGTTCTGGGTGGGCGGCAACTATCCCAACGGCCAGAAGGTTACGCTAAAGAGCGGCACACTCCAGAGGTGCACCGGGACGACGCGCAGAAGCAACATTCGTCTCGGAGGAGCCACAGCGAGCCGCGGTGCATTGGCGACATTCGTCGCCGACGGCGCCGATGCCCGCATCGTCGACATGCAGGCCGTTCTCGACAGCGGCAACGTCCTCGTCTGCATCACGAACGGCGCGACGTTTCATTCGGCGCAGGGAAGTGCCGTTAACATCAATACAGGCGTGAGCAACGCGGTGTTCCGCGTCACGGGCGCAGGGTCGCTCTTTGCCATGACGGATCGGAACAAGCGCGGCTTCATGCTGGGCGATCCCGCTCCCGCAGCCACGCCGGTGACATCCGGCGGCACGGTGGAAGTCATAGACGGCGGCGCGGTCTCGAACATCTGGGGCGCGATCGGCAACAACTCCGGCTATCACACGGTTCTGGTTGACAACGGCAATTGGTATGCGTGCGGTAATCTGGACATCGGCGCGAACGCCAAAGCGGACAACAACCGCATGGTCGTCCGCAACAAATCGCGATATGTCTACGCAGAAGGCATCGGCAGCTGTCAGGTGACGGTCGGAGGTTCTGGTCATGGCAACAGCCTGTACGTGGAGGATTCGGATTTCGAGGTAAACTCTCTATGCGTTGGACTGAAAGACGGTGCAGCCGGCAACTCCGCCGTGTTCTCCAACGTCACGTTCCTGGCGTCCACGACCGCATACATCGGAGGCAGGCTCGACATCGGCAGCGCACTATATGCGACCAACAACTCCATGACCCTCGTCGACTGCTCGATTGGCTCTGCGGAATCTCCCTCGATGCAGATCATCGTTGGTGCGGGAGTTCACGTCTGCTCCAGCCGCCTCGACGTCGTGCGGACCGAATGGTATCCGGCAGGAAGTTACTTTGGCGTCGGCGGCACTGCGCCGACATCCACGATCAAGCCGACGAACGAGTGGTTCAACGTGATGCGGCTGGACGACCATTCGCTGGTGTCGTATCCTGTCAACTACGTCTATTTCGGCAGGGGGGGCTGCTCGAACCGAATAGAGGTTGTGAACTCGTCGATACTTGTCGCAAACAATCTCCAGATCGGTGACTACACTGCAACGCAGCTGCGGCCGACTTCCGGCAACTTGCTCTACATCGGGAAGGACTCCATTGTGCGGGTCGCAAGCAACTTTATTGTCTATCCCGAACGCGCTAGGCTGGTGATTGAGGACGGCACGTTCAGGGCAGAACATGTCATAAACTGGCATAACTACTGGTCGAAGACGCAGGGCAAGATCGTCGACAACATGAACGATGCGGAGGCGGATGGCGTGACGTTTGACACCGAGATCAAGTTCTTGGGCTCGAAGCCCCGCTTCGAGTTTACGAACTCCGGCCGAGACCTGGGCTTCGACGCCGGCGAGAAACTTTCGTTCGTGCTGCCGGAGTCGCCCTATGCCACAGCCGCGATCTACGGTGCACGCAATGTGAACTTCGCCAATGTGGTCGGCTACTCGTTCGACCTTTCCGGCGTCGGCGAGAAGGGCGGCAAGTACATCCTTGCCGAGGCGGCAGGAACGCTTACGGTTAAGTCGGACGAACTGGCGAGGATGAACGCCGCGCTGCCTTCGACCCGCAAGGCGAGTGTCTACGTAAGCGGCAAGCAGCTGATCCTCCGTGTCGGCGGCACGCTTGGGCTCTCGGTAATCGTCAAGTAGGGGAAGGAGGTCTCCATGAAAGGTCTGGTTGCCGCGGCGCTGGCCGCGCTGGCGACGCCCGCGCTTTGCGCCGTCGCCCCCAAGGTCGGCGTCACCGTGGCGCTTCGCTCCGGCTACGGGCCGCAGCAG
Organism: Kiritimatiellia bacterium; assembly: GCA_017405115.1. Next base: position 40,920 of record JAFRBA010000020.1, read on the forward strand.
TACATCTCGAACGCCGCGTTCAAGTCGCGCCCGATCGTCGAGGAGATGGACAAGTGCGGAGTCGACCTCTGCTGGTACGAGGGGTGGAAGAAGGACGACGCGCTGAAGAGCCTGAAGCAGTTCAACTGCGTGTGGCTCATAATAGACCACGAGGACCGCTGCCCGTATCCGGCGGCGGAGACGGCGGCCGCCCTGAAGAGATATGTCGAGGCGGGCGGCGGGCTTGTCATCTCGCACAGCACGGGGCGCTATCCCGAGGCGCCGGTCGACGCCTACTGGCGCGAGGTCTACGCGGCGTTCGGACTCGGGCTCCTGCAGGAGGAGATTGTTGACCCTGCGACCTCGCGACACGAAGACAAGTACTACGACATGTTCTTCACGGACTCCTTCGCCGACCATCCGGTGACGAAGGGCGTGCCCGGGCTGTGGCTGCCGATGCGCCGGACGGTGCCGACTTGGGGCGTCGTTGCGACGCGCCCGTCGCAGGAATGGACGGCCGTCGTGACTGCGGGGCCTGGCGGGCGCAGCCATCCGCGCGATCCGATCACGAACGCGCTCCAGCCCGACAAGCCCGGCACTTACGCCCCCGGCTCCAGGCCGCCGATAGTGCTCGTCCGCTCGCTCGGCAGGGGCCGCATCGTCTTCGAGGCCATCCACAAGGACAGCTGCGGCTGGGCCTATAACATCGACCGCTGGCCGAACCTGGTCGAGCGCTCGGAGATCGACGGCAGGCGGTCTGACGCGGTCAAGCTGCTCGAGAACGCGTTCAAGTGGGCGTCGGAGCCGTCGGAGGGTGACGCTGGCTTCACGAGGAACTACAAGCCTGTCGAGCCTGATGCGCCTCCGTATTCCCGCAGCGAGCAGTTCGGGAAGCGTTGGGAGGAGAAGCGCGTCTGGAAGCCGTTTGCCGCGGTGCCTTTCAAGAATGGTGCAGTAGGCGTGGTGGGCGTCCACTCCGCCCATTCCGACGGCGAGTCGACGGTTGCCGAATACGTTGCCGAAGCGAAGCGCCTGGGTCTGTCGTTCCTCGTGTTCACCGACCCGCTGGCGAAGAGCAACCCCGAGAAGCTCGAGGCGCTGAGGGCCGACTGCGCGGCGGCGAGCAATGACGGGTTCTACTGCTGCCCGGGCGTGGAATACATCGACTCAGACGGCTACGAGTGGATGACGTTCTCTGACAAGACGTCGTGGCCGCAGAAGGAGGTGGTGCGCGACGGGGTCGCATACCAACTCTTCGACGGCAAGGTCATGCTCCAGCCGACGATCTACCGCAATCGCAACCTCTACCGCGGCGGGCTTCTCAACATGAAGCGGCTTGGCGAGAGGGGCGCCTTCGACGTGAACCTCATGTGGGTCAACCAGGTGGTGCCGGTCGCATATGACGTCGACAGGCCGATGTTCGACAACTTCCCCGAGTTCCTTGCGTCCCCGGAAAGCGCCCGCCGCGCCGCGACTGTCCCGTACACGCGCGTCAAGAAGGCGACCGACCTGGGCAGGGCCGCTGCTGCGTCGGCTCTCGTCTGCGACGACGTGGCCTCGGCGCGGAAGCTTGCCAACGCGGAGGGAAGCGGCGCGAACCGCATTGCGGACCGGTTCCACGCCTGGGTCAGGCTCGGAAGCGGCATCGAGATCAAGGCGTTCGACTTCGTGCGCGTCCCGGGGACGGACGTGATGCAGTGCGTCGTCGCAGTGTCGTCGCCGGCGGGCCTGCGCGAGATATGCGTGCACGACGGGCAGAGGCGGATGCTGGCGCGCTTTGACGCCGCGGGAGAGCGCGACTTCTCCCGCGCGTTTACGTTCGAGTTCGACGTACAGTCGTATCCTCAGGTCGTGGCGACGGACAAGGCCGGCGCGCGCGCCGTGTCGGTCGCGAAGTGGCTCAACAACTACCACGCGGGGCTTCACCGTTGCGGGGACAACGCGAACCTGCTCGCGATCAACCCGAAGATCGTCATGTACATGAACTGGGACTCCATGCTCGCCCCCGCGTACCGCGACCTTTCTCTTCTTCCAAAAAATTACCACATTTCCGAGGCGTGTTTCTGGGAGAAGTTCGACAAAAGCCCGAGCCGCGAGCCGTCCGTGCGATTCCGCTCCCTCTGGAACACGCTCAGGATAGAGGGCGTCGACTATCCGAACAAAGGCGAGATGCCGTCGTCGCTGACGACGTTCCCGCTCGTGCAGCCCAACGTGGTGACCGTCATAGACCAGGTGCAGGGCGAATATTCCGTGGAGCCGCGCCACGCCCGGTACATAACTGCGCCGGTGCAGGGCAAGGTCGGCGAGAACCCGCACTGGAGGCTGCGGCACCGCACGTACCAGTTCTGCGACCGCGTCGACGGGTGGTGGCGCGCGGTGTACTACGAGAACGCTCCGGACTACCGCGGCGGCTACACCGTCGTGGAGGGCGAGCTGGAGTTCCTGCACGACGCGACCATCGCCGAGCCGCTGTCGATCGTCCAGTTTTCCACGCGCAATCCGAAGGGGAATGTCTCCGTCATGCGCGGGGGGGGCGCGGCGAAGTTCGGCAAGGGATCGTGGCATGGGGTCTGCGGCAGCGAGAGCGAATGGTACGGGATATTCGGACTCGACGGATGCGACGACGTCTGCATTGCAGAGCGCCGGATAGACAACGGGGTGGAGACGGTTCTGCAGGTCGGCGAGAAGGGCAGGAAGGTGAAGGCTGGCGAGAAGCTGCGCTACAGGGTCGCGATAGGCAGCTTCATCGAGCCGCCGCACGGCACGCAGTACTGCGAGTGGTTCATGTCGATGATGGACGGCTCGGGCTTCATGCACGACGAAGCGAGGGGGCGCGTCGCCGGCATCAACGGCATCCTGGACCTGGAGGCGAAGAAGGGCGAGGCGTCCGTCACGCTCGGCCCGACGTGGTTCATCCAGAACTATCCGGTCAGGGTGAGGGGGCTTGTGGACAACGGGAGCGCCTACTGGACGGACGGCGGCGACGTCGTGAAGCCGCTGGCGTTCCTGGACGGGCTTGCCTACGCCGCGGTGCCGCTTGAGAAGCGCAAGAGGTGGCGGTTCATGAACTTCTTCGCGGCGAAGAGCTCGGCGCTCAGGTTCTCTTACGTTCCGGCGATGCCCGGCCACGAGAAGGCCACGGTGCAGATAATGAACTCTTCGGGCAAGCCAGTCTCCGACGTCGTCTACAACCTCAAGGACGGCGGCTCGTTCAAGGTCGACGTGCCCGCCGGCGGAATGGTCGTGCGCGAACTCGGCCGCTAGCGGCCATGGCGCAAAACGCGCGCATAACTCGCGGGATTGACAGGGGGAAGAAAATGTGTATAATGTGAAAAACAATTGAAGAAAGGTGAAATCCATGACAGCAGGCAAACTTTGTGAAATGCTTATCGTGGTGGTGCTTCTCGCTTCGTTTTCGGCTTCGGCGGCGAATCGCCACTGGGCGGGCGGGTCCTCCGGTTCTTGGACGAACAAAGCCTGCTGGGCGGAGAACTCGGTTCCAACCAGTAGCGATACCGTCATCTTCGATACGGACGGTGACGTGTATGTTCGCACTGCGTCATCGGACTACAACCTCTATTGTGCGGCCATTCGCGTCGAGTCTGGCAATGTGTCGTTTTCCTCTGGCAGGACGCTTGGTTTCCAGAAGGGCTACTGCGGCGGCACGGGCGTCGTTTACGTAGCGGAGGGCTCGACGTTGTGCGTGACGAACTCGTGGGGTGGCGGCAACAAGGATACTCCTTCGTCGCGTGCGTGTCTGCGCAAGGAAGGCAAGGGCGTCTTCAAGACCACCAACAATCTCGGCTATTCGGATGCCAGCGGACCCTGGCCGTTCCCCACAATTGAGATTGCCGAGGGCTCAATCGAGATGCTCACGGAAGGGAAAAGCATTCGCTCACCGCGCACCATTGTCCGCAAGGACGCCTCGCTTATCTTGCGCGGATACAACTGTTTTTATAAAGACAACACAGGCATTGTCCAGGTTGACGAAGGCGGGCTTCTGGATATAAAGGCTTTCGGTACGCAGACCGTCGGCGGATTCGAGGGCGCAGGCCGCATCACGGGCGTTTCCGATGGCGTCAATCTGACGATGCGCATGGCAGAGGAGGACTGCGAGTTTTCCGGGACGATAGAGACAATCAGCGTGACGATCCCCAACACGGCGACCAAGCAGTTCGTCGTCGCCTCGTCGAATGCGCTGGCGTCAGTCGGTGCGTTCGCAACGTCCGGCTCTGCGCTTCAGTTCGCGCCTGGCATCGGAGAGTTCTGGGTCAAGAACCTGAGCGGCGCCTCGAGCGGATATGGCGTCATCCCGACCGAGGACATGGCGGGTAAGCCTGTTGTCGTCCATGCCAGCATGTCAAAGTGCAGCTACATCATGAGCGCATCAGGCGCGGGCGAGCTGGCCGTCAACAACACGTGGGACCGCAGCGGCGGGACGTTTACGATCGGGACGAACACGACGATGCAGGGCGAACGGACGACGGCGATGAATTCCAATCAGACCGAGTTCACGCGGCCACGTTCCCAGGGGCTCTCGGCAGAATTCTCGAGCTCCGCAGCCGTCGTGGACGTGAACGGCGGCAAGCTGGCCGTCGGGCATACGGGATCTGGCTGGAAGTCGCAGCTCAACACGATGAAGATACGCAACGGCGGCTCGCTTACGGTTTTCGTCAACCCTACAGCCAAGAACGACAAGTCAATCTACATCGACGGCGGAGCATTGAATTATTCGTTTGCTATTTCCAGTTCGCGAGATTTCGGTTCAACCGATTATCCCTGGAAGGTGAAGGTCGGCGCTGCAGGGGCGGCATTCGGAGTTGACTACGTGCCGAGCTATGCATCGGGCCGCAAGCTAGGTCTCTACATGGCGGCCGATACAGACCCGGAGGTCGCGGCGGACGGCGGCGCGACATACGATCTTCCAGTGATTGTCAACGTGAATCGCGCCCAGAATCTCAAGGGACCGCTCGCCCTGCTGAGCGGCACCTGGGCCGTCAACGCCGACGCTTACAAGGACGGTGCGGGGACGGCGGTCGATACGCCGCTCGGTCAGGGCGACCTGGAGCTCGGGACCGTTCGCCTCGCGCTCAACGCCAAGGACGCCACGCGCGTGACACCGCTCGCCGGCGGGCCGGGCGCAAAGCTTACCCTGAGCGGCGCGACGCGCATGACGCTCAAGTACGACAGCTCCTATGTGGCGCAGGCGGCCGTGATAGGACCTGAGGGCGGATCGGGCTGCCCGATCTCGAGCAAGAACGGCGGCGTTCTCTTCCTGCGGGCGCTCAACGACTCATTCGACGGCTCGATAGGCGATGCGTCTGCAAGCGGCCAGGTCAAGGTGAACGGCACCGTGCCCGTCGATGCCGCCGGGCGTGTGACGCTTCCCGTCTTTGCGCAGAGCGGCAGCACGATCGACTTCTCCGCGTACGACGCGGAGAAGGGTTTCGTCGCCTTCGCGGACTACACGGCCTTTGCCGAGAGCGAGGCGTCGAACGTGGCGCTTGTCAATTTCGAGACTGACGCAAGCATAACGATATCCGAGGACAAGGCCGTAGCCGCGCTCAAGATCGCCGCCGACGCCAGCGGCGACAAGGCATTCAACATCGCGAGCGGCAAGACGCTGTCGATCGGATCGGGCGCTGCGGATGCGCCGGCATTAGTCATCCTGAAGCCGGCGGGGCAGTGGGGCAATGCGTCGATCTCCGGCCCCGGCACGCTTGACTTCGGCGCGCGCCAGGCTGTCTTTGCCGTCGGCCGCGGCACCTCCTACGCCCATGCGCCGCACATCGGCGCCAAGATCAGTACGACGGGAGGCGTAGCCTACGCGACGCCGATTCTCGACACGGTCTATCCGTGGGTCGCGACGGGCGGCTCAAACGACTACGAGGGCGGTACGTTCATCAACGGCATTCAAGTGCGGCCAGAGAGCAATTCAGCATTCGGATGCGGCGTCGTGCGCGTCGGCGACGGCGAACTGGACGGCGGGCAGGTGTGCTTCGCGGCGGCTCGTAACATCACAAACGCCTTCAGCATCGCCGGCAACGGCGTGAAGTGGGCGACGATGAGCCCGGACCGCGGCGCGCTCTGGTTCTGCGCCGCGGCAACGCTGACTGGCCCGGTCGAGATCCGCCGCCGCGCCAGGATTTCCGCCTGCAAGGGCGATTACATCGCGAACGGCGGGCAGGGCACGTTCAAGGGCGTCGTCTCCGGCGGTGCGCTGCAGCTCATGAAATCGACCTTCCCGATCGTCTTCGAGGCGGCGAACACCTACACGGGCGGCACGGAAATCGTTTCCTCGACACTCGTTCTCAAGGGCGCCGGCACGGCTGGCACGGGCACGGTGACGCTCGACAACGGCGTCCTGCGGTTCGAGAACACAGAGTCTATTACATTCACGAACAAGGTTGACGGCGTAGGCACTATCGAGGTTGCCGGCACTGCGTCTGTCACGTTTACGGACGACAGCTTCAAGGCGCTCAGGTTCAAGACGCTCGCGCCGGGCTCGACGGTGGACTATCCGGCCTGCGACGACGCGACGTGCGTGGTCGGGGGCACGGGCTTCGACATCGATCTCGGGGGCGAAGACGTCACTGTCGCCGGCGTCAGCGGATCTGGCACGATCCGCGGCGGCGTCATGACGGTGACGGGCGAAATCAACCCGGGCGGATCGAATGCGGTCGGCACGGTGACGTTCGAGACTGCGCCGGTGCTGACAGGCGTGACGCTTGTCGCCGAAACCGAGGGCGGCGATGTGGACAAGGTGGTCCTTGCGGGCGACGCGGACGTTTCGACGATGAACCTCCGGATTGTCCAGATCGGGGAGATCGTGCCGTTCAGCCCGAGCGCGATCCTCTCCTGCGGCGGGACCCTGACGGGCGAGTTCGCGTCCGACGAGAGGCCGGCGCGCAAGAGCATGAACTACGAAGTCGGCTACGAGGCCGCCGCGGCGACACTCTCGTATGCCAGGCCAGGGGGTGTCTTGCTTGTCCGATGAACAAGGCAAAGGTGTACAAAAAGACGAACAAAATGAAGAATTCAATAATGGCCGGGATGCTGGCGCTGGGCGCGCTGGCGGCGAATGCTGATGTCCTCAAGGTGGCGGCGCCGCCGCGGCTTGACGGCAGGCTGGACGAGGCGGAGTGGTCGAAGGCGGACTGGGAGCGCGGATTCCTCAAGGTCTCCGGCAAGGACAAGACGCCGCCCGCCGACACGGAATTCGCGATTCTCGCGGATGCGGAGAACGTCTATGTCGGCATCAAGGCGCACCATCCCCGCCTGGGCGAGATGAAGGCGATGGGGAACCGTGCGATCTGGCAGTCGGAGGGCGTTGAGCTTTATTTCGCGCCGAGTGGCGAGACCTTTGACTTCTACCAGTTCTTCGTTTCCTACCAGGGACTCCAGTATGCGATGTTCTTCTCCGAAAACGGCAACATCCGCCCAGACCCCTATGGCCCGAAATGGTGGTTCAAGGTCGCCGACGGAGACAAATGCTGGACCGCCGAGGTCTGCATACCGCTGAGCGCGTTCTACATGACGCGCAATCCGGCGTGGAAGGACGGATGGAAGGTGCATGTCGGCCGCACTTTCGTAGACAATGCGGGGCAGCAGTTCTGCAGCTGGTCGGGCAAGGGCTACAAGAACCCCGAGGGCTTTCGCGTCGTGAAGGGGTTCCCGGTCCGCAGACCGGTCGAGGACGTCTGGGTCAAGTCCGTCGTTCCGAGCGTGACAGGCAAGAAGGGCGGCAAGGTCGCCGGCACTGCGAAAGTCATCGTCTATGCGTACGAGGGCGGCGAGGCGACGATCGAGACGACGTTCTCCGAACCCGTCCAGGCGCGGCTTCGGAAGGGCGGGGACGTGGAGGTCGAGGTTCCCGCGCTTTTTCCGGAGAACGGACGCCTGCCGATGGACGTCAAGGTCGTCCGCGGCGGTGTTGAAGTCGAGCGCACCTATCCGGTCATCGTCGACTACCAGGCGATCCGCGTGAAGATTGCGACGCCCGCCTACCGCGGCAACTTCTATCCCGGCCAGAACTCCGGCACCGTCGCGGGCTCGGTCGCCGTGGCCGTGGACGGACCCGTTTCGGTGTCGCTGGAAGGCCCCGGCTTCGGCAAGAAGGCCGCGACGCTGCCGCCGGGCGGCGGCGACTTCTCCTTCGACACGAGGGGCTTCCAGGTCGGCGAGGCGGTCCTCGCGGTGACTGCGGGCGGCGAGACGTTCACGCGCAAGATCCGCAAGCTCGCGCCGCTTGGCAACGGACAGCACGTCTCGTGGATCGAGAACGGCAACCTCATCGTGGACGGCAAAGCGGTTCTCCGCCGCAACATGTACGCGGAGTACTACATGGGCGGCGAGGCGTTCAAGAAGAAATACGACGCCGACGACCTCTGCCAGACGAAGTGGCTGACGCAGATCGCGACGCTCGAGCCGGAGCGCGTCCTCAAGGGCATCGAGACGAGGGAGGCGATCCGCGACGTGAAGCCGTGCGCCGAGCTCCTCGCCAAGATCGGCGAACGTGTCGATAAGGGCCTGAAGGAGAGCAAAGGGGTCTACTACTACATCTGCGACGAGCCCGAGTGCCGGCAGATATCGCCAGTCTACCTCAGGCACATCTACGAGTACGTGAGCGAGAAGGACCCGTACCACGTGATCCTCACGTGCTCGCGCGCGGGCGAGAAGTACATCGACTGCGCGGACTGGTTCGAGACGCACCCGTATGTGAACGCCCACTACGTGAAGGGCCGGCGCGTCTACGGCCGCCCGTTCGGCCAGATGGGCGACTTCATCGACGCGTTCCATCCGGAGAGCCATCCCGACAAATGCGTCGGCGGCACGGGCACGTGCTTCAGCTACGGCGGCGATTCGGGGGACTACCCGACGTTCCGCGAGTATCTCGCGAACGCCTGGTGCGAGTTCCTTCGCGGGGCGAAGACTCTCTTCCCCTACGCCTACCACGACCTCGGCGACCGGGCGCAGATGTACGAGGGCACGCGCTACATATTCTCCAGCGCGGCGGCGCTCGAGGACATCCTGCTCTTCGGCAAGCGCCAGACGCTCGTCCGCACGGCGGACTACGAGGCCGCGCTCTGGACGATGCCCGACGGCGAGAAGATGTTCTGCGTGCAGAACTTCCGCACCGAACCGACCGTCGCGAAGGTTCCCGGGCTCTCCGGCGCGTTCTTCGAGTTCCGCGGCGGACGGAGGTTTGAGATTCCCAAGTCCAACTCCGCCCACGAATTCCGCCTCGTCCCGCTTGAGTCCCTCGTCGCGACCACGAAGAAGCGGGATGCGGGCCTCAAGACATTTTCGGAAGTCCAGGCCGAGATCGACGCGGCGGAGAAGGAGCGCACGAGCCGCGACAACCAGCTTCTCATTCCGCGTCCCGTAGTGCTGGGCGGCTGCCCCGAGTTCGAGGCGTCGACTTCGACGCGGTCGAACGGCAAGCGCGAGCTCTTTGACGGCACGCGGGACGTAATCGCATGGTACGACCAGAGGAGCAAGCTGAAGTTCTACGAGATGTCGTTCCCGAAGTTCATGCCGGTCTTTTCCGAAATCACGGTCTATGGCAGCGGCATCAAGGAGCTGAAGGTCAAGATCCGCGAGGGGGGCGAGTGGAAGGAGCTTGCGCCGACGAAGGAGGAGCGGGGCGAGTGGAGCGTCCGCCAGGTCTTCGACCGCGACTATTCGTCCGTCAAGGTCCGCCTCGAGTTCCCTGGGACGAAGCGCGTCGAGCTGTACGAGATCGAGATGCCCGGCAAGGGCAAGGCGGCCCGTCCGGCGGCGGCATCCTCGGCTCCGCTGCTTGTGCGCAGGCCTGACGACTGGTGGGCGGTGACGGTGCCGGCGGGGCGGTCCGAGCACTTCTCCGCGAAAGTCCGGCGCGAGAAGGGCCAGAAGTACCTGTCGTTCGAGTTTCGGAAGCCCGAGCGCAAGCCGGGCAGATACCATGCCTGGAACCTTCACATGGGGAAGGTGTTCCTTGCGGGACAGGTGACGAACCCGATGTCCGGGCTGTACACGCTTCGCCTGCCGGACTACGACGGCGAGCCGCAGACGAGCGACATGATCTTCCGCACGTACAACCTGGCGCTCGACATAGGCGACGTCATCTGCTCGCGCGAGCCGCCGGCGAACCGCGTGGAGTTCGTCGAGAAGAACGGGCTCTGGGCTGTGCGCGTCACGCTGGCAGACCGCTGCGAGGACATCTCGTGCAGGATATACCGCGACACCGGCATCCAGCCGGAGCCGTTTTCGGCGGACGGCAAGACGGCTTTCGACATGAAGGCGGTTGACGGGACCGGCAAGGTCTGGGTCGGCACGATGCCGATTCCGAAGAGCGGGCTCGTCCGCAGCGCCAAGGGCTATCTGCCGTGTCCGTTCGTCCGCGCGACGATCCTGGGCGGCTCCATCGACACGCCGCTCCTCACCTGGATATGTCGCCCGAAGGCCGCGGCGGACGTGCCCGTGAAGTGAAGGAGGAGAAATGACAGGAATGATGGCCGCGGCGCTCTTGGCCGCAACGGGAGTGGTCGGCGAACTGCCGAAGCTCGAGGACGCGAGGCTCGAGACGTTCCTCACCGAGGTCTACGGGAAGCGCCCCGTTGAGCGCCCGCAGGAACTCTGGTTCAGTGACATCTATCCGCCCGAGCTGTTTTCGCGCTATCCCGAAAAGGGCATCAGGCGCAAGATTGACGCCTTCCGCCGCATCGTCGTCTGCCACTACAGGGGACCGTACGGCGAGGGGTCGTTCCGCTTCACGGTCTTCCTGCCGCCGAACGCGAAGAAGCCCGTTCCGGCATATCTCTACATCAGCCTGAGCTACGGCTGCGGCGACATCGACCCGTGGAGGGACGTGCAGAACGAGCGGTGGCCGGCGGAGGAAATCGTCGACCGCGGGTATGCGGCCATTGCGTTTGCGCGCGAGGAGGTGTCGCCGGAGTGCTACGACAAGACGCGGGCGTACAAGGAGGGCGTGTTCCGCTGCTTCGAAGACCCGACAAAGCCGCGTCCGCCGGACGCCTGGGGCGCGCTCTCGGCCTGGGCGTGGGCGGCGAGCCGTGTGATGGACTGGATCGAGACATGTCCCGAGATCGACGCGAAGCACGTGGCGGTCGTCGGGCACTCGCGCGGCGGGAAGACCGCGCTTCTGGCGGGCGTCACCGACAAGCGCTTCGCGATGACGGTCTCGAACTGCTCCGGCTGCGGCGGGGCGCGGCTCTACCACGTGGACCTTCCGAAGTGCGAGCACATCCACCAGATCCGGTCGTCCGTCTCGTACTGGTTCTGCGGCAACTACGCGAAGTGGGAGCACAGGGACGCCGAAGTGCCGTTCGACCAGCACCAGTGGCTGTCCCTCGTCGCGCCGCGCCTCCTCTACGTCGCGTCCGGCTCGCTCGACGACTGGGCGGGGCCGTCCGGCGAGAAGCTGGCGACCGACCTCGCGCGCCCCGCGTGGGGCGACCGCGGCGACAAGGACGTCGGCTACCACCTGCGCCAGGGCCCGCATCGCCTGACGGCATACGACTGGAACAAGTTCATGGACTTCACCGACGCGCACGGCTGGCGGCCGCCGGCCGAGGAGACTGTGCTTGCCGACGACAAGCTCCTCGAACGTATGATCCGCATTCCGTCCGTCTCGACGAACCGGATGAAGGTGGCCGAGTGCGTCCATTTCCTTCGCCGCCAGCTCGAGTCGCAGGGGCTCTTCTGCCGGACGGAGACGATGCCTGGCGGTCTGCAGGTCCTCTACGCGGCGAACGAGGAAACGCAGTCGCCGGACGTCCTGCTCTCCGCGCACCTGGACGTCGTTCCCGCGCAGACGCCGGACCTCTTCAAGCCGCGATGGGAGAACGGCGTGCTCTACGGGCGCGGCGCGTCCGATTGCAAGGAGCACTGCGTCCTCGCCGCGCGGCTCATGCGAGAGCTGAAGGGCAGGGTGTCTGTCGGGTGCGTCTTCGGGTCTGACGAGGAGATTGGCGGCGAGTCGACGGCGTTCATGCTCCGGAAGGGCTATGGCGCGAAGAAGCTCGTCATCGTGCTGGACGGGAACCAGTATGTGATTACGACGCGGGCGAAGGGCATCGCGAATTTCGTCGTCACGCGGACGGCCGAGGCGGGCCACACGGGTGGCAGGAAGAAGCTCGGGAATGCGATCTGCGACCTGATGGACGGCTATCGGCGCCTGAACGAGGTCATTCCCGAGCTCGACGACGGCAGCTTCTGCGACGTGATGACGCTTTCCGGCATCTCGGGCGACCGCGAGAGGGCGACGGCCTCGATCCGCGTCCGCTCGCCGCGCAAGGGCGCGTGGGACGAGATCGAGAATCTCGTCCGCGACAAGGTCGGCGGCACGGTCGTCTGCACGGAGAAGACGGAGCCAGTGTCCATCGACGAGGGAGACCCGGTGATTGCGGACTTCCGCGCGCGGATGCAGGCGAAGTGGCCGGAGCGGAAGATCCGCCTGGCCCATGCGGGCGGCGCGACGGACGCGCGGCACCTGCAGGCGCTGAATCTCCCGATGCTCGTCATCGGCGTCGACGCCTCGGGCGCGCATACGCCGTCCGAGCGCGTGATCTGGGCGTCTATGGACGAGCACGCCGAGCTTATCGGCTCGTTCCTGAAGAAAAGGTACGCTAAATGAAGAACGTTAAATCGGTTGTCTGCGCGGGAATGTGTGCGGTTGGGACTGCCGCCGCGGCGTGTACGGGCATTTACGTCGGACGCGGCGTCTCGGCGGACGGGACGACGATCATCGCCCGCACGGTCGACTCGACCGTCGGCAGGTGCAAGCGCTTCGACATCCAGCCGCGCGTGGAGAACGCCCCAGGCCGGCACTATCTCGGCAACGACATGAAGGCGGAGTGGCCCTTGCCGGCGACGACGTACCATGCGGTTCTCGTCCCGTCCGTGCCGTGGGGGCCGAAGAACGGGCGCTACGACGGCTCGTGCGCGAACGAGAAGGGCGTGATGCTCTCCGGCACCGTGACGGCCTATCCGACCATCGCGGCGACGAATGCGGATCCCTTCGTCTCGACCGGCTTCGCCGAAGCCACGCTGCCGGGGCTGCTCATCTCCTGCGCGGCGACGGCGCGCGAGGCGGTGGAGCTTCTCGGAAAGGTCGTCGGTAGCCGCGGCCACCGCGGTTCGGAGATCTACATGGTCGCCGACGAGAAAGAGGCGTGGTACGTCGAGGTCTACACCGGGCACCAGTGGGCGGCCGTCAGGATGCCCGAGGACAAGATGCTCTTCATCGGCAACCAGTTCATGCTGCGGGAATTCGACCCCGCGTCGCCGGACACGCTCTGCTCGCCGGACCTCATAGGCCTCGCCGAGCGCAACGGATTCCTGAAGCGCGGCAAGGGCGGTCTCATAGACCTTGCCGCGACCTATGCGCGGGAGCCGCTGCACGCCAGCGCCCTGCGCACGTGGATGGGCCGCCGCCGTTTCGCGCCTTCCGAGGCAGGCGCCTATGATCGGATGAAGCTTCTGCCTCTCTTCTTCACGCCGGACCACAAGGTGACGCTGCGCGAGGTCCAGGAGGTAATGCGCTGGCGCTACGAGGGGACGGAGCTCTGCCCAGAGCAGGGCGCGGACAAGGATACCGTGCGCGTCGTCGGCGTAGGCCGGCAGAGCACGTGCCACGCGCTCGTCCTCGACGCGACGTTGCCTGCGGACCGCCGCTGCACGATGTGGGTGACGCTCTCGAACGCGGAGCATGCGCCGTTTCTGCCGCTCAACGCGGCTGTCACGGCCCTCGCCGATGGCTATGACGCCGCCGACATGCATGCTGGCGAACGCTTCTGCGACGCAATCCCGGCCGCGCACTACCGGCGGCTCTGCGCGCTTGCCGAGCTTGACCGCCGCCAGTACGGCGACGGCGTGCGGGAGTTCTGGCGCGCACGCGAGGATCGCTGGCTTGAGGAGTTCCCGCGGCTCGTCCGCGCCGGCGATGCGGCGGCGATTACGGCATATGCGGTGGAGGCCCAGCGCACGGCGCTCTGCGACGCGAAGCGCATCTTCGACGAGCTCTCGTGGTATCTCGTCAAGTCGAACTTCAACGACGGCGACTTCGGCGAGAGGAAGTCCATTCCGAAGCGAGAGCCGTTCTCGACCGCTCTCCCGGTGGAGCTCGCGCCGCGCACGAAGGTCGCGCTGATAGCCGAGGCCTGCACGACCAATAGGTCCGTCGTCGGCTGCCGGACGACATCCAAGGCGGTCGCCGCGGCGGGATTCGTCCCGCTCGTGCTGCCGAACGAGGTTGACGACGCCAAGCTGGGCGAGATGCTCGCGAGGGCCGACGCGCTGGTGCTCTTCGGCTCGGTTCGGGGCGAGGTCCAGGCCCGCTACGACTTCGAGCGCAAGCTCGTTCGGATGGCGGCCGCCCAGAACAAGCCGGTCCTTGGCATCTGCAACGGGCACCAGCAGATCAACGTGGCGCTCGGCGGAACTTACGGACCGAACGCCACGAACGCGCCCGTCAAGGTGCAGCACCGCTGGATTGCGAGCACCTGGACGAACGACCAGTTCCACGCCGTCAGCGTGAAGCCGGGTTCGCTTATGGCAAAGACCTTCGGCGAGGACAGTCCGAAGGTCAATTCCTCGCACATGTACAGCGTCAAGAAGATCGCGCCGGGCTTCGAGGTGACGGCGGTTGCCGAAGACGGCGTCGTAGAGGCGATCGAGCACCGGACGAAGCCGATAGTGGGCGTCCAGTTCCACCCGGAGCGACAGTTCGTCCGCGACGGCGACAAGAGGGCTCTTGCGCTGATCAAAGCGGCGCTTGAGGGCAACAAGTGCCGTCAAGAGGTTCCCTGAGATTCGCCGACGGCTGGGAGCCCGGGATGCACTGGAGCGCGGTTCTCGTCAAGCTCCAGCAATCGTCACGCTTCCGATTTTCGATGTTGCGGGAGCATGAACGCGGCATTTGTGGTATAATGCGCGAGTGAAAAAATCCGTTTGCTCCATGTCCGCATCCGCAGTCTGCGCGCTTGCCGCGTGCGCTGCGCCTGCCGTTGCCTGCGCCGGCGAGGCGCCTTTCGCGCTCGTCGAGCCCGAGTTCGACATCGTCATCTACGGATCCACGCCGGCGGCCGTCTCCGCGGCCGTGCAGGCCCGGAGAATGGGCAAGAAGACCGTCGTCGTTTCCCCCAAGAAGCGGATCGGCGGCCTCACGACGGGCGGGCTCGGGCAGACGGACATCGGCAACAAGTCGGCCTTCGGCGGCATAGCGCTGGAGTTCTACCATGACATTGCCAAGTGGTATGCCGACCCGGCGCACTGGACCTGGCAGCGGCAGGAGGACTATTTCCCCGACGGCCAGTGCGCCGGAACGAAGGGACGTGATTCGATGTGGACGTTCGAACCCTCCGCCGCGCTTGCGGTCCTCGAGGGATGGGAGAAGCGCGACGGACTCGACATCCGGCGCGGCGAGCTTCTGGACAGGGAGCATGGCGTGGATTGTTCGAACGGGCGCATCCTCTCGTTGAAAACGCTCTCGGGCAACACCTACCGCGGGCGCATGTTCATCGACGCGACGTACGAAGGCGATCTGATGGCTGCGGCCGGAGTGTCCTACGTGATCGGCCGCGAGCCCAACGCAAAGTACGGCGAGACGCTGAATGGATCCCAGCCGAAGCTGGCCGTATACCACCAGTTCAGGGGCCGCGTGGATCCATACGTCGTGCAGGGCGACCCCGGCTCCGGGCTGCTGCCGGGCGTAGAGCCGTTCGACCCGAAGGAGCAGCCGGGCGACGGCGACTGCCGCGTACAGGCCTACTGCTTCCGCATGTGCCTTACCGACGAGCCGAGGAACCGCATTCCGTTCGCGCGCCCGGAGAACTACGACGAGCGGAACTACGAGCTGCTGTTCCGCTATTTCGAGCAGCTGTCCGAAAAGGAGCTTGCCGACGACTACCTGGCCATGAACCGCATCAACTCGAAGATGCCCAACCGCAAGACGGACACCAACAACTGCGGGCCGTTCTCGACCGATTTCATCGGCGGCAACTGGGAATGGCCGGAAGCCTCGTACGAGCGGCGCAGGCAGATACTCAAGGCCCACCTTGACCATCAGCGCGGCTTCGTCTGGACGATGGCCAATCACCCGCGCGTGCCGGAGCGGGTGCGCCGCGAATACTCGAAGTGGGGGACGTGCCGCGACGAGTTCCACGACGGCCTGGGCGACGGCTGGCAGGACGAGCTGTATGTGCGCGAGGCGAGGCGCATGGTCGGTGACTACGTGATGACTGAGGCGAACTGCCGCGGCACCCGCGTGGCTCCGCGCCCCGTCGGCCGCGGGGCCTACGGTATGGACTCCCACCATGTCCGCCGCCGGGTCGGCGAGGACGGCTTTGTGCGCAACGAGGGCGACGTCGAGATACATCGCGATTCCAACGGAGTGCGCTATCCGCCATATCCGGTCGACTACGGCTCGCTGATTCCGAAGCGCGGCGAATGCGGCAATCTGCTTGTGCCGGTCTGCGTGTCGGCGACGCACATCGCGTTCGGATCGCTGCGCATGGAGCCTGTGTTCTTTGCGCTCGGGCAGTCCGCCGCCACGGCCGCGGCCCAGGCGATCGACGCCGGATGCGTCGTGCAGGATCTGGATTATGCGGCTCTGCGTGCGCGACTGCTGTTCGACGGGCAGGTTCTCGACATGAAACCTGTGGGGTCAGGCCCCGCGAAAGCCTTGTAAAGCGGGCGTTTGCGCACTTCGGCGGGGTTGAAGGTTGCGAAACCATTTTGGGAAAACAGGCCAGACCCGTTTTCCCAAAATGAGAACCGATGGGGGCACCGACGATTTTACCACCCTCAAGCCTGAAAGTCTTCTACCATCAGTCCAAGAGGCCCTTACCTTCAGCGTAAGAGGGAGGCACGGGGTTGGACAATTTCGTATAGTTTCTGGTGGTCAGATGGGGGTGGATCGCGGTATGTTTCGGCGCGGGCGGTGGAGGAGATGGGCTTTGCTACGCACGGATGGAGGCTCGCGAAGGAGGCTGTGGCATGAACATACGCGCAAACCCACTGAAAAAGGGCCTTTCATGGGGCCATGAGGAACCGAGGGCGGGCGTTGTCCAAATCCCTGACGTCTGCCTTTTCAGGCTTGGATTTTCAGCAGGTGCTTTCGCAGGGCTATGGCCACGGCTTCGGCTCGGGTCGCGGCACCGAGTTTGGCGAGGATGACGTTGACATGGTCTTTGACGCAGTCGGGGGTGATTTCGAACTGGCAGGCGATCTCCTTGTTGGATAGTCCGCGGGTCATAGAGAACAATATCTCCTTCTGTCGGGTGGTGAGGGCCGGAACCGGAGGGTTGTCCGAGAGCATCTTCTCTATCTCCGCATCGACCACCCGCCGTCCTGCTGCGACTTCCCTTATGACGTCTGTGAATCTGGAGGTGTCGGTGTTCTTCATTACGGCCCCAGCGGCTCCGGCGTCAAGCGCATGTGCGATGGAGTCTGCCCCGCCGAATGTGGTGAGGATGAGGATCTTTGTTTCCGGCAACTCCCGGAGAATCTGGCGGGTGGCCTCAAGACCGTCCATCTTAGGCATCATCAAGTCCATGATGATCACGTCTGGCCGGGTGCGCATCGCCTCGCGCAGCGCCGCCTCGCCGTCTTCCGCCTGGCCGACGACTTCAAAGCCGCTTTCGGTTTCGAGCAGGGACGATATGCCGATGCGCGTGATGGCGTGGTCGTCGGCGACGAGTATGCGTATGCAGGTGTTCATGCTGGCTGACTTCCTGTGTCGGCACGCAGGTCCAGCTGGATGACTGCGCGCGTTTCGTTCCCGGGCGAGCTGTCGATGGACATCGTCCCGTTGAATTTCCGAATGCGCTCACGAATGCCCTGGAGGCCGAAGTGCCCACGATCCGCCCCTGGCGCGCATTCCGGGGCGAATCCGCAGCCGTTGTCGCGCACCGAGAATGCAAGCATGTGGCCGTCGATGCCGCCGGCTACCCAGATTTCGG
Organism: Kiritimatiellia bacterium; assembly: GCA_017405115.1. Next base: position 58,865 of record JAFRBA010000020.1, read on the forward strand.
TTGCCCCGCCATGACGGACTGCGTTGATTGCGAGCTCGCGAACTATGCATATCAGTGCGTGCAGGGTGGTCTCGGGAATCCGTGCGCGGGAGACGTTGAACCGTACATGGAGGGTCGCCGCGCCGACATGTGGGTTCAGCGCCAGGCGAATCATCTTGCCGAGGTCTCGCTGGTCAAGGGCGTTGGTGCGCAGGTCCCAGATGCAGTTCCTGATCTCGTCCCGGCACGACTTGAGGGTGTGTTCGACAATCTGCAGTTGCTCCTGCATCTTCTCCCGGTTCTTTTCCGCAAGGCGGGCGGCCGTCTTCACGGCGAAGGAGGCGCCGGTCAGGTTCTGGGCGATGGTGTCGTGCAGCTCTACGGCGAGCCGTGTGCGCTCTTCGAGACGGAGGGCGGCTGCAGTCGAGCGGATCGTCTCCTTGGCCAGCTCGCGGCTACGCCTGACGACGATCTTGCGCAGGGCGGCGTTCCAGATGAGAATGGCGAGCAGCGTCAGGACCAGGAGCGCGATGAGGAGGAAAAGCCGAGCGGGCGTCCACCATGGAGGTGCCGCCAGCACGCGAAGGTCCTCAGGACTGCGAAGCGCAATCGAGAAGCCGGTCGTCCTGACGGCTCCAGTGTCCATGTCGACGGAATCTTCGACCAGACAGGCGCCGGTCGCCTCGACCAGTGCGCCCGTAGCCGGCACGTCGGCGTCTTTGCCGATCATTACCATGAAGACGGCTCGTCCGGCGGTGAGCGTAATGGCCGCCCGTTCGGTCTTGGGTGCATGGACCTCCTGCACAGTTCCGGATGCCCGTATGGTGAATCCGTTGAGCTTTGTGTCAACCTGGCGTTCTCCGCGGTCGTTGAACAGTATCTTCTCCGCCATTGCGTAGACAGGCGACTCGACGGCACCGCCGCCCGGCTGGTCGACGCGGCAGACGGCGTTCGCTATCCGCAGGCAGAATTCGTTGTGCCGGAGGAATCCGGCGACGGTGACGTGGTCGCCGGTGCCAGGCAGCATTGCGCCGCGCATGAGTTTCACCCGGGTCCGCTTGCCGCTCTCCGCCGCCAGCATGAATGAGTCGTCGTGCCAGCATGCGACTACCGTGCCGCGCGCCAGCTGGCGGTGCGGTGCGGTGCCGTCAGCCGCAAACGGGTCGGGCGGACGTGCCTTCAAGACCTTGAACGCATCCGGAGAGTAAGCGAGCACCCAAGGGCCGTGTGCGCGGTAGAAGCTGCCAAGATCGGGCAACGCGACGCCGGTAATCCGCATCTCCGTGTCGATGAGGTCTTCCACGCGGCGCTGAAGCAGGTCCTCGTTGCGAGTCCACACCATGGTCTGGACGTCGTCCCGTTCGAGCATTAGAATCGTCCACTGCGGATTGATGTCGTCGCCGAACGCATCGATTACGACGCCTTCGATGCTGACGAGGTTGAAGTCGTTGCGGTGCCCGGCAAGGTCCACTGGGTGTATGGAACTCGGAGCGGACGGTTCGCGATGGCGGAGTACGGATATCTCCAGCGCCTCCGAGCGGAGCGTCGGCGTATGGTAGCTCGGCTGCATGGCCGTGCATACGGCCTCTATCTCGTCGCCCACCCGCCACTTGTCGTCGCATGAGCAGAGAACGTCGGTGGCGGCGGTCTTGTCCAGCAGGATGAAGTGCGTGGGCTGGCCGCGCTTGTCGGCGATTATCGTTCCCCGGACGCGAAAGAACACCCGATTGCCCTGATTCTCGATCAGCAGATTGCGGGCGTCGGCGATGGAGATCGTGGCGGAATCGCGGACATGCTCCGGAATCTTGTCGACGAACGCTGTCGGCAGCAGCGCCGCCAGCAGGAGTGTTAGGCTTGTGGGCATACAGGTATTATCTCATAAGTCGGCGGGAATGACAATAGTCGGGCAGCGAAGGCGAAACTACCCAAATGGGGGTGTATGCCAGTACCGATGGTTATGCTATAATTACAGCAATGCAAGCATACAGAACGTTGCAATTGTGGGTGCTGATGGCGGCGGCTGGCTGCGGATCGACGCTTACGGCGTCGGTTACCGTGTCGAAACCTGCCGATGTCGAAAAGCTCATTCCACAGGAGACTCAGAAACAGTATGCGGCGCGCATATCCTGGTGGCAGGAGGCGCGTTTCGGCATGTTCATTCACTTCGGTCTTTATGCGATGCCGGCGCGACATGAGTGGGTCAAGAACAGGGAGTTTCTGGATGACGGCCACTACGAACGGTATTTCAAGCGTTTCGATCCAGACCGCTTTGACGCCCGCGACTGGGCGCGACGGGCGAAGGCGGCCGGCATGAGATATGCCGTCCTGACGGCCAAGCACCACGAGGGCTTCTGCCTGTTCGACTCCAAGTTTACTGACTACAAGATAACCAACACGCCGTTTGGTCGGGACCTTGTCCGCGAATTCGTCGACGCGTTCCGGGCTGAAGGTCTTCGTGTTGGATTCTACTATTCGCTGCTCGACTGGCATCATCCTGACTTCACAATCGACCGGTGCCATCCTCAGCGCAATCTTGCCAAGGAGAAGATTGCGGAGATGAACGCATGCCGCGACATGGCGAGGTACCGCAAGTACATGAAGGACCAGGTGACGGAGTTGCTGACCAACTACGGCAAGATCGACATCGTCTGGTTCGATTTCTCCTACCCTGGGGAAAACGGCAAGGGGCGGGACGACTGGGATTCGGCCGGGCTCCTGTCGCTTGCGCGCAGTCTGCAGCCGGGCATAATCGTGGACAACCGCCTCGACCTGAACGACTGCCGCGGCGGAGTCGACTTCGTGACCCCTGAGCAGGTCCGGGTGACGGCCCAGCCGCGATTCAAGGGACAGCCGTATGCATGGGAGGCGTGCCATACGCTGTCCGGGTCGTGGGGGTACAACCGCGACGAGGCGTCATGGAAGAGCGTCGTGCAGTGCCTTGATCTGCTTGTCAGCTGCGTGGCGCACAACGGCAATCTTATACTGAATGTCGGGCCTACGGCACGCGGCACCTTCGACGCGCGCGCGGTGGCGCGGCTCGATGGCTTGGCGAAGTGGATGAACGACAACTCCCGCGCAATCTACGGCTGCGGCGAGGCGCCGGCCGGCTTCGCGGCGCCGGACGGCACACAGCTCACCTACAACGCGAAGAAGAACCGCATGTACGTTCATCTGTTCTCCTATCCCTGTTCGCTGTTGCGCATCGACTTTGGTGACAAGGTCGATTACGCGCAGTTCCTGCATGATGGCTCTGAACTGCAGATACGGAAGATGTCGGAGTGGGAATGCAGCCATCTCGGTCTTGCCGGAGGCGTTCGCCCGATAGTCGTGGAGCTGCCCGTCGTGAAGCCAGATGTCGAAGTTCCCGTGATTGAATTGTATCTGAAGTAGACGATGGCTGTATTGGCGAGATCGATGCTCTTGGCGGCGGCGCTTTCGGCGTACGGCGTCTTCGCCGGCGTCGGCGGCATGGCGTCCAGGCCGGTCTGGGATCTTTCCGACCATGGCGGGGCGCGCCCGATATCCAGCAAGGCCGTGCTGGAGGTTCCGAATCTGGCGATTCCCGATGTCGCGGCCTTTACGGTCGAAGCCCGGCTGCGGTTCGGCGAACTGCCGGAGAACAAGGGCTTTACCATCTTCAACCAGTCCGTGACGGAGACGGGGTGGGGGCTGTGGTTCACGACGGTGCGCAATTTCGCCAAGCCGCTCATGCTGCTGGTCAACGGCGAGAGCTACGATTGCTCCTATGCGTTCATGCGCGTGGCTCCAAAGTCGACGCACACCTTTACCGTGACGGCGCGCAAGGGATGGATCGTTGTCTACATGGACGGGAGGGTGCAGAAGAGCTTCATCAAGTCCGTGACCCCCAATCTGGCGCCGATCCGGGTCGGAGGGCCGCGTGTCGGCGGACGGCCGAAGGAAGAGCTTGACGGTGTCGTGCTGGAGGAACTCAAGGTCTGGGGCGGCGACGAGGAGTACTGGGGTCTGGGCGAGGAGCGCAAGCCGGTTCGCGGCATCAAGGCGGGCAAGGATTGGCTGGTCAGCGTGCCGGTGCAACCATTGGCCGGAAAGCCCAACATCCTTTGCTATGGTGATTCGATCTCCGTCGGCTACATGGAGCCGCTAGCCCGGGAACTTGGAGGCATGGCCAATCTCTACCATTGGATGGGATTCCTCTGGCAACCCGGCGAAGAAGGCGTCGGCATATCGCGTTTCCGGGAGGTGGGGCAGCTGGCCGACTTCGACTGTGTCGTCTTCAACAACGGTCTCCATTCGCTGCATTGGATCGAAAAATCCGTTTCCGAGGCGGAGATACGGGCTTCATACGCCACGATGGTACGTGCCTTCAGGCAGGCCGCGCCGCGGGCGAAGCTCGTGTATGTGACGACGACGCCGCATACGGCGAAGAAGGACGAGCAAGGCGTGGTCTGCGGACTTGGCGGCAGAAACGGCGCAGTTCTCCGTCTGAATGAGATTGCCGGGAAGGTCATGGAAGCCGAGGGCGTCGCCGTCGTCGACGCCTATTCCATGCTGGTCGACCGTCTTGACCTGGCGCGGGGGGACGAGGTCCACTGGCTGCCGCCGGCATACCAGATGATGGCCAAAGCAATCAAAGACAAAACAAGGAGGTCCTATGCTGAAAAGGATATGCGCGATTGAGCTCTGCCTCGCCGGCGCCTTGCTGGCACAGGGCGAGGACTGGAGCCAGTATGCGGCGGGCAGCGACGTTGTGCTTGGTTCGGGCGAGCATGTGGTTGCCTCGGCCGCGGAGCTTGCCATTGTAAACGGCTTTCGGTCGATTGCCGTCTCGACTGCTGATTCGCGGCTTGTGTTCGCCGTGCCGACCGGCACGCCCTGGCAGTTCCAGAACGTCGTCAGCGGCGCCGGCGGCATCGTCAAGCGCGGTGCCGGTGAATTGCACCTTGAGCTTCCGGCGGACTTCGACTACGCATCGAGCAGCCAGCATTACATGACGGATTCCGGAATGACGGTGGAAGCCGGCTGGCTGTTCTGCCCAACCAACAACAGGGCCGCCATAACGTTCTGCACCGGTCCGGTGGAGGTCTGGGCAGACGCGACGTTCGTCACGACTTCCTCGGCGCCGGATGCGCCGCAGGCGGTGGCCAATCCGGGCACCACCGAGATTGAAGGGCTGCGCGGCGAGGGAACGGTGATGAACATGACGACGAGGGGCTACGCCAGGCTTACGCTCAGCGGAGAAGGCGCTGCCCCTGCGGTCTTCAGGGGCAAGATCACGAACGGCATCCGCATCCTGTCGTACGGGCATCAGCATTTCCTTGGCACCGCATCCGACTATGTTGGCACCACAGAGGTCTACAACAATCGCGGCGGCACGACCAAGGGGATTCTCGGCGTTTCGAAAATCGGCAACATGAACAAGTCGTCGTCCATGGGCAGGGACAGGTTCGTGTTTCGCAGTTCCGGCGCCCGGCTGCTCTGCCTGGGCACGGAGCCTGAAATTACAGACCGGCAGTTCCAGTGGTACACGGACACCTATGCCGGTCCGGCCGGGGTCTTCGATGCCGGCGCCTTCGGCGGGGTCACGTTCACCGGAGAATGGGCGGGAACGAGCGAGCGCGCCGAGCAGTTTGTGCTTACGGGGTCCAACACGGAGGCGTGCGTTCTTTCCAACGCCATCGCCGAAGGAGGCGCGACGAAGCCGCTCTACCTGATCAAGCGCGGCACCGGCACGTGGAGATTCGCCGACAACGCGGATCGCAGGAACAACGGTGTCATCGCCGTCGAGGATGGCAAGCTTCAGTTCACCTCTATCGCCGACACGAACGTCGTCTGTTCGCTTGGCCTTGCCAATGCGCTGCAAGGCGCATATACCGGCGCCTACGATCCATCGAAAAACGTAGACTATGCGTATCTGCTGGGCACGGCGGCGACGCGCGGAACTATGGAATATGTCGGCTCGGAGGATGCCGCCAGCTCCAACCGTTTCTTCGCCATCAAGGGCGAGGGCGCGCTTGTGAATGGCGCGGCGGAGGGAACGCGCCTTGATCTGAGCGGCGTCCGAAACGCGCCCGGCGAGGCGGGCACACTTGTTCTGACAGGCACGAACCGCACGAACTGTACGCTTGCAGACGTTGCCGATTCGCCGGCGGGCGGCGCGCTTGGCCTCGTCAAGGAAGGGCCGGGAACGTGGCGGCTCAAGGGCGTGCAGGACTTCTCTGGACCGCTCGGCGTGCGCGAGGGCGTGCTGGAGGTTCAGGGCGCGCAGACCAATCGCTACACCTATTTCCGGTTCGTCATGCGCGGCACGCTCAAAAGCCATGGGCTGAACAACGATTCCTGGACATTTCTTCGCGGCATCGCCTTCTACGACAAGGACGGCGTCAACCAGACGCCCGCGAACAAGATGACGTACGTGAAGGGATACGAAGACGGCGCGAGCGAGGGGCCTGCGGGCGACTGGGAGCATCTCCAGCCCGGAGAATATTCCTGGGCAAGGGCGGGAACCTGCTCGTTCAACGGAAGATATGACATCAACTCTCTCTTCGAGTTCAGTTCGACCATCCAGTTTCACTGGGGCGGGGCGATAGTCCCGGGCGTCGAGAGCTCGTACGCCCCCGTCCAGATCCGCCTGCCGGCCGATGCGAACGACATCGCGGCTTTTGACGTCGCCTCGCTATGGGGCAACGACACGCCGCGGTCGCTCTCGGACTGGTCGCTGTTCGCGAGCGTGGACGGAGTCGACTGGAAGGAAGTCGCGCGGTATGACTACGACGCGAACGCCTTCCCGGATACGAAGCAGTGGTTCTCGAACCTCTCGCCTGCCGACACCGGAACGTCCTATTCCGTGCGCCCTGACGAGGGCTATGCGATCAAGGCGCCGGAATCATACGACGACCTGCATGCACTGCGCAACGTTTCGGGCGTGAACGTGTCGGCGGGCGCGACGCTGCGGGCGCGCGGTCATGTGAAACTGTCGGTGCTGACGGTCGACTGCCGGGACGGCAACGGAACGATAGACGGATTCGACTTTGCTGACGAGGGTCGGATTGACCTTGTCGGAATTGCGAAGGGGGAGTCGGCCATTACGGTGCCCGTCTGCCTTACGAACCTTGCCGTCGGCGCGTTGGAGAAGCTCAACGACCGCACGAAGTGGGTGGTTGCAGTCGGCGGACGCACCGGCCGCTACGACGTGAAGGTGAGCGAGTCGTCTGTGAAAATACAGCCCATGAGATTTGTGCTGCTTGTCCGCTGAAGCGGGGGCGATCATGAAAGGAGGCACACGAGTGAACAAGTCATTCAGCATTCTGACCCGGCGGCAGTTCGCCTGGTCGGTCGCGGCGGCGTTCGGCGGGCTGGTCCTGCCGGCGGACGCCTTTGGCGCAGGTGGAAAGCCGCTCTTGAAAATGGGTGTTCTGAGCGATGTGCACATCGGTCCCGATGGCAGCGACGACCTTCTGCTCAAGGAACTCAGATACCTCGATTCCCAGAAGGTCGAGGTGGTGCTCTTCCCGGGGGACATTGCCAATCACGGCCTGATCTCCTACCACGAGCGTTTTGCGGCCTGCTGGAACAAGGTCTTCCCCAATTGCGTGGCGTCCGACGGCCGCAGGGTAGAGCATGTCCTTGTCACGGGGAACCACGACTTGATGAACAAGCGCTGGGAAGACTGGTGGGCCAAGTACACGGAGGAGCAGCAGGCGAAGGACCGCCTTTACTACAAGGACAACATCGTAAAGACCTGGGATCGGCTCTATGGCGAGAAGTGGGAGCTTGTCTGGAAGCGGGAGGTTAAAGGCGTAACGTTTGTCGGTGCGCAATTCGAATCCTGGCTGGATCTGCCGATAGAGGAATTCTTTCGGACGCACGGTAGGGAGATCGATCCGACCATGCCTTTCATCTACGTGCAGCACCAGCATCCGCGCGGCACCTGTCATGGCCAATTCGCAGTCGACGAAGGCGCGTGCGACTCCGGCAGAGTGGGACGGGAGCTGGCCGCATTTCCGAACGCGGTGGCGTTTTCGGGGCACTCCCATCTGCCGATTACCGATGAGCGCATGGTGTGGCAGGGTGCGTATACTTCGATCGGCTGCGGCTGCGCGGGTACGGTCTCCACGCTCGGAATGGGGAAACGGCGTGCCAATGCATACTGGAAGAACAGGAGCGAATACGGCCGGCTGATGCTTCCGATGCAGACAAAGCAGCAGAACTGCTCGGGTCTGGTGGTGAATCTTTTCAAGGACCATCTCCTGATCCATCGCCACAACTTCTTCTTCGACATGCCGGTCGGCGAGGACTGGTGCGTGCCCTTGCCAGCTGCCGTCGACGGCCCCTACGACTTCGCCCGCCGCGCCAGGACTCGCAAGGCCCCGGAATTCGCCGCCAATGCGAAGATCACGCTTGACTGGTGTGCGAAGGCGCCGGAAGGGGCTAGTTGGAATTTCAAGGACAAGAAGCCATGCTGGAGGCTTGGATTCCCGTGTGCGAAGGCAGTCTGTGGCGGCGGACGTGTGTTCGACTACGAAATCAGAATGTCCGTGGATGGCAAAGAGGTACTGAGCCGCGAGCTTCTGGCGGCGGCGTTCCATTTCCCGGACGCAAAGTCGGATGAACCCGAGATGTTGCTGCTTCTGCCAGGGGATCTGCCGGCCGGCAAGGTCGCAACTTGCAGCGTGACGCCCCGCAATTGCTATGGCGTAGCCGGAAAGCCACTCGTCGCGACTCTCGCCGTCAAAAGCGCCTAATCTCTGGCAGGATTGGATGCTTCGAATACGGAAAGGAGATACAGAGCGTGCTGTTGAATGTCGTGCTGGCGGTCTGTTCGCTCCGCGTAGGGCCGGGCGAGGACCTTGCCGTTATTCGTGACCGGATTCGTGCGCTTCCAGAGGCAGTGCGCGACGTGGGCGTGGAGGTCGTTCTGTCTCCGGGGCGCTACTCTTGTTCTGGCGGAACACTCCGGCTGGATGCGGCCGATTCGGGGCGCGCCGGCGCCCCGGTCGTATGGCGAGGTTCGCGCGACGGGGGCGTGGTATTTTCGCAGGGAAGGGAAATCCCGCGCGACAGTTTCTCCCGCGTCGCCGACAGGCAGGTGCTGGCGAGGCTGCCGGATCCGGCCGTCCAAGTGCTGGTGGCCGACCTTTCGGAGATGAGACTTGATCTGGGCGCGCCGTTGAGAGGCGAGACTCGCTATCCGCTCCCCATTCCGGAACTGTATGTCGACGGTCGCCGGATGATGCCTGCGGAATGGCCAAACGACGGCAAGTTCGTGACCATAGCGCGGTTTGTGCGCGAAGGTACGCGGCGGACCTCGGGAAACGCCTGGGCCGCGCTGTTAGGTCAAGGCGGCAAGAAAGACGGAGAGCCGCCGTCCGGCGGAGTGTTTGGATATGATGGAGACCGTCCGTCACGCTGGACGACGGCCGACAGCCTGACCATCCGGGGCTACTGGTGCTTTGACTGGAACGAGTCCGCGCTGCCTGTAAAGGCCGTCGACACGACCAACCGGACAATCGAAGTGGCCTGCCCCACCGATTACGGCATCCGGCAGGGCAATCCGTCGCCACGTCGCTGGAAGGCCGTCAACCTCCTGGAAGAGCTTGATGCGCGCGGCGAGTTTTTCGTAGACCGTGGGACTCGGAAGCTGTATCTCTGCCCTCCGGACGGCTTTTCGGCGACGAGCCGCATTGCCATTGTCGGCTGTGGAATGAAGGACATGGTGCTGTGCGGGAATGTCACGAACGTGACGTTCCGCGGCATTGGCTTCGAGGAAGGCTATGGAAACGCAGTCCGTCTTGAGAACTGCGTCCGGGTAGGGTTCGATCGCTGCTCGTTCCGCAATCTGCGCCGGAAGGCGGTGGAGATGGCGGGATGCTCGAACTGCGTCTTGCGCACGTGCGACGTGCTGCATACCGGCACCGGCGGAGTCGTGCTGAAGGGCGGCGACCGCCGAACGCTGACGCCGGGGAACAATCGCGCTGTGGACTGCACGTTCAGGAACTTCTCGGTGCAGAAGCCCATGTATTCCCCGGCCGTGAGTCTCGAGGGAGTCGGCAATGCGGTGCGCAACTGTGAGATTTCGGATGCCGCGCAAATGGCGATTTCCATTCATGGCAACGACAATGTTGTCGAGTGCAATGTAATTTCCAACGTGTGCACGTGTTCCGACGATGCGGCGGCGCTCTACAAGGGGCGTAATCCCTCCTGCCGCGGCAACTTGATACGGCACAATCTCTGGAAGGACATTGGATCGCGGCGTGGACACGGTACGGCCGCCATTTACTTTGACGACGGCGACGGCGGCGACATTGTCTTCGGCAACATCTTCGTGCGGTGCGGTGAGCCAGGACAGGGTAGCTTCGGCACGGTATTCAGCCACGGCGGCTATTCAAATGTCGTGGAGAACTGCATTTTCGTCGATTGCATCCGCCCGCTTGGAAGCGCTCCGTGGAGTCAGAAGCGCTGGACAGAATGTCTGCGTTCAGTCCCATGGCTGAAGGCGCTAACCCAGGATGTGGACATCTGCTCTGAAGTCTACCTGGGCCGATATCCCGGACTGGCCGGTTTCCTGGATCCGCATCCGGACGAACTGCGGTGGAACGCCGGCTTCAACAATGCGTTTGTCGGCTGCGGCGAGGAGGTGTCGAAAGGGCGTTGGGCCCTGGACGAGTCGAACGTGAAAATCGCCGGCGACGCTGGCTTTGTTGATGCGAAACATGGCAACTACGAGCTCAAGCGGACGTCCGTGATATACAAAAAGATCAAGGGCTTCAGCCCGATTCCGTTTGAGAGGATTGGCTTGCGCACCCGTGGAGCTGAACGCCGCGCGGTGGACTAATCAGGGCACCCAGCAAGATTCCCGTTTTCCCAGTCGCGCCACGCGGCGGGCGGGAGGTATTCCAGGGTGGAGAATCCAGGATTATGGTATAATTTCCGCATCAAATAAGGAATAAGAGGAGAAGCTTATATGCTGAGCATTCTTTTAGCAGTCGCGTTCTCGGCCGAAGTGCCTGTCGTGGCGGAGGTGAGGGAATATGGCGGGGCTCCTGCGCTATGGATCGACGGTCGCCCCGATACCGGCCTCATGCACTGGAACAGGTATATGACGCCGGAGGACGTCGCGGTGTTCCGCGATGCGGGCGTGCATCTTTTTTCGTTCATGGGTGCGCCGGACATGCCAGACCCGGACGGGGGACCTGTCGACTATTCGGACGGCATGATCGCCAAGGTGCCGTTGCTGACGCCGCAGTCCATCGACGAGACGATGGCAATGATTGTACAGGCCGACCCAAAGGCAAAGGTCCTGCTGAGGCTTCGCCTTACGACGCCGGACTGGTGGCGCCACAGGCATCCGGGCGAGGCCGTGCGGGTGTATGACGAGGGCAAGAAGGGCGGCTGGAGTGACCACAAGTGGGGGGCGCCGTCGTCCGAGTCGTGGCGGCGGCTGATGGAGGAAGCTGTCCGGCGGACGATTCGTCACTGCGAGTCGGCTTGGCCAGGCCGGATCATCGGCTACCATCCTGGCCTTGGGGCGTGCGCCGAGAACTCCTATGACTGGGGGCAGTCAGTGGCGGATTTCTCAAAGTCGAGTCGCGAGGCGTTTCCCGGCAAGGTGCCAGACCCGGAGACGTTTTTCTCGCGCAGCATCGTCGACGCGCGCCGGCTGCTGGATCCCGAAAGGGAAATGGACGCGATCGCGTTTCGCAGGCATCAGTCCAAGGTGATGGCGGATGCCGTCTTGGAACTGGCGCATGTCGTCAAGGACGAACTCGCCAGACTGGGGCGTCGAAAGATCTGCGGCGCGTTCTACGGGTATTTCTGCTTCTCTCCCAATCGTATGCAGTTCTTCGCCAACGGACACGGCGACTTCAGGCGCGTCTTGGAGTCGCCGGACATTGACATGATATGCGCACCTCTCGACTACAGTTCGCGCGCGCCCGGGAACGTCGCCCTGGCGCAGACCCTGCCGGCGTCGATAGCATTGCACGGCAAGCTCTACTATGGCGAGGAGGATACGCGCTTTCACACGGCGAAGGCGGTCGACCAGCGCATCTCGGGCGATCCGAAGACATCATGCGACCTGCTGTGGCGCAATTTCGCCCATGCCTATTCGCAGGGCGGCAGCATCTGGTGGATGGATCTATTCGGCGAGGGGTGGTATCGGGACCAGGACCTGGCAAACGTCATTCGTGACTGTCGCGTCTTTGCTGAGAAGCATCTGTCGCATAGGGAGTCAGTCGCGCAGATCGCCGTGTTCGTGTCCGAACAGTCGCCTGCCTATGAGCGCGTGGCGCCGCTTCCGCTTTCGAACGAGGTGATATCCCCCTTGTTCAGCGAGGTCGCGGCAGTTGGCGCGCCGTTCGACGTCTATCTGCTGGAGGACTTGCCGCTCTTGGCGGAGACGCGGCGGCTGGCCCAATACAAGCTTGCAATTCTGCCCAATGCCCATGCGGTCGGCAGTGAACTCCGCAAAGACATTGGTCGTTCGCTTTGTGCCAACGGGCGCACCGTGGTGTTCCTCGGCCTGCCCGGATACATCTGCGAGCGCGAGAAGGGGCCGCATTTCGTTGAGCAGCTGACGGGCATCGGAGTGTGCGAGCTCTCGAACCGAAATGCCGCGACGGCCGAGGCGTTCCCCGGTGGGCGGAGGATCGTCTGGGGAAACGTGCACAAGTCGGATCCCCAGCTTGTCATAGCCGATTCGGAGGCGGAGGAACTGGGATGGTTTGTGCAGGGGACGGTTCTCTTCAAGCCAGGCAGATCGAATGCGGTGGCATTGGCGGCGCGGAAGTTCTCGAATTGGCGGAGCGTGGTCTGCACGATTCATTCGCTGCCGGCTGAGCTTTTGCGCTCATTCGCGTCGGAGGCTGGCGTACACGTCTATTCGAGTCACGGCGACCAGGTTTTCGCCGGACCGGACTGGTGTGCGGTTTCAGCCAAGATGCCAGGCCTGCATGCGATCAGCCCGAGAGGCGGGGCCGGCGAAGCGTTCGACGCAGTGCTGAAGCGCGGCGGATTCCTGTTGAAGGCCCCCGGCCCGAATTCCGGGCGGGAATGACTATCTATCCTCGCCATATCTTCCTACCAAATTTCCGGCGCAGGCCAGTTTTGCAGAGGCTTCGCGGTTTGGTTGTATTCGGGCGGGGCGAAAGAGTCGGGGTTAAGGGCTGACGCAAACGCGTAGCGGAAATGAAGTTTGACCTAAGTGTCCCCAAGGGCTCAAAATCCAAAATAATCCGCTGGGGACACTCCCCATTAATCCGCAGTGGCGGCGATGGCGAATTCAGGCTAAAACTCCGCAGTAACTAAGATTTTCGGTCTGTTTCCCGCCCCTCTCTGCGGGGACAGTCCCCCCAGGGTGCTAATCGTACGGAAATAATTCTCTCCCAAAGTTGTGGTATTATGCTCCCGTCCTGCGGGGACTGTCCCCGCAGGGCGAACACAACCACAAGCGAAAGGAGAGGACAAGATGGCAAGGACAAGGAGGATCAAGTTCGCGGACCGCGACGCGCTGCACCACGTCACCTCGAGGGTGTCCGGCAGGCAGATGCTGCTCGCAGGCGCGGGCGTCAAGGACGACATGCTCGACGCGCTGGAGCGCGCGGCGGAGTTCAGCGGAGTGAACGTGGGGGCGTTCGCCCTCATGGACAACCACTTCCACATAGTCGTCCAGGTGCCGTTCCGCGAGGGGACTGTTTGGTATTATATTGCTCGCCGCCGGACAAGGCGGTAATATTCGGGGTTGAAAGACTGCCGCGTATTGGAGTATGATACGGGACAGCAGGTGCCTGGTAAACACTTGCTGTGACGCATGGGAGACGCCCGAGGGGACAGTGAGTCAAGCTGCGGCGCGAGCCGCGGCCCACACTCGAGGGTCTGTTTGGGCGCCGGCGGAACCACCTGCCTGGGGCGAAAGACCCCGAATACTTGTTTGCGACCTTGCAGAACCGCCTGCTCCAATACGTGGCAGCACATGAAAGGATAGCACAATGGGTGCTGGAATGCAACTGCGTTCGCGCAGCGCCGAGGACGAGCCGAGGTTCGTCGTCGGCATGGACGCGCACGCCCACAAGCTGGCGGTCTCGGTATGGGACTGGTCCGACAGGTTCAACGCCTGCCTCCACAGGGAGATCAAGTGCGTTGACATCGACGCGATGGTCAAGACGTACGAGCGGCACGTCGACCTCGACTCGATCACGGTAATAGAGGCGTCGACCAACTCGGCGATGCTCAAGCGCAGGCTGAACGAGGCGGGCTTCCGGGCGGAAGTCGTCCGCTCGGACACAGTCGCCGACAAGGAGCGCAAGCGCAAGGTCTGCGACATCCAGGACGCCAGGAACCTGGCGCTCGCATACATCAAGGGCGACGTCAGGGACTTTGTGTGGACGCCTTCGGACGAGTATTCGGAATACAGAGACGTCATGTTCGCGTACCGCGACACGGTGAAGGAGCTCGTCCGCACGTCGAACAGGATATGGAGCATCTGCAGCCGCAAGGGGTACGCGCTCCCGGTCAAAGGCGCCTCGGCGAAGGTCGAGTCCCTGCGCAAGACGATAGAGGAGACCGGCATCGGAGGGTTTGCAAAGGAGCGACTCGAGATGCTGCTCGAGGACTACGGGCGGCTCCTCGGTCGCAAGGAGGCGCTTTCCCGCAGGATGGCGGAGACCGTGCTCTCCAAGCCCGGCATGCTGCGGCTCATGCAGTTGCAGGGCGTGAACTACAAGGGCGCGTTCGCCCTCTCGGCGGCGGTGGAGGACGTCAGGCGGTTCCCGGAGGCGTCGAAGCTCGCTGCCTACTGCGGCTTCGCCCCGATCCTCGACACCAGCGGCGGGGAGGAGGAGAAGGCGAGGCGGCGCGGCGGAACGGGGAAGCCCCTGGACGGTGAGGGGCGCGACGACGTGAAGCACTTCTTCACCGAGGCGGGGCAGGCGGTACTGACGTCATGCGCGGACTCGAAGCTCGGCAGGCACGGATGGGCGATGATCAACAGGGGCAAGCCACGCAACAAGGTCGTGTGCGCAATAGGCCACAAGCTCGTCCTATACGCCTTCCACATCATGCGCGGAGATCCGACGCCAAACCGCGACAACGAGGAGTTCTTCAAGCGCAAGATGCGCAAGCTGCACCAGGAAATCGGAGCCAGGCGGATGCACGAACTCGGGCATGGAACAAAGGAACGGTTCGCCTCCGCGCAGGCGAAACTCGTATACGGCTCGTTGTCGGAGCCTGCCGCATCAGGCGTCGCGGCATCTCAGGGAACCTAGTCGAACTGATGCAACGAGCGGCGCGCGCCCGGTTCCGCTCATCGTCGGCGCGCGCCAAATTCCATGGCAACACTGGGGCTTTGCCCCAGCCCCCATCAGGGGGACCATAGTCCCCCTGAACCCCGCAAAGCGCGGATGAATACATCCGCGCCAATCCCATCGTCCGCATCCATGCAAAGTTTTTCCACTTTCCCCCTTGACGCAATACATACTTGCTTTTCATAAGATAGAAATCCCATTTGGCCGGAAAACGACTTGACCTGAAAGGAAAACGACAATGAAGAAAATCATCATGCTTGCGGCAGTCGTGGCGGGGGTCACGGCGATGGCGGCGTCAGCCGTCTCGGTGACGGGCGTAACGGCCAAGCAGCGCTGGCCGTGGAACAATCTCGTCGACGTCGAATTCACCGTCGCCGCCCCGGCGGGAGAGGTGTATAGAGTCGTGCTCGACGCGGAGTGCGCTGGCGGGGCGAAGAAGTTCTCCGCTACTACGTTCCTTTCGGACCCAACTGCCACGGCGGGGACAAACCACGTCGTCTGGGACTTTGGCGCGGACTATCCTAATGTGCGCGCGGAGGACATGCAGGTCACTGTGTCGCTCGCGCCGTATTCCGAGTCTACGCCGATATACATGAAGATCGACCTTTCCGGCGGACCGACGGCGACGAAGTATCCGGTCACCTATTCCTTCACGGGCCCGGCGCATGTGCAGGGCGCGGTGGACGAGCCGTGCCAGACGACGGAACTATGGCTCCGCCGCATCCGCCACTACGCGGCGGCTATGCCGTTCCATCGTTTCTCGTATCAGGCCGGCGGCACGTCATTTTACGGCAAACTGACGAAAGACTACTACATTGGCGTTTTCGAATTGACGCAGAGGCAGTACGAACTCGTGATGGACTCCAACCCGAGTTTCTTCTCCAACAGGACGTGCTACGCGTCAAGGCCGGTCGAGAACGTCGTTGCGTCACGAGACCTATATGGCAGGAACATGAACATACAGCTCCATCCGGAGAGCCTGACGTCCAGCTCGTTCTTTGGGCGTCTCCGCGCCAAGACCGGGCTGCCGCTTGTTGTGCCTTCGTCCATGCAGTTTGAGTATGCGCTTCGCGCCGGCTACTATACGGGCGAATACTATCGGTACAAGATTTACGATGAATCCGGGAGTCTCTATGTTCCGGCCGCCGTCGACATTTCGCGCTGCAGCGGCAACTCGAACTCTTCAAGTGCGAACGGCGACAGCGATGCGAATACGGGAACTGCGCCTGTCGGTTCTTATCTGCCCAACATGTTCGGGCTTTACGACATGATGGGCAATGTCTATGAGTTGACGTGTGAATACGTAAAGAGCTGGAATGAGCGCGAGATGACTGCAGACCTGGCGGTCTTGCGCGAAGCGGCCGGCGATGAAACTCTCGGCACGACAAAGGACAATCCGGTCATAGACTATCGCGGACAGGATCCGGCATCCCCTGGAAACATCTACCGTACGATGGGAGGCTGCTATTCCAAGAGCGTGACCATCTGGAACGAAGGCTGGTATGCTTCCGAACAAGGCGCATGGAACGTCAACAGCATTACCGGCTTTCGCGTCTCCATGACGGTGGAGTAGTGCCATGAGAACCATCCTCGTCCTTGTCGCGTGTACAATCGTCCTTTCCGCATGCGGCAAGGATGTCGAGTTCGGTGGCGTCACATTCCGCCTGCCAGATAAGGGAGCAGGCATCTCCGTCGTCGAGAACGGCAAGAAAACTCGAATCTTCCAGACGAACCTTGGTTACTCAGACGAGAACGGCCGCAGGCAGGCGATCATAGAATGGGCCAAGCCCAACAAGATTGAGAAGCTTGACACTCTGCCTGGGCGGACGGCCTATCGCGTTACGTACACAGTCCGCGACACGGATGCGCTGCAGTTCTCGGCCGTGTACCGGTTCTTCGACGGCATCCCGGGCGTGGCGGTCACGGAGGAGCTCATGGCGCTGAAGCCTGTTCGCATCCATTCGTGGAACATGACGACTGCGCCCGGAGAAGACAAAAAGCGCTTCCTCTACGACAAGGGATTCAAGACGCCAGAGGGGTCGATCCTCTACGCGGCGTACCGAAAGCCGCTTTCGCGCACGGAAGGCACGCTTCTTGAGACGGGGAAGTCCATCGCCATGACGCATGTAGCCGGATGCGTCCGTGCCGATGGCGATGCCGAAAAGATCGAAGGCCTCCGCGCCCGCGTGCTTTTCGACGGGCGCACCGGCCCCGTCGTCGTGACTCGCCTCGCAAAGCCCGCGAACGGTGCTTCGCCGGACTGGGCCTCGGTCCCCGTTGCCACTGTCCGCCGCGACACGCGCGACTACCGTCCTCTAGCCTCGAACCAGTGGAAGGGACCGGACGACCTGTCGTTTGTGTTGAAGACGGCATACGACGATGGCTTCCTCTACCTCTTGATAGACGTCACCGATGACCAGGCCGTCAACCGCTACGAAGGGAAGATGCTCTACGTCGGCGACGCCGTGCAATTCGGCATAGACCCGCTGATGGAGCGGATGAACGGCCCGAACCACATCGACCTGCTTGCGGCCGTGGCGGGGTCGGGCCCGCGGCTCTGGTGCGTGACGCATCCTGACGACGGCTTTCGCGGCGACGTCTCCAGGGTCATCCGCAACCGCTCGCGGCTCCGCGACGGCGGAATGGTCTACGAGCTGGCGATTCCGTGGAAGTTCTTCGCGCCGTTCAAGCCGGAGAACGGAAGCTTCGCCATGTCGTTTTCCGTCATCGACCAGGACTCGGGCCCCAACTACGAGACGTGGATGGGCGTCACGGACGGCGTGTTCGGAGGCCGCGACTGCGCGAAGTACGCGGAGTTCGCGCTGGAGGGGCTGGCGGACCTTTCGGAGGACGCAGTGCGCGGCGAGGTCAAGATGCTCCACAAGCGCGAAGACCTCGTCGCCATGCACGGACGCGTTACGGCGCTCAAGGACAAGCTGGTAGAGAAGTGCGCCGCACTGAAGAGGAAAGGACTCAAGGACGACTATCTCAACGCCGTCGCGGCGATGTCGGCGCACTTCCTCGATTTCGAGATTGCCGACCTCGACACGGAGAAGGTGTGGGGGAAGAAAGGCGAGGAGCCCGTCTCGGACGTCAGGCGGTCCTACATCTACAACCGATTCCACTTCAACCTCAACTACGTCGAAAAGCTGCTGCCGAAGCTGATCGCCCGAGCCGAGGAGACGCTTGAAGGCCGCCGCGAGCCTGTGCGCTTCGTAGCGCATCCGAAAGGAGAGCGGCCCTCGATATCGGACGGCGGATTCAAGTCAGGCGGACGCGAACTGCTCCTCTACGGGCCGAACACATGGGTCGCCGGACCCGCATGGAATGGCAGGCACGACCAGATCGCCACCATGGCGCGGACGGGATTCAACCTCTTCAACCTCTTCAACCCCGCCGAGCCGCTGCGCACCGAGCTTATGCGCATGGCCGAGAGGGAAGGCATCTACTGTTCGTTCGGCAACATGACGAACGACAAGTTCACGCTTGACGAGACGGCGTGGACTAACTTCTGGAAGAAGGCCGACGCCAACACATGGAACATCCGCGCCAAGTTCGGCTACGCAACGCCAAACCTGGTCTTCCAGGTTGGCTTTCCGGAGCAGTTCGGCAAGACATACGAGAAGACGCCTGCCTGGGCGGAAGGCTTCCAGCGGCATCTCCTCGCGAAGTTCGGGTCGCTTGGCGGCATAAACGCCGCGCTTGGCACTTCGTTCGCCGACATTGGAGAGATAGACTTCGCCGCGGCGCTCGCCAATCCCGCGCTCAAGTACGCGAGCATGGTCTACCGTCTCGACATGCACATATCGCACGAAATGCCGCATCTCGACTTCAAGCGGCGGCGGTTCGACAATCTGCCCATGTCGGGACACTATTCTTCACATTGGAACATTGCGGGGCTCGATCCGCTTATCACGCTGGCCGACTTCGAACGGGTGTGGACGATGTTTGACGTCGTCGGCTTCGACGGAGGCTGCTCCTTGAACTCGTCGGAGTTCATCATCAACTTCGCAAGCGGATGCTTCGAGATAGACCTGGCGCGCAGCGTCTGCCCAGAGAAGCCTATTGCCAACAACGAGGACCACATCATCCCAGACGGCACCTACCGGCACTACGGCGACGCGGAGTCTTACATGGCCAACGCCCTGCCGTTCTTCCTCGGGCAGAATGCGGCTTCGTACTGGATATGGCAGCCACGATTCCACGGCGACGGCGAATACGCCTTCACGATGGCGAACACGTACCATGCGTCGATTCGCGTGGCGGCGGACCTCCGGCGCGCGCCAGAGGAGATCGCATCGTTCCGCAGGACTCCGAACCCGCCGTTCAGGCTCTTCCATTCCGTTCCGTCGATGACCGACCGCGACAGCTACGTCCGTTCGCTCTACGGACTGTACGCAGGATGCTCGTTCAGCGGATGGGCGGTGCGCTTTCTCACCGAACGCATGGCTGAAGCCGGGGACCTCGGCGGAGCACGCGTCGTCATCGTGCCAGACGCGAGGCGCGTGAGCGACGCGACTTTTGCCGCGCTGCGGAGATTCGCCGAAGGCGGCGGGCGTGTGGTTGTGTTCGGAAAGGACGCATTGCTCTCCAACGAATACGGCCGGCCGGTGCCGGGGCGCGCCGAGGCATGCGACCGCCTCTTCCGCCGAGAGACGAAGATCGCGACGGCAGACTACGCGGCGATCCTCTCCGAAGAGCTCGAGAGGTGCGGCGCGAAGCCGCCTGTCGCAGTGTCCGGTCGCAAGGACGCAGGGCACTTTGGAGTCATAGTCCGCCAGGGACGGACGGCGGACGGGCGCAAGACGCTTCTCGTTGCGAACCTGCTAAAGAATCCGGCGCTCGTCACGGTGCCCGGACAATGGCGCGATGCGCTTAGCGGCGCGGATGTTTCGGGCGCGACCGACATCGAGCCTGGTGCCGCCCTGGTCCTGGTTTCGGTTGCCGGCCGCCATTGACATTCGCGTCGGCGATGTTGGTATCTTTCATGCGGTCAGGCAGGGGAGCGGATCTTCTTGCCTAGGAGTCTGTGGGGCCAGGCCCCGCGAAAGCCTTGTAAATTGGGCCTTTGCGCGTTCTGGCGGGATGTGCCCCCCGTTAGTTCCATGTCTCGGACATGTCGCGTCCGTGTCGCGAAAAAAGGACACGAAAGCGACACCTTGGCGACCCGCAGCGCGCCAGCCTTTGCTATCCTGTTGCTGTCTTGGCGGGGAGCGCCCCCGCCGGGCGGAAAAGAAAGGAGCAAAGGCATGGCAAGGCCAAGACGCATAAAGAAAACGGCGGCAGGGGTCGCCTACTACCACCTCATGTCGAGGACGAACGACAAGCGGTTCCTGTTCGATGGGGGAAATGTAAAGACGCAGCTCGTGGACGCGCTCAAGCGCGCCGCGGCTTTCTCGGGGGTCGAGGTCGACGCGTACGTGGCGATGGACAACCACTTCCACGTGGTCTGCAAGGTTGTGCGCCCCGAGGAGCCGGTCCCCGAGGACGAGCTGATCCGCCGCGTCGCAGCGCTCAAGGGCGAACGCGCGGCAGAGGAGCTTGCGTCTCACTGGAAGGAACTGCGCGGAATCGGCATGGATGCTGCCGTAGAGGATGCGCAGGAGCGGCTCCGCGCGCGCATGAACGACATAAGCGAGTTCATGAAGACGTTCAAGGAGACGTTCGACGCCTGGTATAAGCGCGAGAGGAAGTACACCGGGTCGATCTGGAGCGGTAGGTTCGCGTCGACGCTCGTCGAGGGCGGGCGCTATCGCGCGATCTGTATGCGCTACGTCTACTTCAACCCGATCCGCGCCGGGATCGTATCCCGCGCCGGCGACTACGCCTGGAGCTGGATTGCCGCGCCAGAGGCGCCTTTCGCGGGGCCTGGCCCCTCGGAATGGCTGATGCGGAGGGTGGCGCAGATAGGCGGGGGTAAGGTGTTCGGGAGCGAGGCGTTCGTGGTGGCGACGGCGTTTGCGCTCGGGGACCGGTTCCGAAGCAGGCGCGTTTCTGCGCGTTTGGTGGGTGAGCTGGGCTTCGCGACGCACGGATGGAGGCTCGCGAAGGAGGCCGCGGCATGAGCTGGATGCGCGAAACCCCTGCAAAATGGGCCTTTTGCGGGGCATGGCCCCGCAGGGAGTTATTCCCCAATCCGCTGGTATCAGCGGATGTCTGCAGCAGGAGCTTGATGGTGTTGCCGCTTGCCATCACGCAGTCCTCAGTGCTATAATTCTTAACATGGGCGATTCCAAGAAGAATACGACCGACGACCTGGGAACGTTGGAGCTCGCAATAATCATGACAGTGACGGGTGCGCTCGCATTCGGCGCGATTGTTTTTTTCGCCTTCCTTCTCGGCATGGCAGGAGCAAAACCGAACGGTAGCGGACCGCTTCCATGGATGCCGTAGCAGCGCTTTCCCCGATTTCTTCTCCGCGTTGATACGCTCGACGATGGCGTCGCGGGTGCGCATGTAGTCACCCATCGCGGCGTTGGGGTTGCTATCCTAGAAATCTGTCCCCGCTGGGAGTTAGCCGTGGAATCTGTGGGGTCAGGCCCCACGAAACCCTTGCAAAATGGGCCTTTCGTGGGGCCTGGCCCCGAAGGGAGTTGGCCGTGTAGAAGTGAATCTGTGGGGTCAGGCCCCACGAAACCCTTGCAAAATGGGCCTTTCGCGGGGCCTGTCCCCGAAGGGAGTTGGCCGTGTAGAAGTGGAGAAATGTAGAATTTGGGGTTGGAATTTTAGCCAAGCGAGTCGCGCATTTCCGCGCACTTTGCCCGCCGACGAGAAAGTTCAAGTTTTCTTGAACTTCAGTTTGTGCTGTTCCGGGGCTTTTGCTATACTGCGCGCGCTTTCGGGCGAAAAGGAGGAAGTGGAAAACTGCGAAAGGTGAAAATGGTATAATACACGCATGAAAGGCAACGCTGGATGAACGTAGGCGAGAATCAGATTGTCGTGTATCAGCCGAGCGAGACCGTTCGGTTGGACGTGCGCGCCGAGATCGTCCCCGGGCTTCTCGCCTCAATCCGCAAGGCGACATTGGAACTCCGCGAATACGGCAAAGGTAGGCTGCCGCAAATTGCGGGGATGAAAAAGAGGGTGTGAAAGGCAGGCAAGATTCAGTGAATCTGTGGGGTCAGGCCCCACGAAACCCTTGCAAAATGGGCCTTTCTGGGGGCCTGGCCCCGAAGTGTGTATGCTTAATGTGCCCCACACGAACGAGGCAGTGTTACCGTTATGGTCGTGCCCTTGCCGAGTTTGGACTTGAGCTTCACGCTGCCGTGGTAGTGGCGGGTGACAAGTTCGTGAACGGTTGAGAGCCCTAGGCCCGTGCCGGGAACGCCAGAGACGTTATCCGCGCGGTAGAAGCGCTCGAACACATGCTTCTGCGCGCGCTTTGGTATGCCTCGCCCCGTGTCTGAAACGGTGAGGACGACTCGCCGCCCGCGGACAGCCAGGGAGAGCGAGACAACCCCTCCGTCTGCATACTTCACGGCGTTTTCCACGAGGTTGCCCACAAGTTCGGCAATCAGGGTCGGGTGGGCTCTGACTATCACGTCCTCCGCCGGGACCGAACATTGGATTTCCACGTTTTTCTCGCGCATCTTCATGTCCGCAGCTATGCGGCAGACGGCGGCCGAGAGGTTGACGTCCTCCGCCGAGGCTTCGTCGTATCCCGCGAAGTCCTTTGCGAGGAGCATGTACGAGTCAATCTTCTTCGTCTCGCACCGGCTTATCGCTTCGATTTCGGCGGCAGTCGATTTTGGGTCGGCGCTTCCGTCGAGGATGTCCCTTGCCGCGATGTTTATGGCAGAAAGCGATCTAGCCTGGTCGTGCATAGCGCGCCTTACGAGGCCTTCGATCTCGTCGCCGAGCCGCTCCTGCCTCTTCCGGCCGCACCGCGCCATGACGACGACAAGTAGCAACAGTCCGGCGGTTGCCAAGTAGTACCGCCTGGAGGCCGACATGCTATTGCTCAGTTGCTTGTAGAAGGTCTCGCGGTTTGAGTTTGTTATCGGCATCCTCAAGGTCTTTTGCGACATGCGGACCGAGTGGTAGTAGCCGATGGCGAGGCAGATCGCCAAGATTGGTATCATTCCCCGGAGGAATGCCTTGCCCAGCTGCCTTCCGAAGCCCGTCTCAGCAGTCACGAAGAACATATCCCATCCCCCTGTTGGCGTCTATGATGTCACGCGGCGCGCCCAGCGCGGAGAATTTGTCGCGCAGCGCCTTGATCTTCAGTTCAAGCCGTATCGACATCCTGTTCACGTCGCCCCACGCCGCCTTTTCAAGGACGTCCGCGTCCACAATCCTTCCCTGCGCCTTGACCAGCGGAAGGAGTATGTTGAACTCCTTTTCCGAGAGGTCCATTTTCGTCCTGCGGTAGCGCACCGTGCGTGTGTTGACGTTGACGTTTATGCTGCCCCACGACAGGACCTTGTTCTGGTTGGCGACGCTTCCGTGCCACATTGCGCGGCGCACCCTCGCCTGGAAGGTGTCCTTGTTGAATCGCTTTTCGATGTAGTCGTCCGCACCCAGGTTCAGGCATTCTGCCTCGCCGTGCACTCCTGCGAAAGCGCTGACGGCGATGATCGGAAGGTATGGCTTCGACTTGCGCACCTCCCGTAAGATTTCCCTGCCGTTCTTCTTCGGCAGCTCGATGTCGAGTATGACGATGTCGTATTCGGAGTTCAGAATCTTCTCCAATGCCAAGTCGCCGAACGCCTCGCGTTCGACTTCAAGCCCCATTCCGACGAGGAATTCCTTGAAGGACTTGTAGTGCCCGTCGTTGTCCTCGGCAACCAATGCCCGCTTCTTCTTCATGACGCCGTGTATTATACCATTGTGGAGGCGTCGGATGTGAAATTATCGTATCCGATAATTTCGGCACCGGATATTCTGCATACAATAAGTTCGCAATAAGTTGACAAGGCCTGCCAGATGATATACTGTCAATAGCTTATGAGAAAATGTCTCGCAGCAATAGTGGTCGCGAACATCGTCATGTGTACTTGTGTTGCGGCCGAATATGAGGTACCACAACTTCCGTCGGCGGCGCTCCCCGACACGGAGGTGTCGACGAACGTCTCGCTCCTGGCATACTGCCCCGAAAAGCACCAGACGTTTTCGCTGAAGATCCAGGCAGGCAACTGCTCGTCCAACGAGGTGCTGGTCGCTGTCGGACACGACGCGGACAGCGACGGGGACCTGGCCTTCGACGAGACGGACTTCGTTTTCGGGTGCGACTGCGGCGAACGGTATTTCGTGGACTACGCGTCGCAGCGGCTGTTTGATGGTGTTGGCGACACGATTTGCATAACGCATCGCCATTTCAACCCGGCATGGAACATCGCAAAGGTCATCAAGCGAGGGGGAGGGGATATAGGCGAAGCTGTCACAGTGTCGGTCGAGACAAAGGCGTTCGCGCTCATTCTCAAATAGGATTGTTACCAATATGGCGATGGCAAACTTGAATGCATTTGGAATTGCGGTCGCGCTTCTGTTCTACGCGGCGTTTTGCGCGTACTTGTTGAGGAAGCCCCTTGGTGAGGGCTTTAGACGGTTTCGTGCCCTGCCCCGTATGGTCCAGGTCGTGATGGTCGTAATGGCCGCTATCGCGACGGTCGAGGCCCAGAAGCTGCGCGGTGTCGGCATGGCAGGGCCGACGGTTGGGGCAGAGGACATCCAGCGAGGGTATCGGCTCGCTTTCGTGACGAACGACGCCATGCACGACCACGCCATGCCCGCCAACGCCCAGCGCCTTGGCAACGTCCATGTCCACGGCGCAGCCTCCAGCTGGGGGCGGAACATCCTCGACTTCGGCGGCTGGTCGTTCCCGCTCGGCACCAACGAATCGGCTCATACGAGGCTGTGGTGGTTTGTCGACGGCCGCCTAAGGGCCGCTCCGCATGACGCGGCGAGCGAAATATCGACTGGAGTGCAAGGCGCGTTGGCCGTACAGGGCGAGAGTCGTCTCTGGTGGACCACAGGGGATGACGACAGCAGGGTAGTCGGATGGGAGAACGTGTTTCCCGGTGGTTGTACTAACGAGACGGTCAACCTTCAGGTCGTGCTTCGGCCGGACGGCGGCTTTGAAACATGGTCGAACGACGTCGGCGCGGTGTACACCAGGATAGACCCGAACGACTGGGACGGCGACGGATTGGACAACTCGATAGACGTGCAGCCGACGACGGACGACGGAGACTGCTTCGGAACTGGAGAGGACTGGCTTAACCTTAACTGCAGAAATGTGCTTTCTGCGTTTTCCGACACTAATGGCGAGATATTCGTGGAGTGGCGGAGCAACGTCTGTGAGTCGGCGTACTATTGGCTGCAGTTCACCGTGCAGAAGGACGGAACACGGGTTGCGATAACATGCGACGGTCCGAGCGACCTCGGGAACCTTTTCGTCATAGCGAACTCCAACCAGGTGTGCACCGTGCCCCTTCTGATCGGCGCAGGGTACAGCGCCAGGGCGAGTTGGCCGGTGACTGACATATCTTCAAGCGACCCGGAGGCGAACATCAGCCTGAATGCAGGCTCGCCGGCGGGGCTTCGCGGAGCCCCGATTCCGCAGTGCGGCGGTCAGTTGTTCGGTCCGAGCGCCGACTTTGAAGTCGAGCGCCCGATTTCGCTCGGGCTTGACGGAGGCGGCGGAACGGGGCAGCTCGTGACGAGCCCGTATGTCGGTGCTGAGATCAGCTCGGTTACTGGCAGCTGCTGCGATGTCTCGCTGTACGGCGTAAGCTACTCATGGGGCTGCAACGGGAACTGCTGCTGCTCTGGATACGGGCAGTGGTGGGACATAACGGCGACATGGGAGGGATATAGCAAGGTATTCTCGTGGGAGGAGCAGTGCGAATGCCAGGCGAGGAACGAGTCGATCCCTGAGACGTGGGTGGCGCTTTCGGTCACGCCCGTCGTGATGCGCGGTGGCTGGCTCGGCGGTGTGTCTGCGACCTTCCAGCCGCCGGAATCGGCTGTTGGCGCGACGGCCACGCTGCGGCTCGAGGACAGTGGCAAGGTCGTTCCGTGGGCGACGGAGAACCGTACCGGCGCAGTGTCGCTTCCCATGTCCATTCCGCCGGGCGGGGGTGGGTCATTCTGGCTCGAGGGCGTGGAGGTGAGCGACGTCGTTGGCGACGTCCGCGTCTACCTTGACGTGAACGACGGGACGGATATATACACGCTGACGCAGTTGGTCACGGTCGCGTGCGTCGACAGGATGGAGATGACGAGCACCGCCGCAGGCCAGAGCCCAAACGCACCTCCGTTCCCCGGAGAGCAGACGTGCCCATTCTTGGAGAGTAACAGCCTCAACCCCGACAGGCACTTGGTCGTGCCGTTCGACAACGTCGCGACGCAAGGACAAGACGGTTTCACAATTTCTGACTTCACCGTAGAGATGGAGCTAGTACTAGAACCGGAAGGAGTCTCGACCTCGGGGCTCCAGGTCGAATGGGAGGTCGTGGAGTCTCGCCCCCAGATGAGCGGGTCGCTCATTCAGCTTGCAGGGCTGGCGGCGAGCTTCTCCAACCCGAAGCAGGGCGGCGTGTACCGCTTCAGGTCCCGCTGCGGAGGCTCGCCGTGGACGGAAGGCAACGTCGTCCTGCCGCTCTCAGGCGCGGAGGTCAGTAGCGTGTTCGAGGCGGATTTCGCGGTCTATTCTGCCGCGATTTCAAACCTTAACGCGACGGTCGGGCGATTTGAACGGCAGCTGCCGACTTTCGGGGTGAAATGGTTCAACGACAACGGGGCGGTTGACTATCTGGGACGCGTGGATAATGCTGGAAGCAAAACAGTGTGGACTTACAACAAAGTCAACGACATTACCGGTATGGGGGCGGTCGCCACGTTCTACGGCGTTCCTACGAGGATGGCCAAACTCGGCAACTTTCTTGCCGGTTACGGGACCGAGCGCCTGGGTGTTTGGGGCATATCACAATGGCTGGCGCAGGGCATAGGCGCGATTAACGACGCGACAGCAACAATGAGCTGGGATGCGGGAACGCAACTTGCGGGAGGTGGGACCGTAGGCGTGGCTGCCGCCGCCCTCTCGGCGGGCATGTGGAACAGCGCGGACGGTAAGGAAAGGCGGCTATGGCCAAACAACGCGTCGGCCGACAACCATGTCTTGTTCTCAACCGAGCTTAATTTCAACTTGAACTTCTGCTCTCCGGGGGTGGTCGAGGGAAGAATTCGCTAAGCAGAAAGGAACAACGCAATGAAAATCGCGATAACTGTTGCGCTGACGATGGCGCTGGCATTCACGGTCTGCGCAACGCCTACCGAGAACACCTACCATGCCGTCACAAACGACTGGTACAACGGCAACTGGACCAATGTGTACGAACTTGCACAAGCGCGTCTTGCTGCGAACTCGAACGATCTCGTAGCGGCAAACATAATCGTCTCCTACGATGTCCTGTTTTCGGATATCGACTCTATGTCGAATTCAGTCACGAGGCTCATTTACGCGATGGACCAGTCCTCCGCTCCTGCGCTCACCAATCTCCATTCCAGGCTCAGGCCGGGGTGGGTCTACTTCCGCGACCAGTTCCTGCCGTATCAGACGGCGGCCGATCTCCAGCAGCAGCATGAGAAGTCCTACATCATACACAAGCCTCTCGATTGCGACTTTGTCTTGAAGGCAATCTGGGACAACGGGCTCTGGTAACAAACAGTCTCATGGACATGCTAAAGAGAGTCTTGGCGGTTTTGGGAGTGGCTTTCGGGTCGCTTGCCATGTTCTACCTTGTCTTTGCAGGGGCGTTAACCCTTAAGAACTTTGGATTGAGCGTTGAGGATCAGCTTGTGGCCCAGCGAATTATAACGCCGCTGGTGTTTGTCGCTCTTGGTGCGTTGGCTGCTTCTTGTGAGTATTTCCGCTGCGTCCGTCTTCAGACGGGAACCAAGTCGGGTGTTCTCGTTAGGGTTCTTAGGGTTGTTGCTCTTGTCGTTCTTCCAGTTGTCATTGTCCTCTGTACGTTGAACACGCCATTTTGGAGCTATCCATCTCCAGAGACTTGGGACAGGCCACGATTCATCTACGGATGGTTCCTGCCGTACAAGGGAGAGAGGACAATGGAGGGGATGCGCAAGATCTGCCCGTTCCTCAATCTGTTCCTGTGGACGCTTTACCTGATGGTGCTTGTTGGCTACAGGCGGGCCAAACATTATCTCGTAATGCTTGTGGTGATGTTGGTTTTGTTTGGCATGTATGCGAAGTTCGTTGGCATCAAACCCGTCTACCGAGGGCTAGACAGGAATAGCGCAAATGGTCAATGTGTTTCGACTACGCCAAGCTATCCAAGCAACGCCTTTTCAGGTTCTGCCGGGGTTCCTGTTTGTCTAAAGCCTCGTTTCTCCGCCGCAAGAATTTCTCATGATTTAAGGTTAGATCTAAGTTCATTTGATAAAATGGTTGTGAACTCAACGACATGCACTAAACGCACTAAAAGTTTAGCCGTGTAGAACATGTAGAACGGGTAGATGATAGATGAGAAATAATCGAAAGGTCTGTGTCTTCTTGCCCCACGGCGGGATTGCTGCGGTGGGGTGTTCTTCCATGAGGTCTGGTACCATGGGAGGAGAATGCTATTGTTGCAATTTACTGTGGCAATCATGTCGGACTATTTATCCCTCAGTATAATTTATTCTTTGTGCCATGCAATATCGCTATACAAAACAAGGTGTTCATCTGTTTAACAGGGCAAGTGGCACAAATATCCTCATTGATGAGATGTTGTGCAATGATGAAATCCTGTCGGTGGCTCCTGCGAATGTTTCAATAGCGCTTACAAATAGGTGTAATAGATCATGTGTGCACTGTTTTGCGCCAAAGAATGTAGCAGAACTGGATCATACCATGGTTTGCGACTGGATTGACGAGTTGAATAAAAATGGCTGCTTAGGCGTTGGTTTTGGTGGCGGTGAGCCTTTGCTTTATCCGCACTTATGCGAAATATGTCAACATGTTTATTCTGCGACTTCGATGGCATGTACGCTGACAACGAACGGCGATTATCTAAATGATGAAACGGTCCAGTGGATGAAGCGCTATGTCAATTTCGTTAGGATAAGCACAAACGGCGAGACAATGGATTATTCGCGAATTGAGAACCTTGCTAGGCATCTTCAGATTGGCATAAATTATCTTCTCAACGCTCAGACATTTCCTATGCTGATGGACGCAATAGAGCGTAGTGCACAAATAGGTGTTAAGGAATTTCTCTTGCTCCCACAGGTAAGGACAAAGCGTTGTCAGGGCGTTGATTCTCAGTTTGTTGCAATGGTGGATGATTGGTTACTATCTACGAAGTTGCCATTGCGAGTAACGGTGAGTGCTTTGTGCTCTGATAGTATGAAAGCGGTTGTTCCAATCCCTGGCGATGTTGGAGCGCGTCAGTATCTTCATATATCGGCAGATGGCATTTTAAGGATTTCATCTTTTGGGACGGATGGCGTCCCGATCAAGAAAAACGGTATTATTCAAGCAATAAAGGAGGTTTATCAAAAATGAAAGTGTGGAATAGCTACAGCTCTGAGCATTCGTCAAGGATTGTCCTTGTCGGGCATTTCAAGTCAGCGCCTGAGGCGAAGACTTTTCTTGCGGAGTATCAAAAGATTATAGAGTTGTCGATCAAGCACTTTGACGAGTGCCAACAATCGCCAGATGCATTCCCAGATGAAATACTAGAGTCGTTGTTTAGGGGCAAGATTAAGTTTACACAGGCCCTGGCCCCACGTGATCTGATGGAATTCTGCATGGAGTTGACCCCTCGGGTTAAGGGGAGGGACTTTGTCCTTACCTCCAGCGAGTATGATTGGGGCGGGACACTCAAGATGCTGTTGCTGGCAGGAGCTAAAGTTGAATTCTTTTCTGGGCATAATTACAAGGAAGAATACGATAAATATACTGAGGAATGATTTCTTACTCCGAGAAAGGCAGTCTTATTAACTGGACTGCATTTGAAATCAAGTCTGACGACCCGCCAAGGGATTTTGAGGCTTTATGCAGATCGCTGGTGCGGCTTGCGCTTGGCGGCGACGGAGAGTTTATCGGTTACAAGCAACAGTCTGGAGTCGAATTCATAGTAAAGGTAAATCGTGACAATTCAACTTTAGGAGGGAAGGGCACTGTCGTTGGGTGGCAATGTAAGTATTTTAGGGGGAAGTCATTGTCCTCGTCGCAGTTTGGTAAGATAAAAGACTCATATCATAAGACGATTCGGGATTATAAAGATGTCGTGAAATGGATACTGTGGACCCCCGAATGCTTATCCAAGTCCGATCAGGCACGAATCAAGAAGTTGCGCAACAAAAAGCATGCAGTAAAAGAGATCGCTTTTTGGCATGCCGATATGATTCTAGCGCTTTCAGCTATTTTGCCACGTACTTCTTTATTGCTCTCGTATTTTGGGCGGTATTCTTTTTCGAGAAAAGATCTTGATGATGCACTTGAAGATGCTATTGTGCCAATTTTGGGCAAATGGAAGAAAGAAGTGCATTGTGTGAGCAGCGCGGAGAAAATGGTTCGTAGGGCTCTGTTTGAAGAAAAGTATTGGGGAGGGGCATGGAAGACAGCTGTAGAACTAGCGAAACTGAAAGTTTTGTTAGATGGATGTAAAGACATTGATGGACTTGATGGGCTTATCACCGACATAGAGTCTCTCCAATTGCAATACGGGACGCTATTGGATGCCATAAAGGATGGCCGTATAATTGATGTGCAGGTAGCAGATATGACATTGCAATTAGACGAAAAAATATCGTGCGTCCTCAAGGCTGCATATTCGAAAGCAAACAATGCTGCATTCCTATTGCATAATTTATTGCATTATTCACGGCTCCCAGGCGTTCAGGTGCAAAATATTAAGAAGCTATTGTCAGAGCCGATTATAGCAGTTAAGGCCCCGCCGGGAATGGGGAAAACGCATTTATGCATATCGGTCGTTTCTCCTACCGAAAAGCGTCCTGCTGGTTTCTTGTTCCTAGCAAAGGGGCTGCGCAAGGGGTTCACTATTGATGAATTTGTACGAAGCCAGAGCTTTGCGGGACGGACATTTGAAAATCTTGATGCTCTTCTCAACGCACTGGACTCTGTTGGCCGTAAGCATGGCTGCATTATGCCAATTGTGATTGATGGTCTGAATGAATCTGAGTCTCCAGGAGAATGGATTGATAAGATTGCGCTCATGCGTACAAAGATTAGGCGCAATTATCGCAATGTCAGAGTCCTTGTAACATATCGGTGTCCCAAAAGTCAAGCGAGAATCTCCGACGTTCGCGCAGTTCCTGATCAAACAGATAAGGTCGTCGAGTTGGATTATGAAAAAATGTGTTTGCCGACTGGAATTAATACAATACAGATAGAGGCGGAGAATCTGGTCGAAATGGTATCGCGATATTTCACTCTATATAATATTGTTTTTAAGGGACGTATACCTAATCTACAAAACACTGCTTTGCAGGACCCGTTGCTTATTCGTATATTTTGTGACACAAATAAAGACAAGGAGGTGGTGACGGCTGATTTCTATAGCGCACATAATGTTTTCACGTCTTGGATAAGTGCTATTGAGGGGCGCATTTGCGATGGTGCTGGGTCGCGTGGATATCATTCTAAGGAAGAGTTTAGAAAATCCTTAAATATTTTTGCTGAGCTATTGTGGAAACATAGGAGCAGGTGCGTGGCGGCAGACGAAATGGATGAGGGAATGCAATGTCGAGATAAAGATTGGCTGTATAAATGGTCCACAATTCTTGCTGATGAAGGAGTTGCAATGCGGTTCCATGCCTCCAATACTGGGGAATCGATTTTGGAGGGTGTTCATGACAGTGTTTCTGGTTTTCTTATCGCGAAGTATTTGAAGGGCACGGACAATGATTTTTCAAATGTATTTTCAGTCCTTGAAAATCAGAATCATCCTCTTGCGTCTGACATTATTTCTTCCCTTGTTCCTATGTGGATGGAGATGTATCCAAGTAAAGATATTATTGAGGTGATACCAAAGAGGATGCTGTATTGGGCGATAAATCGCATTTTGGCATCGAATAAGAAACATTGCCCGGCCGCTACGATTAGATCGCTTTGGCGAATGAAAGTGCCCAATTCGGAGGTGCCTTGGCAGAAGGGTGATATTCTTTGGAAGTCTGTATCGCAGTGTATGTCGGGAGCAAAGGCCTTTAATGGCGAGGTGTTAGACTTGTATTTGACGGACATGAATATGGCTGAGCGTGATGCGTTGTGGGGTCTGTGGGTGCATGGGATGAAAGAACTTATTTATGAACATCTCAAGATTGTGTTTGAGAACATGGATAGTATTGGCATGGCGGATGTTAAGTCGGTCTTTACATGTTGCAAATGGCTTCTTTCCAGCAATGTGCCCCCTATAAGAGACTTGGCGACAAGGTTGGTGTGTGCGATTGGTGAGAAGTTCCCAGAAGAAGTATTGGATTTGATTGATGATTCGTTAAGCGTCAATGATTTGTATATCCTTGAACGCTTGGTTGCCGCTGGTTATGGAATTTGCATTTTCTTGAACGGTTCTTCCGACTCTAGTGATAAGCATGGCTTGATGTTGAGATATTCAAAGGCATTAAAGGATAAGATATTAAAGAAGGGTGCTCGGTATTCGACCTCGCATTATGGTGTTCTGAATTATGCAATTAATACTGTTGCGTTGGCCACAAACAATAAGACGTGTAAAGTAGTTGTTTATGCCAATCCATTTGGACAAGGTAGGCATGTGTCGGACGGCGATTTGCAAAGATCGAAATTTGCCACCATTGGAGATTTAGATTTTGTTTATAAGGATTTGGCGCATGTAGTTGGGGGGCGTGATTATCAAACTAATACAAGCCAATATAAAAAAGCGTATGACCAAGTTCAGAAGCGGATATTTGCGCTGGGATACAGAGATGAGCAATTTGAGAAATACGACAGATTTATTCGAGATGATAGATATAGAAGTAACAGGCAAGAGGAATTGTTTGCAACGAGATTTGGAAAGAAATATGCTTTGATAGCGTATATGGAGTTGAAAGGGCGCGTTGACAAAAAAATTGAATGCTGGGATCGTTGGCATGAAATATCAATAGACCCAACATTCCCTGATGCCCCACAGCAATTGCCCTTGTGGAAGAGTCATCCGCTGATTAAAGGAAAGTTTAGAAACATGCGGCAATGGCTTTATGGGGGCTTCAGCCCTGACATAGGGAGGCTGGCGGCAGGGGCGTTTATGGAGGGCTCGGCAGCTGATTTTGTTTTGATCAATGGATATATGAAAGAGGAAGATAACTTTGGGAGAAGAGTCTTTGTCAAGATAGATGGGTTGCTAACGCCAGCGAAAACTCTTGCGGTTGTGGAGAAACATTATGACAGTATGCGCATTGATTGCCCGCAATTCTATTATTCGTTTCATGGTGAATCGCCATGGTCATTGAACTGGCGTTCGGCGGCTCCCGAATATGATCAATTTGGGATAAAACTTAAACCGGAACTTGTTGATGATAATCTGCCCAAAGATTCAAAAGGAAGTAATATACCGGTAGAATTATTGACGGTTTGCTACACGTGGGAATCATATCATTCTATTCAGAATAATGTTGGTGGATATCTTTTGAGTGCCTATGTTGCGCAGCGACTTGGACTTAGGCTGGTGCCGCATAAATGGGAGTATGTTGATCGTGATGGTAATCTCGCTGGCAGGTATTACAGCTCAAAGGATACTTCGAGAAGCGCTGAACTGTTTTATCTCAGAAAAGACCTACTTGAGAAATATACAAAAAAACGAAAAATGATTTTTCGTATTGGATACAGGGGAGAACGGCAGATCGCGTATGGGCACTATGACAAGCACAAGGCGGTTTATGAGCGTTGGCGAGCGGGTGATGACATGTTCTGTGGTTTTCTTGATCCGCTTGTCGGGACGCACACGGCACCACTTTGAGGAAATCTTTGTAATTGCTGTCAGGGGATGCGATTAAACGGTATGGGTAGAAATGCATTGAATCGAAAGGTTTATGGCGGTATGGTCCGCGAAATGATTGCTGCGGTGGGGTGTTCGTTCATGAGTGGTAGTAACATGAGCGGAGAAAACCACCGTGGTAATTTACTGTGGCAATCATGTCGGACTTTTTATCCTTCGAAAGGCGGCGATGGCGTTCTCGAAACGCTGGAATGACGCATACGACCCTCAAGTGCTTCTTTGGGAAATAATATAATATCAACATGATGGAAACCATAACGACACCGGAAGAAATTGCGCATCTGCGAAGTGAAGTCACCACCTACAACGCGGCTGCAAAGTGGGAGGTCATACAACCTGATGACCCTATAAGCGAATCATCCCTTGAAAATGCTCTTGTAAGGCTCAAACCCTTCGTAGACAAAATAGGTTCTCGCAATCTCTCAACAGACTACAAAACCGTTCCGATTGACGAAAAGCTATCCCTTAACGATTTGAAGAACGACGCAAAGGCGGATATAGGCAGGGCCATGTGTTATTATAAAACGGTTGATGCCTATGTGCGAGGTGAAGACCGTTCCCATCCTGGTTTTCATCGGCGTGTAGCGAACTTTTTCATCGGGCTATACAATGAATGTCGCCGACAAGGTTGCTTTGGCGACGATCTCTACAGAATCATGATTCTTTGGTTTAACCGACAAATGGGAAATATGGCCTTGGAACCTGTTGCCGCTGCTCTTGTTGCCTATCTTTTTGCAAAATGTGACATCTTTGAAAAGACAGAAGAAGAAAAGCGAGTTGCAAAGCCAATTTCGGAGGTCGCCGCATGATTCTTCCTGACAAATATATCCCCGTAAGCGAGACCTTCCTCGGCCTTGGAGCTATCGCACTTCGTCATCTTAAAGATTCGCCCAAATCAATTTCGCGTCTCCGTAACGAAATGCTTAAGTATCGTGAAGTTGGCAATTATGCTCGCTTTGTTTATACACTTGACTTTCTTTACGCACTCGGTCTTGTAGAAATGTCGAATGGTATGATTAGGAGGGCTGCAATATGATTTATTCGCTTTCAGCAAACAAGCCATCGTTCAACAAAGGCAAAAGTCTGATATTCCATGCTGGGCTGAACATAATTCTCGGAGTGAAGTCCGAGAACGCTAACACTAAAGACACTAGAAATAGCCTTGGAAAATCAACAGTCCTCAATCTGATAGATTATTGCCTAGGCGCAAACATTCTTCCTGAATTGACAAAGGAGGAATTGAGCGATTGGGCTTTTACGATTGATATTGACATTGGCGGTAGCCGTGTAAGGGTGACTAGAGCCCTGTTGGAGGAGTCCAGAGACCTTATTGAAATCGAGGGCGATGTGACAAAATGGCCAATCCCGCCTGATACTCTAGCAATAAACGGAGGCACGAGCAAATATGGAATTGAAAACTGGCGTAAGCTCTTAGGTGCAGTATTCTTTTCCTTGCCAATTCACAATGGAGAAGTGCCAGTTGCAGAAAAGCCACCATCATACCGGGAGTTAATGGGATTCTTCCATCGTAAATCGTTCCAAGGAGACCTAACGCCGTCGAGCGCAAGCGAAAGTGCAACTTCACGCGACAGAACACTTGCATATCTTCTTGGCCTAGAATGGGAATTTGTTAGCCGTTATTCAGCACTGACAGCACAGGAGAAAGATGCAAGAACTATTCGCGATGCGGCCACGATAAAGCGTAAGGAGTGGCACGAAAAGTCCGTTAGGGCACTTGAAGGAACATGCAAAAGGCTCAAAACCGATCTTGATAGTATTCGCAGTCAGCTTTCAGAATTCAAGGTTGATCCGCTTTATCATCAATCGGAAGAAGAAGCTGACCGTTTAACTCGAGAATTACATAAAGTACGCAGGTCGTTCTACTCTAATCGCCGTGCTCTTGGCGCTGCAACGCAATCCCTTAGAGACGACTTTGCCGAACCTGATGGGTTGAAAGAACTTTATGAGGAGGCTGGAATCACCTTTCCTGACGCAATTGTGCATACTCTTGACGAAGTAGCCCAATTCCATCGTGATGTCGTTCTAAACAGGCGTAGATTTTTGGAAGAGGAAATTAGACAGTTGAAAGGATTAATCAAACAAGAAGAGCCAAAGTTGGAACAACTGGACAAAGCGCGGAGCGAATGCCTAAAACATCTTGGCACGCATGGCGCATTGGAAGAATTTGCCTCATTGCAGGATAGGCGTGAAAAGCTCGTGTCAGAACTTTCGGCAAAAATGCAATGTCTAAACGACTTAAAGAAATCAAGTAGCGATCTGAAGAAAATCAAAGACGATAAAGCGACCGAACTTTCAGCCGCAAAAGATGAGTTCGATCATCGCGGCCAGTACGCGGAAGCGGCTTCCTCAACCTATAGGACGCTAACGGAATCGCTTTATGAGGAAAGCGGCGCTGGAACTTTCGAGATCGATTTTCTGGAAAAAGCTGACGCTGGCAAAAAATCTGTAGGGTTTCGCTTCAAGGCATTTTTGCCATCAAGTGGTGGGGCGGGCAAAGGCAAGATAAATCTCTATGCTATTGACATGACGATTTTCAAGCAGCAAAAACTATGTAGGCGCAACATTTCACTGATGTTGCATGACGGCGAAATTTTCACGTCCGCAGATGAGAGACAGGTCGCAACCGCACTGGAGCTTGCGCATAAATACGCTCTTGAACGCGATGGCCAGTATATCACTGGGTTCAACGACGACAAGCTGCCAACGACCCAATTCTCTCCAGAGTTCAATATTGAAGATTGCATCGCCCTCAGACTCTATGATGGCTCGGTAGAAAACAAATTGCTTGGGATTGAGTTTTAGTTCTACTGTGCCATGCATGTAAAACCATCAGACTTTGGGATAACTCCACGGGCGGTTCTCGATACGCTCAAATTAATATCAATTTCGCGACGTGAGGTTTTGAATATTGTCAATGTGGTTGACTGTGATGCGCCGGGCAATGCAACTGCTCTTGATCGCAACTCATTTGCAGGGATGAAGAATGCGCTAATGGTTTATGAAGTATTTTTGTGTGGTGCCGGATTCCCGTTTGCGCAGAATGAGAAGGTAAATGCAGCTTGTGCAGAACTTCATCAAGCGTGGTCGAAGCTCATTCAAGCGGTTTGTAGACATAGCGCTGACAAGAAGGTTGCAAAAAGACTTTCTGATGCATGGTCTGCGGCCATTGACGAATTGGGGGCTATACTTGAGAGGGTAAAGATGAAGACAATTAAATCAACGCGGAAATATAAGGATTTTGTTGGCGCATTAGATCGTGCAGCAGAGGCAATGGGAAATTCTAACAGGACGATTAGAGCATTGGGAAGCGACAACGGGGAATTGTCGCCCAAAGAAAGGAAGCAACATGATTGGAGAACAATAAGGCGGATATGTGAAAACGAAATGACTTCGGCAGGGATGAATAGCGGCACAGGTATTACGGAAGCTGCGCGCCGAGCTGAAAAAAGGGGGCTTTTGGTTTTCTACAAAAACGCTCGTAGTGCGGCATCGGCGTATAGCCAGGCCTTGGGCAAATATCATGAAACGATGTGGAATAAGATGACGCTGCCGGACGACGATTAGCCGTTTGGTTGATAGCGTAGATATTATAGGCGAGGATGGCGACATCCTCGCCTTTTTTGTAGCTGTTGGCGCGCAATGGTTTCGCAACGCTTCAGCAATCATCTTGCAATGTATTGTTGATACGCTGGTCTTGTCGGCCGAGAGAGTGGTTCTCTCGGTCGCAACTAAGAAAGATCAGCACCAATGCAAATGCATAAAATCGCGTTTGCCGGCGATACGGCAGAAAGGTTCAACGCGCAGTTCGATGCGCTTAAGAAGAAATATCCGCAACTTGGCGATAGAGCCATATTTGCGCTTATGAAGAGTCAGGCGGGAATCCGCCGCGAGGCCATACGGCTTGGCTTCGAAGCATGCGGAAAGGAGGTGGGATGATGGCTGAGAAAGCTATCAACACCCCTCGCGCGTGCGTGCGCGGTCTAGACGTAGACGGTAGTATAAATACTGGTAACAGTAGCCCTCTTAGACCGCGCGGGCGCGCGGGCGAGGGCGAAAAGTTGCTCTGCACGTGGAGGGAGGCTTGCAAGGCCGCCGACTATGTGCTTGAGCATTTCGGCGACAAGAGCCGCGACCGCGGCATCTGGATTTGGTACTGCCGCCGTGTCGGGCTCGATGTCTTTCTCGACATCGCCGATGAGGTAATCAGCTCGGCGCGGCAGGGCGAACTGCGCTGGCCAGCCCGGGCGCTGCAACGCCATCTTCAGGAAGCATTGCCGAAAGGCTCGCCCTCCGTCTCGACCGCCATAGCGCAAAGCGCGACGGCGGTAGCGCGTAGCGCGAAGGGGGGTGTGGCATGAAGTACGGCAGTGTTGCGGCAATGGTCGCCTGGCTTGACCGTGAGGAAATCGCGGCGGCAAGGGAGCGTCGGATGCGCAAGATCGTGCGGAAACTTCCGCCGCGGCTGAGGAAGTTCGCGCTTGCCCTGAAGCATGTTCTGGAGGACGTTCCGGGGCCTCAAAATTTACAAGGTGAAAAAATCATGAAACGCCTGAAAATAAAGGCCACGGTCTATTACGAGAGGCGTTCCGAGGCGGAAAAACACCTCGTTTGAGCGGCTATGGGTGGAGGGGGTGTGCGATTGCGGAGAGGTTCCGCAGCGATAGCGCCCCCTCCTGGAGAGGTTTGAGAGGTTTGAAGGGTTTGAGAGGTTTGAGAGGTTCAAACTTTTCAATCATCTCAAACTTCTCAAACGTCTCAAACTTCTCAAACCAAAACGAAGAAAGGAAAACAACGATGAAACTGAAAGTGAACTGGAAGGCGCTTGGGAAGGCGCTGTGGGAGGCGGTGAAACCTGTGCTGCTCGCGGCAATCGGCGGCGGGCTTGTGGCCGTGTCGAGCGGCTGCTCGTCGATGACGCCGAGCTCGAAGACGCAGTCGATGGGCGTGTACGCACTCGGCATCCCGGGCATCGCGATCATCACGCAGTCCACGCAGAACGAGGACGCCTCGGGCGGCGACACGAACGTGCCGACGCAGGCCAATCCGGTGACGGTCGACACGAAGCTCAAGTGAGGCGGCTCGCGGGGACGCCCTTCCTCCCTACGTTTGGGGGCGGCGCTCCCTACGTTGGGAGAGCGACATCCCTACGTTCGGGGTCCGACCTCCCTACGTTCTGAAAAGGCATTTTCCCCTTGCGGGTGCAGGGGGGATTGGTGGTTGGTGATTGGTAGTTGGTGGTTGGTGATTGGTAGTTGGTGGTTGGTGATTGGTTGTTGGTGGCCTGTGGCTACCTAGTTGCCAACGAGCCAACTAACCAACAAACTAACCACCAACAAACCAACAAACCAACTACCAGCAAACCAACAAACCAACTGCCCAAAACAAAAAAGAAAGGAAACAGAAAATGACAGTGAAGTTCATTACGATGAAGGGAGCGAGCAACATTGCCAGCGCACCCTTCTACCGGGGCTTCGTGCAGCACGACCGCACGATGTCCCGCCGCGAGACCTACGAATACTGCGCGGAGCGCACCGGCTTCAAGGCCGCCGCCGTCCGCGCCGTGTTCTTGGCGCTCGCGGAGTTCATACGGGAGAACCAGCGCAGGGGCAACATCACGTACCTCGACGGGATCGCGTCCATACGCAACTACGTCAAGGGCTCGTTCGAGGGCCTCGGCGGCCCGTGGGTCAAGGGAGTCAACTACCTCTCCGTCCAGGCGGTGGAGATGGATCCGTTCAAGACCCTGCTCGCGGCGATCCTCCCCGTGAACAACTCGGAGGGCGCGAAGCCCGCGATCAACACGGTGCTCGACGAGACGACGCTCGTCTATGACGTCATCACGGGCACGGACGTGTTCTCCATCGCCGGATCCGACCTCGCGCCGGACACGACGAAGGATGACGAGTACGTGGCGCTCGTGGACGCGCACGGCGTCGAGACGAGGGCGGTCATAGACTTCTCCGACCTCCAGAACGTCAAGGCGCATCTCGAGAGCGGGCTCCTCGCGGGCGAGTACACGCTCAAGGTCTACACGCGCAGCGGGCTCGGCGACGAGTTCGGCGTGCACGTCGCGACCCGGAGGGTCGCGGTAGTTGGTTGATAGGTAGTTGGTAGTTGGTAAATTGGTAGTTGGTGATTGGTGGTTGGTTAGTGAGAGGGGGATGCAAGGCGTTTTTTGAGGGAATTCAACATCTTCCCGATTGAAACTGCCTGCGGATACAATCCGGAGCTTGGAGACAGGTAATCAAGACGGCTCGCTATCTCAAGTTGCGTCATGACCTCGTAGAGGGGACCACGCGCAATGGACAGGAAGTGGGCAAATTCCTTTGGTGTGTCTCGGCCGAAACCTTCGGCAATGTTAGACGGCACCGAAACGGCGGCTCGGCGGATCTGATCGCAGATGCCGTACCGTTCTTCGGGCGGGAATGTCTTAAGTGCCTTGTAGATGGCTTCAACGAAGTCCATCGAAAGCTGCCAAACTTCGAGATCACGGTAGTTTTTGATTGTTGCCATGGATTCCTCCTGCGGCAATTATACCAAAAAGTACCCACCATCCACCAACTACCAACTACCAACAAACCAACTACCAACAAATGACTAGAAAACAGAAAATAAAAAGAAAGATCAAAGAAAATGGCAAGACATGAAGTGGTAATACACGAGAACACGAGCGCGACGAGTGCCGTTGCGCCGTATCTCGGCAACTACATCGCCAAGGAGACGCTGGCCATGGCCGCGTTCGCTTCGGCGATCGGCGCGAAGTGCGGGCTGCCCGCGATTCAGGTTATGGCGATCCTCGGCGGGGCGTTCGACGCAATCGCCGCGCTGGAGGCCGAGTCGCTTGTGCGCGTCCACACCGACATCGGAGTCGTCTGCGCCGTGATCACGGGGTCGTTCCCGACGGCTGACGCCACGTTTGACCCGACGCGGAAC